>CAKPUX010000039.1 GCA_934193095.1 uncultured Dialister sp. | reverse complement strand
CTGGATGCCATCGTCTCTGAGGCTGAGAAAGAAAAGCCATCCATGCTGGTCATCGACTCCATCCAGACGATGTATCTTTCTGCCAATGAATCCCCGATGGGAAGTCCTGCGCAGATCCGCGACTGCACCGCCGTACTTGTGCGCCTCGCGAAAAGTGAGAATATCGCTGTCATGATCATCGGTCATGTGACGAAGGAAGGAAATCTCGCGGGACCGCGCATCTTGGAGCACATGGTCGACGTGGTCTTCTACTTGGAAGGCGACCGCAGCTACCAGTTCCGCGTGCTGAGGACGGTGAAAAACCGTTTCGGCTCCACTGCCGAGTCCGGGCTCTTCGTCATGGAGGGGCAGGGGCTCAAAGGGATCGAAGACCCGTCGAAATACCTGCTTCGTGACCGCACGAGCCAGACACCGGGTCAGGCTGTCGTCGCCTGCATGGAGGGACTGCGACCTGTCCTTGTAGAGATCCAAGCGCTCACCGTACACTCGGTCCTTGCCATCCCGCGCCGCATCGCGGCGGGCTATGACTACAACCGCATGATCATCCTTCTCGCCGTCTTGGAACGCCGCGGGCGTATCCCTTTCTCGACCGAAGATGTGTACCTCAATGTGGCAGGCGGTTTCCGTGTGAAGGAAACTGCCGCCGACCTGGCTGTCGCGCTCTCACTGATCTCCGTCAGAGGCGACGCCCCTATCCCGCAGAACCTCATGGCACTCGGAGAGATCGGTCTTACCGGAGAGATCATGCCTGTTTCCCGTGTCACTCTTCGTCTCAAAGAAGCACTCAAGATGAAATTTACCCATTTCATCCTGTCGGAACGCAATAAAAAAGAAGTCCTTGCCTATTATGAAGCGCATCATCTGGACGAGGTCAGAGAACATACCGTCTTCGTCAGAAATCTGAAAGACTTGATGGAAGCCGTGAAGTAGGGGAAGTCCACGGGGCGTGCTGCTCCTTGATTTGGGGATGAAAGCTCTGTTTGAATGAGGAATGAGGAATGAAGGTGGCGGCTTTGCCGCAAGTATATATGAGGTGATGCCCGAAGGTGGTATTGAGTTACCAGTCACTTGAGACTTCTGCCTAGCTGCTCATCCCTGCTTTCAAATTTCAGGGGTTGGTGCGGTGTTTCTATAGGATGAAGCGCTGCACCAACCTCTTTGAACCTTCTGAACGTATAGAACCCGCTGAACCTGCCAACCGCAAACTGTCAATCATCAACAAAATTTTTCATTTCCGGTATAAATGAGAGCGAAAGTTTGCTATAATAAGATGATACTTAAAATGTAAAAATGGACTTACTATCTGAAAAAGTTGTTTTCTACAAAAACATAGTGTAATCAAAGAGGATTCAAGATGCCGGAAAAAGTATTACGATTGATATTCATCCTGCTCTTTACCGTTCTTGGCGTCGTGCTTTCCAGACAGGGCGAGTCAGTGCTGACGGCACTGCTCCCGAACTCTGTCCTGACGGAGACCATTCTGGGGATCACCTTCATGTCTCTGGCCACGATGCTTCTGGGTGGTATTTTAGGAGCTGTCGTGGGCTGCGCTGTATCGCCCTACCTGATTTCCCGCCTTTTCGCATTGACATCGCGGATGGAGAAGTCGCTGTCTGCCATGAGTACGCAGGATCTCATCGCAGGGACGCTCGGGCTCTTTCTGGGGCTCATCATTGCAAATCTGGTCGGACTTGCTTTCAGCTCGGTGCCGTTCATCGGGCCGTATGTCTCTGTCGTACTGTCCATCGTGCTCGGGTATCTGGGGATGCATCTCGCAGTCAGCAAGAAGCCGGAGATGGTCGGCTGGTTTAAGCTGCATGCGGAAGAAAAGAGCGAGAAAAAGAAATCAAAGGAAAAACAGCGCATCGGTAAGCTGCTGGATACGAATATCATCATCGATGGACGTGTGGCAGATATTTTCCAAACCGGATTTTTGGAAGGCCCTATCGTGGTGCCTGTCTTTGTGCTGGAAGAATTGCAGAAGATCGCTGACAGCTCGGACGTACTGAAGAGGAATCGCGGCCGCCGCGGACTGGATATCCTGAACCATATGCGCAAGAAGAATCGCGATGACATCAAGATCATCACCGATGATTTCGAGGAGATCAGTGAGGTGGACTCCAAGCTCATTAAGCTCGCCCGTGAAAAGGGCTACAAGATCATCACCAATGACTACAATCTGAATAAAGTGGCGGAGCTGCAGGGCGTCGCTGTCCTCAATGTGAATGACCTCGCCATCGCTGTGAAGCCGGCCGTCATTCCCGGCGAGCAGATCTTCGTCCAGCTTGTGAAGAATGGCAAGGAAGAAGGCCAGGGAGTCGCCTACCTTGATGACGGCACGATGATCGTTGTCGAAGACGGCAGCAAAAGCATCGGTAAGGAAGTCGCCGTCATCATTACATCGGTTCTCCAGACCTCGGCCGGGAAGATGATCTTTGCGAAGCTCGAAGAATAGGATTAGTAGCTAGGGATTAGGGATTAGGAGTGACTAGTGACTGGTGACTGGTGACTGGGTGACTAAGAGACTAGGAGATTAGGAGACATCAGACATCTGACTTCTATCCTCCGGCCTTCGGGCATCGCCCCATATATATTCGCGGCGAAGCCGCCACCTTCATTTCTAATTCCTCATTCCTAATTCCTCATTCGAGCAAAGCTTTCATCCCCAATCAAGGTGCGAGCCGCCCCCACGGGCTAGCCATGAACACTCAAACCCATTTAGGAGTACATGTATTTATGAACAGTCTCATACTGGTGGCTGCCGGTCAGGGCAGCCGCATGGGGGCTCCGGTGAATAAACTTCTCTTGAAGCATCGGGGCCATTCGCTGATTTCTTATACGCTAAGGCATGTCTTTCAGAGCCACTTTCTGGAAGAGCTTATCATCGTCGCAAGGGTTGAGGAACAGCCGATTTTTGCTGACATATTGAAAGGGATCGAGCATCATATCCCTGTCCGCTTCGCGCCGGGCGGAGCGACGCGCACCCAGTCGGTGAAGAATGGACTTTCCTGTCTTGCGAAGGATTCGGAAAAAGTCCTTGTGCATGATGGGGCGCGTCCTTTCGTCGATGGGAAGACCATTGATGAGGCCTTTGCTGCCATCAGCGAGGCACATCCGGCCGTCGTGGTCGGTATCCCCTGTGTGGATACCATCAAGGAGGTCGATGGAGAATTGGTGCAGGGAACGCTGGATCGAAGCCGCCTTTTCCGCGCACAGACGCCGCAGGGGGCATTTTCGAAGCTGCTCAAAGCGTCGATGGAAGCTCTTTCCTCCGAAGAAGGGATCACGGATGACGCTTCGATCCTGGAAAAAGCGGGCGTGCCGGTCACGGTGCTGCCCGGGAAAGAACAGTTTTTCAAGGTAACGACACCGGGAGATTGGAGCCGGTTTACAAAAATGATCGAAAAAGAGGGCTTGCCCTTCCGTATCGGACAGGGGTATGATATACATCGATACGATGAAAGCCGTCCGCTCATGCTTGGCGGTGTAGAGATCGCAAAGACAGGCGGCCTTTTGGGCCACTCGGATGCGGATGTGCTGCTGCATGCCATCATGGATGCGCTTTTGGGCGCAGCAGGTCTTCCCGATATCGGGCACTATTTCCCTGATACCGATCCTCGCTATGAGGGAGCGGACAGCAAAAAGCTCATGCTCGAAGTGAAGCGCGTCCTTTCCGAAGAAGGCTGGCAGGCTGGAAATATCGACAGCACGGTCATCGCGGAGAAGCCGAAGCTTGCGCCGCATATAGCGGAAATGAAAGCATCGATCGCGCATCTTCTCGGGATTTCCGAGAATCAGGTGGGTGTGAAAGCCACCACGAATGAAAAATTGGGTGCAGTGGGCCGCAGGGAAGGTATGGCGGCTCTGGCATCCGTTATCATTTATAGAAAATAAGAAGGAGTTTTAACAGATGGAAAAGAAATTAAAAGTTCGTTTTGCCCCGAGCCCGACAGGCCCATTTCATATCGGTGGTGCGCGCTCCGCGCTCTTCAACTGGCTGGTTGCTCGTCACGCTGACGGCACCTTCCTCGTCCGCATCGAAGATACGGATCTGAAGCGTTCCACCAAGGAATCCGAAGAGAATATCAAAGATTCTCTGAAATGGCTCGGCATGAACTGGGATGAAGGCATCGACGTAGGCGGCCCGCATGGCCCGTACCGCCAGACCGAACGCCTCGATCTCTACAAGAAGGAAGTACAGAGACTTCTCGATGAAGGCAAAGCGTACTACTGCTACTGCAGCGCAGAAGAGCTGGAAAAAAGCCGCAAGGCGCAGCTCGATGCCGGCAAGACTCCGATCTATGATGAACACTGCCGCCACCTCACCGAAGAAGAAAAAGCCAAGTACGAAGCGGAAGGCAGAAAGCCGGTCGTCCGTCTCAAGGTCAGAAAAGACGGTGTCTTCGCTTTTGATGACATGGTCCGCGGCCATGTCGAATTCCAGGCAGCCGGTGTCGGTGATTTCATCATCATGAAATCCGACGGTATCCCGGTCTATAATTTCGCTGTCGTGATCGATGATGCCTTCATGGAAGTCACCCATGTCATCCGTGCCGAAGAGCATCTTTCGAATACCCCGCGTCAGCTTGCCATCTATGAAGCACTTGGCTATAAACCTCCGAAATTTGGACATATCTCCCTGATCCTCGGCGAAGATCATAAGAAGATGAGCAAGCGCCATGGGGCGACCTCTGTCACCGAATACAGAAATATGGGCTACCTGCCGGAAGCAGTCGTGAACTATCTGGCGCTCCTTGGCTGGACTCCGAAGGGCGAACAGGAAATCTTTACGGAAGAAGAGCTCATCAAGCAGTTCTCCATGAAGCGTGTCTCCTCGAATGATGCTGTCTTCGATATCAATAAGCTGAACTGGATCAACTTCCAGTACATGAAGAAGCTGGACGCAGACCAGCTCTATAATCTGATCGTCCCATTCCTTGTGAAAGCCGGCTATGTGGATGCTGCAGTCAGTGAAGAAAAGAAAGACTGGCTGAAGAAGGTCATCTGGTTCATGAAAGACCACATCTACTTCGCAGGTCAGGCAGCCGATGAGCTGAGATTCTTCTTCGAAGATATGCCAGAGTTGACCGATGAAGATGTCCTTGCCATCATGAAGGCAGAAACCAGCGGCAAGCTCCTTAAAGCCTTCATCGAAGATCTGAAAGCACTTGAGACCTTCGATCAGGCAGAGATCAAGAAATGCTTCAATGCATGCATGAAAGCACAGGGCATCAAGGGCAAGGCTGCTTACGAACCGACCCGTATCGCTTTGACCGGTGCGACCCAGGGCCCGGGCATGTTTGAAATGATGGAACTTTTCGGAAGAGAAAAGACCATGGATAGACTTGAAGCAGCACTCGCGTACTGCTAAGAGAGGAAAGAGCCACAGAAATGCGCCGCATTTCTGTGGCTCTTTTGGCTTGGGGTTAGCGAAAGAAGGGGAGCGGGTTCTACAGGTTTAGATGGTTCAACGGGTGCGGTGCGGCGCATAAAAGTATGGAAGCGCCGTGGAGTACAAAAAGTGGCGATGCCCGAAAGTCTCTTGGTAGCAGGCTTCCCTCGTATCGTCAGCCTTCCCCTCGAGGGGAAGGTGCCCCGAAGGGGCGGATAGGGCACTGGCGGTATGAAAAAGAGTGGAGAAAAGTGTTTCAACCAGGCGATTTATGAGAGTACCCGAGCACCGTTTGGGTAAACGGTGATGCCCGAAGGTTTCTTGATAGCAGGTTTCCTGTTTGGGCTTTCCTATCATAGTCCGCCTGGCCGCAAACGAAAAAGATTTCTCGCTTGCGCTCGAAATGACGATACGGGAGTCTGATGTCTTCCAGTCACTCCTAATCCCTAATCCCTAATCCCTAATCCCTAATCCCTGGCTACTACCTGTCACAAATTTCTAATTCCAATTTCCTTCATTTATGCTATAATGACTATGAGTGTAATCAGCAGGTTTCCTGCTGAAATCACGATGAGGAAACAGATATGAAGATTATTGGTGGAAAAGCCAAAGGCACGAACCTTTTGGCACCCGTAGGAAGAAATACGACGAGACCGACGCTGGGACGGGTACGGGAAAGCATTTTCAATGTACTTGCCAATGTGGGGCTCGTTGAGACGGATGTCCTTGATATTTTCGCCGGGACAGGCGCGATGGGGCTTGAGGCGCTCAGCCGGTATGCATCGTCTGCGGTCTTTATCGACAAGACAACGGGCCGCATCATCCGCGAAAATGCGAAGAAGTGCCATGTAGAAGATCAGGTACAGATCATATCGAGAGATGTAGGGGCTGCGCTGAAGTCTCTTCAGGGCAGGACCTTTGATTATATTTTCATGGACCCTCCGTATCGGAAGGGCTATATCAATGAAGTACTGGCGATGGTTTTCGACTGCGGCCTTCCTGCTGATCATGCGATCATTATTGCAGAACATTCTATATCAGAACCCCCGGATGTATCACTCTTTGCTGACCGGTGTGAAGTCTGGAAAGAGAAAAAAGTGGGGGCCATTGTTGTTACCTATCTGCTGTGCAGATCTACAGAGGGAGAAGTGCAATGAAAATAGCGATTTGCCCAGGAAGTTTCGACCCGGTGACCTATGGTCATCTGGATATCATCAAAAGAAGCGCTTGTCTGGTCGATAAACTGATTGTGGCAGCTTTTTTAAACCCGACCAAGCATTATATGTTTACTACGGAAGAACGGTTGGATATGCTTCGTGAGACGACCAAAGACATTCCCAATGTCGAAGTGGATGCTTTTGATGGTCTTTTGAATGAATACGCAGCGAAGAAGAATTGCCATCTTCTGATTCGCGGACTTCGTGCGTTCAGTGATTTTGAATACGAATTTCAGCGGGCGCTCATGATCAAACAGATCGATCCCACGCTGGAGACCGCATTCTTCATGACGGACGGACGCTATTCTTATCTGTCGTCTACCGGCGTTCGTGAGCTGGCCCATTTTGATGGTGATATTACCCGGATGGTCCCGCCCTATGTACAGGAAATGATCAAGAAAAAGGTAGAGAATCGCTGATCGCTATCGGCTTTTTTCTCAAACTTCGAAAAAGAAATGAGGCTTGCAATTATGGACACAAGAAAACTCTTAGAAGAATTAGAAAATGTCATCAATAACGCGAGTGAAGTACCGCTCACCAATAAGAAATTGGTGGATAAGGATGAGATCGAACGACTGATCGATGCCATCAATCAGTCGCTCCCGAATGAACTCGAGAGCGCACGCCGCATCGTCGCGGACAAAGAGCGTATCATGCTCGACGCAGAAAAGAAAGCAGAGGACACGGTGGCGCAGGCGAAGGATTATATCGCCCGCATCACGGAAGAAAGCGAACTTGTCAAGCAGGCGCAGGAGCGTGCCAATGAAGTGATCTCTTCGGCCAATAAATCCGCTGATGAGCTCCGCACCAGCTCTGTCACCTATGCGACAGATGTCCTGAAGTACGTGGAAACAAATATGGAAAATGTCTTAGACAGCCTGAAAAAGAACCGTCAGAGCCTGATCGATTCCAATTCCGCCGCTGCCCGTCAGCAGGAAAAAGAGAATAAGTGACGAGGGGCGGAGTTTGGGGATCAGCACCCGTTGCACCCAATGAGTCCGTTGCATTCTGCGACATATTTTCATGCGAAGACGGAACGCATGTTGCGTTTCGCTAGTGTCATCAGATTGATGGATGATGCTTCAGGACGCACCTTCATTCCTTATTTCTCATTCCTCTTTGGGGGAAGGGGATAAGTGATATTCCGGTTTTGAATGAAGCATACAGGAGGCCATTCCCATGGGACGAGAAGAGGAAAGCCGACGGATCCTTGTGATCTGTTTTGCGGCGGCTCTTCTGGCTCTGGGAGCGGCCTTTTTTCTGTGGCATACCGCAGGGGAGACGAAAGAGGAGCCGCTTCCTGTGGTCGAGCTTTCCGGCAAGGAGTCTTCCCGGACGCTCCTCGTCTATGTGACGGGTGCCGTGAGGCAGCCGGGTGTCTATGAGCTTCCTGAGGGAAGTCGCTTCTTCGATGCGGTGAAGGCTGCGGGTGATGTGCTGCCGTATGCGGTTATGGAAGATATCAATATGGCCGAGCCGCTTTCTGACGGGATGAAGATCCATATTCCGCTTGATCCGGAGCAGGCGGATGCACGGGGGAGCGGGCTCATCTCTATCAATGCCGCCAGCGCGAAAGAGCTCGAAGCACTCCCGGGCGTCGGTCAGGTGACGGCGGAGAAGATCATCCGCTACCGTGAGGAGCATGGCCGCTTTTCCTCGAAGGAGGAGCTCAAAAAGGTGCCCTCTATCGGTGAGAGTCGTTACAAGAAGATAGCGGATAAGATCACCCTATGATGATCCGGCTGGGGCTTTTCTGGAGTGCGCTTTTGCTGGCAGCGGGAGTTTTTCTTTTCGAGGAGCTTCCGCCTTTTCTGCTGCCTTATGGGTATGCCTTGCTGCTCCTTTCCGGTGTGCTTTTCCTTCTCTATGGTCATTTTCGCCGCCGCTTTTCCCTTGTCCTTTTGGGAGCGGCGCTTTCTCTTCTGACGATCGGTGCTTTCCGCATGGCACTCTCTGATGCCCTGTGGCAGGAGCAGTCGCACTGGGCGAGCCGAAGCGCAGGCACCTATGAAGGTATCGTCATGGAGGAGCCGCTGGTACAAAAAGGGGAGGAGGGCTATGCGAGATATGCGCTTGCGCTCGTTTCCATCCGATACGCCGATGGGACGCTCCAGCCGCTTTCGGGGACGTGCTACCTCTATGATCAGAAGGAGACCAGGCATTTCCATCCCGGGGACCGCCTTTACGCCGAAGGAGAAATGAGCCCGATCCGCCTGTATCAGAATCCGGGAAAGATCGATCTCACGGGACGCTATCGGAGCCGCCATCTCCTTGGAAGGCTGTATCTCACCGAAGGCATGCATCCCGCCTTTGCCGGTGAGAGTGGTGCCTATCGCATAGAGAGATTCTCTTCGGAGATGAAGCAGTCGCTGAAAGAGACATTTGCGCCTTACATGGATCCGGTGCGCCTTTCGATCCTGATGACGCTCCTCTTCGGAGGAAATTATAATGATATTCCGGAAGAGGTCATGACGTCATTCTCCGCGACGGGCATCATCCACATTCTCTCTGTCTCGGGTTCGCATGTGGCGCTGCTCTTTGGCTTCCTGTACCTTTTGGGACGCTGGCTCTCGCTGCCGCGACGCCTTGTGATCCTGCCGGCCATCCTGCTTGTGCTGTTTTACGCGGTGCTCTCAGGGCTTGTGCCGCCCGTCATCCGTGCGGCGGTCATGGGGATCCTCTCTGTCGTTGGGATTTTCCTTGACCGGGAGAGGGCGACGCTGAATCTTCTGGGGGCGGCGGTCTTTGGCATGCTGCTCTGGGATCCTTACTATGTGTACGATGTGAGCTTTCAGTTCTCAGTCGGCGCATCCGCGGGGATTCTCCTCTTTTACCGTCCGATCCTCCGCTGGATGAGCCCTTTCCAAAAGCTGCCGAAATGGGTGAAGGAAGGGATCGCGCTGTCTTCAGCGGCGCAGCTTCTCACGATACCGATCATGCTCTATGATTTCCATCGCTTTCCGGTGTATTTCATCTTTGCGAATCTTTTCGTCACGCCATTTCTGGAATGGGTCATCATCGCTGGGCTTATCGCAGCGCTCGTCTCCCTTCTTTGCCGTCCGCTGATGGCAGGGCTTCTCTATGCGGCAGACTATGCGGTCTTTTTAGCCCTGCGTCTGAATCTTCTCCTCTCCTCGGCCAGGGGAGCGCAGCTTGTGACAGGCGGTCTTTCTTCTTTAGAAATAGCCTTTTACTATGCACTCCTTGCGGCGGTGTATTTCAGAAAGCGGCTTTCCGGTCACTCTCGCATGGCTGCCGGAGGCATGCTGTCGCTTCTTTTTCTTGCCATAGCGACGGCTCAGCTCCTGGCGCCTTCGACCCGCGTCATCTGCCCGGATCTTGGCGGTGACCGCGGAATCCTTCTTGTCAATGACGGGCGAAACATCTTATACTATAAGGCAAGCCGCATCTCCTCACACACTGCTGTCTGGGAGTGGAATTCCATCCTTGCCTATGAAGGGGTAGAGGAGGCAGATGTACTCATTCTGGATCTGGAGGATGTCGATAAACCGCTCCCTCTCGTGATGGGGATACCTGTCAGGGAGATCTGGGTGACAGGCGGCGATCCTCGGAAATGGGCGACGCAGCTTCTGGCGGGGCAGACAGCGCGCGTGCGATGTCTGGGAAGGGCCGCACTTTCTTTGGATGAGCTGCACTTTATCACCAATGGCAGCAGCTGGCAGATGGTGATGGGGGAGAAGGACATCTTCCTTTCCGGACGAAGACCCATGCCGAAAGCATCTCCTCATACCCTGTGGATCACCGGCAGCCATGGCTTTCAAGAATATACGGAAAAAGACGCGGAGACCATGGCGCCCGAGCTGGTCATCTACGGCGGGACCCGTCTCGTCCATGCCTATGAAGATATGGAGCTTTTCGATTTCAAAGACATCCCGTCTGTGAACCTGTATCAGAAGGGGATGCAGGAGATCGTGTACAAGAATGGGTGGAAGTTGGTGACTAGTGACTGGTGACCGCGGTTAGCCCGTGGGGCGTGCTGCCCTTTGATTTTTTGCGAAAGAGGTTCAGCAGGTTCTATAGGTAGGGCGGGGGTGGTGCGGCGCATAAAAATATGGGAGCGCCGCGGAGTATAGATGGTGGCGATGCCCGAAGGTGGGATTTCAGTCACGAGTCACTTTGCGCCCCTAATCCCCAATTCTTAGTATAGCGATTTGTTAACTTCTGGACTAAGTGAGAAGTTAGAAGTGAGAAGTGGTGGAAGGGGCGCACAATTCATATAGCGCCCCAATACCCCCCTTTTTTATTATATAAAACAGTTTGTTCATCATTTATATAAAACTCCACGGCGCTTCCTGATTTTATGCGCCGTACCTTCACTCCTCACTCCTAACTCCTCACTCCTAACTTAATTCGGAAGTTGACTTAAATGCCAGTTATTTAGAAAACGAAATACTATGCACTCCCGATTCCCGTTTACATTTATACAAGGACGAACACTTATGCCTGCCAAAAAGTTAAATAAAAAGAACTGCTGCTTTCTCTATGGGGAAGACCTGGTATCACTGGCTCTTCGACGGGAGGGGCTGCTCAAAGCCTATTTCGAGGGAAATCCGCCCGATCCCGTTCTGTTCGATGGAGAGGGAAGTCTGGAAGAGTATGAGAATGCCCTGGCAGGGCAATCGCTTTTTTCCAGTGCGACTGCGGTCGTGATACACAATCCCCCTTTCCTGAAGCGCATTTCGAAAGCAGAGAAAGAAGAAAAGGCGGCCCTCCACTTTGTGGAGAGGCTCGAAGGCCTGCCGCCTGATATTTTCTGCCTGATCCAGCTCGATGGAAAGCCGGACAAGCGAACGAAGATCGTGAAAGGGCTGCTGTCTGTCTGCTACAGTGAAGAGCTTTCGCTCCTTTTGCCGCGTGATGCGACAGGTGCGATGATACGTCTCTTGTCAGCAGCGGGCAAGCGTGTCGATTTCTCCGCACGGACTTATTTGGAGGATGTACTCTCCTCGTGGGATACGATTTCCCTTCCCCTTTTGCAGACGGAATGTGATAAGATGGTACTGATGTGCGGGGAAAAGTCCGTCGTGACGAAGGAGCTTTTGGAGCTTGCACTTCCCGACTACATGAATCAGGGGATCTTCAAATTCGTCGATGCTCTTCTGGACAAAAAGTCACAGCTGGTCTTAGAGAGTGCGGATCGCGTCTTCACGGATATGACCACCACGATCAAAAATCTCGGTCTCCTTTCTTCCAAATTCCGCAAGATCAAGATCTTGAAGGAAATGGAAAGGAACCGCGTACCGCCTACCCGTATCCAGCAGGCGCTGGGTGTGAGATCTTCATGGCAGTGGCGGGCTGTGCAGGCCGAGGCCAGAAAGGTCACGGAAGAAGAGGCCGAGTGGTTTCTTCTGGAAATCATGAAGTACCAGCTCGCCTCCCGCCAAGGCGCCTCGGAGCTCGAACTCAAAGATTTGCTGCTGAAGTATTGTTTGAGGGGGAAGCAGTGACTAGTGACTGGTGACTAGGGATTAGTGGCTAGGGATTAGGGATTAGGAGTGACTAGTATAGCGATTTGTTAACTTCTGGACTTTGTAAGAAGTGGTGGAATATCTTGGCTCCCCATCGGGGGAGCTGCCCGAAGGGCTGAGGGGGCTACGTAGCGGTATTGCATGAAAGTGTTGGAATATCGATAGCATCGGACTATTCAACATAGCACGCTATACCGCTAGCATGCCCCTATTGCCTTCGGCACTTCCCCCGAAGGGGGAAGCAAGTCGCTACGACGCTAATTCTGACTACATTTGTATGGCGATTGAAAGTCCGCTTAATCGAGATACGCAATACTAGTGACTAGTGACTAACTACCACCTTCGGGTATCGCCATTATCTATACTCCGCGGCGCTTCCAAATTTTTATGCGCTGCACCACAACCCTGAACCCTGAACCCACAACCCTGAACCCATAAACCTCAAATACCATATATGAAACGAAGGGACTATCATTGACTAAAAGACGATACCGCTGGAAGCGGATATTCGGACTGGTTTTCACATTGGCTGTTATCGGCATCGGAAGCGCGCCATTTCTATGGACGAGTGACGGCAAGGTCATCCCTGGCGTCACCATCCATGGGACAAAGGCAGGCGGCGCGACGGAGGAAGAGCTCAAAGAGCTTTTTTCTGTGAAAAATGCGGATCTTTTGCATGGAAAGCTGCTACTCACGAAGGGGGATGTTCACGAAGAGATCTCTTTTCAGTCGCTTTCTGTCCGCTATGACAAGAAAGCCATAGAGAAAGCCATGGCGCTTGGTCGGACTGGCGGGCTCTTTCAGCGCTGGTGCGATCGCTGGCGGATCCTCCTCACAGGGCATAGTGCAGCCATCAATGCTTCTTTTGATGAGGAGCGGCTCACGCAAGACATCGCCCAGCTGGCCACCAAGTATGCGAAGCCTCCTGTCAATGCGAAGCCCCGGTTTGGGAAAGACGGATCTGTCTCCTTCGATGAAGGCAGGCCTTCCATGAAAATCGACAAGGCGGCATTGGATGAAGCAGCCGCGCTCCAGCTCCAAAAGGGTGAAAGCGGAGAGGTGGAGATCCCAGCGACAGATATCCAGCAGCCGAATATGACAAAAGAGGCTGCCAAGGAAATCAATGCGGTTCTTGCCGAATACACGACCACCTTTTACGCCGGCGGCAACCGCAGCAGAAATATCGAGATCGCTGCGAACAGCATCAGCGGCAGGTACGTCGCACCGGGCGCGTCTTTCTCCTACAATCAGGCGACAGGCTCCCGCTCCAGTGCGAATGGTTATCTCGAAGCCCCTGTCATTATCAATGGCAAGGTCGAGCCGGGGACAGGCGGCGGCGTCTGTCAGGTGAGTACGACGCTTTTCAATGCCGTCATCCTGTCAGGGCTTGCTGTGACAGAGCGTACCTGCCACTATTCGCCGGCATCCTATGCACCGATCGGGCGTGATGCGACCGTCGCGGAAGGATCGCTCGATTTCTGCTTCCTGAATCATTTGAAGCATGGCGTCTACATTTATGCGGTCTACGAACCGGGGGCTGTGACCGTGCGTATCTTAGGAAATCAGGAAGACAAGCCCTCTTTCGTAGAGATTGCAAAGAAGAGCGACGAAGTCCTGCCCTTTAAGACCGTGACCCGTATCGACCCTTCGCAGGAAGAGGAGAAGAAGGTCGAGGAAGGCCATGAGGGGCACAATGTCCTCGTCACACAGTCTGTCAAGTGGGCTGACGGCCGCATCTACCACGACAGCTTCTTCTCTGACTATGAACCTGTCGATACTGTCATCACCTATAAGGTGAAACCGGATGATCCTCCCCAGCCATCCGAGCCGCCCTCCCCTAAGGCAGTGAAGAAGGGAGCATAGAAGTGCTTAGAAATGAGAAATTAGAAATGAGAAATGGTGGAGCGGCGCATCAAATCTAGGGAAACGCTGATTAAATCGCAGAGTCAGATTTCATATGGATTTTTATACATAGCTTCGTCATCATCTTCCTTAAATAGCTCGCTATTCGCGTCAGATGATTCCTTGCTCTGTATAAAAATCCAAGAATGAAATCTGACAACGATTTAATCAGTGTTTCCCTAGAAGCGCCGCGGAGCATAAATCATGGCGATGCCCGAAGGTGACTAGTCACTAGTCACCAGTCACTAGTCCATTGGGATTTCTAATCCCTAATCCCTAATCCCTAATCCCTCATTTTTCAATCCTAAAAAGTCGAAATGCCACCACCTGTGTTATCTATACCTCGAAAGGAGATCCTATGGGAAAGTATCGTCTGAAGTCCCGACAGGCGGGATCCGTCATAACTTTGATGGAGATCGACACCGAGAGCCGCGCATGGTACATCAAGGCCGACCATAAAGAAGCTGCATTGAAGGCGCTCAAAGATATGGGGCCGGCTTTGGCATGCGTGGAAACGATCTATATCAATGGGGATGATGTGTCGGGCATGGTTTTTGCGCCAGCAGCGCCCATGATGGATCCGGATATGCCGCCGGTGGATTTCCCGCCGCCGGAAGAACCCATGGAGAGCTACAGCCTTGCGCCGGATATCCCTGTCTTCCCGACTGCGGATGACATCGCAGCGGCGCAGGAGGCGGAAATGGCGGCACCGTCTTTATCGGATGAGACACCGATGCCGGGGATTTCCATGCCAAGCAGTCTGCCTTCTCTTTCGAGTGTCCTGCCAAAGAGCGCTTTCATAGCGCCTGCGCCCGCTGCCAAAAAAGGCAGCGCAGTGAATGGCATATACCTTGGACGGAAGCACATCACGGGAGACGCCATCGAGATCCGCACCGTGAATGAAGAGAAGGACGGCGTCATTTTTGTCGGCACGGTGATTTCTATCGAAGTCCGCGAGCTTCGCAGCAAAAAGAAACTCCTCCTCATGAATCTGGCCGATGAAACGAATGGCATCCCGTGCAAGAAGTTTTTCGACCGACCCGAGGAAGCAGAAGCTGTCGAGTCTTTGAAGCCGGGGACGACGGTCAAGGTGCGCGGCAATGTGCGCCTCGACAAGTACTCCGGCGGCCTCGTCCTCGAGCTCTCACAGATGGAGAAGGGGGAGACCGTCAAGATCGATCACGAGGACAATTACGAGACGCCACGCGTCGAGCTTCATCTGCACACGAAGATGAGTCTTGACGGACTTATCGACAATGAAGAAATCATCAAGACGGCCGCGAAGTGGCATCATCCGGCGGTCGCGATCACAGACCATGGCGTCATTCAGGCGTTCCCGAAGATTCAGGACCTCGCAGACAAGTACCACCAGAAGGTCATTTATGGCATGGAAGGGTACATGATCGATGAGATCCCGGCCGATCCGGATGCCGACCGCCAGCAGTATGGGCATATCATCATCCTTGCGAAGAACATCACCGGTCTGCGTAATCTGTACCGCATGGTGACACTGTCACATCTCAAATTTTACAGAAAACGTCCGCTCATCCCGAAGCCCATTCTGGAAGAGCTTCACGAAGGCTTGATCTACGGTTCTGCCTGCGTCATGGGAGAGTTCTTCCGTGCGGTCCTTGCAGGGGAGAGTGATGAAGAACTCATCCAAAAAGCGAAATTCTACGATTACCTCGAAGTTCAGCCACTTGGGAACAATGAATTTCTCATCAATGACGACAAGTATGGCAAGATCAATACGAAGAAAGATCTGGAAGACCTGAACCGCAGGGTCATCGAAATCGCCGACAAGGCGGGCATGCCCTGCTGCGCGACATCCGACGCCCACTACATGTTTGCGGAAGACCAGAGAAATCGTGACATTCTCCTCTCGAACTGGGAGAAGCCGGGAAAGATCGAGTCCCATCCGCCCGTTTACATCCGTACCACGCAGGAAATGCTGGACGAATTCAGCTACCTTCCCAAGGAAAAAGCCATCGAAATCGTTGTCACGAATACCAGAAAGATCGCCGAGCAGTGCGAAGTCTTAAAGCCGCTCGCCGAAGAGTGGAAATCCTATAACCCGAAAATCGCAGGTGCGGATGAGAAGCTCGTCCAGATGTGCTACGACAATGCGAAGGCCATCTATGGCGATCCGCTCCCGAAGGTCGTACAGGACCGCCTGACGCTTGAACTCACGCCGATCATCAATCATGGCTACGGCGTCCTCTACTACATCGCGCACAAGCTCGTCAAACACTCGAATGACCGCGGCTACCTCGTCGGCTCGCGAGGATCTGTCGGCTCCTCTTTCGTCGCGACGATGTCAGGCATCACAGAGGTGAATCCTCTCCCGCCGCACTACGTCTGCCCGAAGTGCCACTGGACCCATTTCTTCGAAGACGGCTCTGTCGGCGGCGGCTTCGACCTGCCGGATAAGAAATGCCCGAAGTGCGGGAGCGACCTCGCGAAGAACGGGCATGACATTCCGTTCGCCGTCTTCCTCGGATTCGATGGAGACAAGGTACCGGATATCGACCTCAATTTCTCTTCCGGGGATGACCAGGGTGTCGCGCACAAGTACACCGAAGAACTTTTCGGCCGCGACAATGTCTTCCGCGCCGGCACCATCGCAGGCATTCAGGATAAAACGGCTTACGGCTTCGTCAAGAAATACGCGGAGAACCGCGGGCTGACATTCAATGATATTTTCATCGAAAAACTTTCAGCCGGCGTAGCCGGAGTGAAGCGCACGACCGGCCAGCATCCGGCAGGCATCATGGTCTGCCCGCGTGATATGGATATTCACAATTTCACGCCGCTCCAGTACGCCGCGAATAAAAAATACCTGAAGGATGAGAATGGCCGGCAGATCCCCGGGACCATCACCACACACTTCGATTACCACTCCATCTCCGGCCGTATGCTGAAGCTGGATATTCTGGGCCACGATGATCCGAAGGTCATCCGTATGCTGCAGGATATCACCGGTATCGACCCGCTGAAGATCCCCTTCGACGACCAGAAGACACTGTCCCTCTTCAGCTCGCCCGAGGCACTGGGCCTGACGCCGGATGAGCTTGCGAGTGCGATCGGAAATAAAGGCGTCACCGTCGGAGCCCTCGGCCTGCCGGAATACGGGACGCCCTTCGTCCGCGGCATGCTCGAAGACACTCGTCCGAAGAATTTCTCGGAGCTGGTTCGTATTTCCGGCTTCTCCCACGGCACTGACGTATGGCTGAACAATGCCCAGGACCTCATCAAGAACGGCGTCGTCAAACTGGAGGATGCGATCTCTACCCGAGACGACGTCATGAACTACCTCATCCAGCATGGCGTGAAGCCCCTGACATCCTTCAAAGTCATGGAAAATGTCCGTAAAGGCAAGGGCCTCGAAAAAGGCGGCTCGAATAACCGCGCCGAGCTTGACGCCGCGCACGTACCGCAGTGGTTCATCGACTCCTGTCTCAAGATCGGCTACCTCTTCCCGAGAGCCCATGCCGTCGCTTATGTCATGATGGCCTTCCGCATTGCATGGTTCAAGGTCTATCAGCCGCTGGCCTACTATGCCGCCTACTTCACCATCCGTGCCGAAGGCTCCTTCAATGCACCCGTCATCCTGCGCGGCCTTGCGTCCATGAAGCAGGAGCTGGCCCGCATCGCAGCGCTCGACAAGCCGACAGCCGTGGAAAAAGGAAATGCGACCGTCATCGAAGTCGCTGCTGAAATGTACCTGCGCGGCCTCTCCTTCCTGCCGATTGATTTGGAAAAATCTGACGCTTCGCAATTCCTCATGGTCGATGGGAAACTCCTGCCGCCATTCAACTGCATCCCTGCTCTTGGCGATGCCGTGGCCAAGGAGATCGTCATTGCCAGACAGGATCATCCCTTCACCTCGAAGGAGGATCTCAAGAAACGAGGCAAGGTCAGCCAGTCCATCATAGATACCTTAGACTCCATGGGCGTCCTCAAAGGACTGCCGGAAGAAGAACAGATGAGTCTCTTTGCGTTCTAGTCTAGTCGCTGGCGCGACGGGTTCAGGTTGACAGGTTCAAGGTTGCGGAGCGGCGCATAAAATAAGTAGGCGTCGTGAGTTTTAGATAAGTCGAGGCGTTGCAAAGCGACGCAAATAAAAATGTCAACCCCTTCCTCTGCGCGGGTTTTCCTCTTTTAGAGGAAGCGGATCGCGATAGTACGCTCTCCTTTCAGAGGAAGGAGGGAGAATTTGGAATGCGGGCATTGCCTCATATATACTCGCGGCGTTTTTGATTTTATGCGCCGCACCAACCCTGTAGAACCATCTGAACCCTCTGAACCTGTAGAACCCGCTGAACCTCTTTCGCACGCAGGCAACGCCCCGAGGGGCTAACCCTGAACACTATTTCCCTTAGCCAATACGATAAAGGAGAACACCCCATGTCCCAAGACTCTCTATTTCACGCCACCACCATCCTCGCGGTCAAGAAGGATGGACA
>CAKPUX010000038.1 GCA_934193095.1 uncultured Dialister sp. | reverse complement strand
TAATGGGAAAGTTATAGAGGGGGAGCTTTTTGCGCCATTTTTCAATCGCGAGATGTTTTCATAGTAATGGGGAAGGCTAATCGGTGGCGGCTTCGCCGCGATCGATGAAGAGGTCGCAGCTGTTCTGGCATTCGTTATCTCACATACGACGTTTCTCGCCGCTCAGGATGACGAAACGGGGCGATGCCAGAAGGTCTCTTGATAGAAGATTCCCGTTTTGGTTTCCTGTCATCGACCGCCGGATCGCCAATGAAAAAGATTTCTCGCTTCGCTTCGAAATGACGATGCGGGGGCTGGTGTCTCTCGGTGTATTAGCCTTCCAGTCCCCAGCCACTAGCTCCCAGCCACCTCTCCCCTCTCCCAAACCTTGCCTTGCCAGCCTTCCCTTTGGTAAAATATAAGTAAAAATAACCTAAGCGAGGCAAAGTATGAGTGAGATAAAAAATGATCCGCGGCTAAAACAGGCGGCGGAGGAAGCGATAGCAAAGGCAGTGGACCGGCGCGTGATTTCCTTCACGCTGGATGGCGAGACGTACTGGATCAAGCGGAAGATGGGAAATGGACGGAAACAGTTTGCTAAATATTCCGTCGAGAAGGAATTTTATTTCGAAGTGGCGAAGATGATCATCGCCGGCCGCGCCGCGCCGCTGCTTGTGCCGGAGATCCTGGTGCTGACGCCGGACTATATGGTGACAAAGGACGGCGGGCGCACACTGAAGAACTGGCTCGATACCGACATGCCGGAAGAAGATAAGGAGCAGCTTCTCGAAGAGGCCGGCCGCGCGCTGTGCTCCCTCCATCAGGCAGGCATCGTCCATGGCCGTCCGGCACTGCGTGACATCACATGGAAAGAGGGAAATTTCACCTTTCTGGACTGGGAGAACCGCATGCTCACCAAAGACATCGAAGAGCAGAAGGCCGTCGACCTCATTCTCCTCCTCCATGGTCTGGCACGCGAAGACTACAGAGAAGAAGGACATCGCATGGAAGCTCTGGACCGGGGCTATCTGGCACAAGGCGGAGAGAAGACGCGTGAAAATGCGATCCGTCTCTTCCAGAAGCACGGCGTCCTTTATCGCATCGTCAAGGCGCTCTCCCCCTTCCACATGGTCGATGTCGAAGCGGCCAGAAAGGTGTGCGAGTATTTTTTAAATTAGGAATTAGAAATTAGGAATGAAGGTGGCGGCTTCGACGCATTTTAGATGACGGTATTCTCGTATCGTCAGCCTTCCCAAATGGGGAAGGCTAATCGGTGGAGGCTTCGCCGCGATCGATGAAGAGGTTGCAGCTGTTCTGGCATTCGTACTCTCACATACGACGTTTCTCGCCGCTCAGGATGACGAAACGGGGCGATGCCCGAAAGTAGTATTCAAGTCACCAGTCACTCGTGACTGGTAGCTAGGGATTAGTGGCTAGGGATTAGGAGTCTCAAGTGACTGGGTGACTAAGAGGCTTGAAGACATCAGACTCCCGTATCGTCATTTCGAGCGAAGCGAGAAATCTTCCTTGCAGACCGATAAATGATGAATGTGTGAAAGCAGGAATGAGTGGCTAGGGATTGGGGATTAGGAGTGACTGGTGACTAAATACAACCTTCGGGTATCATCATGATTTATACTCCGCGGCGCATTTCGTCATCCTGAGCGGAGTGAAAAGTCGGATGTTCGAAAATGTAAAGGCGGAACAGTGAGAACTGAGTCGAAGGATCTGGCGCCGCACCAACCCCCTTTGAACCTATAGAACCCGATGAACCTCTTTCGCACGCAATCAAAAAGCAGCACGCCCCATGGGCTGGCCCTAAGTCCATACCCAAAACTCATTTGACTTTCTATTCAAATCATGGTAGAATGTGTCCAATTTCAAAACAGACTAGGATCGGAATCAGGCTGGTGAATTTTCTCAGAGAGGCAGTGGATGGTGAAAACTGCTGAAAAGGACGCAGCCACGTCACCCGAGAGTCCTTTTTTTGATCCCCCTTGCGGTATAGAAAAAAGCGGCGGCTCCGTTATCGCCCAATCGAGCAGGAAACAGCGGTCTGTTTCCATGGCAAGGTGGTACCTCACGCAATGTGCCCTGTCGGATGTTTTCCGGCAGGGATTTTTTATTGGCAGGAAGAAATCCCAAGGTTCACGGGTCAGGAAGGCGCATCGCCTCCGCTTTGCGAGCGGTATATGCAAGCCGAAACATGCGGCGGCTCTTTAAAAGATGGATGTGCCGCCCTGCTGAACCCTTGGAAGTGGCAGAACCATTTCCGCAAGCCGTTTCCCGGATCCGATCCAGGATCCTTCCCCCATTCACGAAAGGAGTTTACTATGAAGAAAAATTTCTTGATCCCGATCGGGCTGATGCTCTTTGCCCTCTTCTTTGGCGCAGGGAATCTGATCTTTCCTGTGTACATGGGCCAGAATGCCGGCGTGAATACCATTCCCGCGACGCTGGGCTTTCTTTTGACAGGTGTAGGGTTTCCGATCCTTGCCGTCGCAGCGATCGGCTATGCCGGGAGCGACCTTGAGTCACTGGCCTCCCGTGTACACAAGGGCTACGCCATTTTCTTCACCGTCTGTCTCTACCTCACCATCGGGCCGGCTTTCGCCATCCCCCGTACAGCGACGACATCCTATGCGATCGGCATCGCGCCCTTCTTCGGTGAATCGATGCAACAGACCGCGCTCTATGCCTTCGCCTTTATCTTTTTCGTGATCTCCTGGTGGCTCTCCATCAGCCCGTCGAAACTGGTCAACCGCATCGGGAAAATCATCACCCCGGCACTCCTTCTCTTCCTCGCCATCCTTTTCATCACAGCGACACTCTTCCCGATGGGCAGCTGGCAGGAGGCACAGGCAGCCTATCAGCCCTCCATCAAAGCACTGACGCAGGGCTTCCTCGATGGATATAACACCATGGACGCACTGGCTGGTTTCGTCTTCGGCATCATCGTCGTCAATGCTGTCCGTCAGTATGGCGCGGCAAGCAATGAAGAGATCGCCTCCCATACCCTGAAGAGCGGCCTCATCGCGGGCGTCTGCCTGGCTGTCATTTACATCTTCCTTTCCGTTATCGGTGCCTGCTCTGTAGAGGAGCTGGGACTCATGAAAAACGGCGCAGACATCCTGGTCGGCACCGCGCACCACTACTTCGGCAGCTACGGCCGCATCCTGATGGGCGTGATCGTTCTCCTCGCCTGCCTCACCACCAGCGTCGGCCTCATCACCGCCTGCGGCGAATATTTCAAGAAACTCATCCCTGCTCTCTCCTACAGAGCCTGGGTGACCGTATTCTCCGTCATTTCCTTTGGTATCGCCCTCTTCGGCCTCACCACCATCATTACCGCTGCCATTCCGGTCCTCATGTTCCTCTATCCTTTGACCATCTCCCTCATTTTCCTCACCTTTGGTGATCACCTCTTCGGCGGGAAACGCAGCGTCTACGCCTGCGCCACCCTTTGCACCCTGATCCCTGCCCTCTACGACGGATGTCACACGGCCGGTCTCTCCCTCGGCGCGATCGACGGCCTCATGCAGTCCCTCCCACTGGCAGGCTATGGACTTTCCTGGATCTCCTTCTTCCTCTTCGGAAGCGCGCTCGGGATGGTCTTCGGGAAAAAGTAGCTGGTGGCTAGTGACTGGTGACTGGTGGCTAGGGATTAGGGATTAAGTGTCTCGAGTGACTGGTGACTTGAATACCACTTTCGGGCATCGCCCTATTTATACTCTGCGGCGCTTCTGATTTTTATGCGCCGCACCACCCCCTTTGAACCCACTGAACCTGTTGAACCCGCTGAACCTCTTTCACACGCAATCAAAGGATGGCACGCCCAAGGGGCTAACCCTGAACTCTTAAAGTTTGAAAGCAGGGATGATTAGTAGCTAGGGATTAGTGGCTAGGGATTAGGAGCCGCAAGTGACTGGTAGCAAGTGACTGGTGACTTAAATACTGCCTTCGGGCATCGCCCTATTTATACTCTGCGGCGCTTCTATTTTTTTATGCGCCGCACCACCCCCTTTGAACCCACTGAACCTGTTGAACCCGCTGAACCTCTTTCGCATGTAATCAAGGGACAACACGCCCCATGAGCTAACCCTGAACCCTGAACCCCGAACCCTGAACCCTTAAACCCTTTATCTCACTCCCCATCTGTGCTATGCTATACGAAACAGCAAACCGCTCACTATCCACGATTTCCAAGAAACGAGGTCCTTCCCATGACATCTGCCGATGAAAAAAGTCTCGCCCTGCGCAAATGGATCTTTGCCGGGCTGATGGTCGCCGCCGGCGTACTGCTTTCCCCCATGTTCTCCTTTCCGCTGGGCGTGACGAAAGCATTTCCCCTGCAGCATATGATCAATATTTTCCTCGCTGTCCTCTGCGGCACGCGCTATGGCACCGCGGCTGCCTTCGGCACCTCCCTCATTCGCAATCTCCTAGGCACCGGCAGCCTTCTCGCCTTCCCCGGCTCCATGGTGGGCGCTTTCCTCTCCGGCTACCTCTACAGCCACACGCACAAACTCTGGGCAGCCGTCATCGGAGAATTCGTCGGTACCTCGATCATCGGCGGACTCCTCTCCTACCCGATCGCCGCCCTCTTCATGGGCTCGGCCAAAGGCGCCTTCTTCTACGTCTCCCTCTTCGCCGTCTCCTGCGGCGCAGGCTGCGTCATCGCCTTCGTCGTGTTGAAAGGCATGAAAGTGATTCAAACGGAATTTTCAAAAATGTAAGAAAATAAAAAATGCCCAGTCCCCACGTCGGCGGCTGGACTTTTTTATTGGGGGCAGGGATGAGTGACTAGTGACTGGTAGCTAGGGATTAGGAGTGATTAGTGACTGGGATTTGCCGGCATCGTCATCCCGAGCGCAGCCGAGGGATCTTTACTGCACTGCGGGAATCAGTGTGTATGCGCCGAGGGAAAACGATGTCCTAGGGAAACGCTGATTAAATCGCAGAGTCGGATTTTATATGGATTTTTATACATAGCTTCGTCATCATCTTCCTTAAATAGCTCGCTATTCGCGTCAAATGATTCCTTGCTCTGTATAAAAATCCAAGAATGAAATCTGACAACGATTTAATCAGTGTTTCCCTAGTGCTGCCTCACATCAGGCGATGGGCATTCTGCAATAAAGATTTCTCGGCTACGCTCGAAATGACGACGGCGCGAAGCGCTATCAAAACTCCGCGGCGCTTCTGATTTTTATGCGCCGCACCACCACTCCTAACTCCTAACTCCTAACTCCTAACTGGCGAGTAGAGCTTTCACACGCAATCGAGGGACGGCACGCCCAAGGGGCTAACCCTGAACCCGAACCCGAACCCATCAACCTGAACCCATCCCCACTCTTGACACTCTCCCACTTATTACGCTATAATGTTTCAGTTTTGTAAATAAAAAATAATACACATGATATCCGTAAGTTTTAATATTACATTTTTGCATGAGAAATCGAGAGCGCACCATGGGGAAAGCGGCTCCGATTTCAGAAGAGAGGAACCATGAAACACGCTTTTTTGAAAGCAGCCATTGCAGCCTGCTTCGCCTGCGCCGCAGTGACCGCAAGTGCAGCGAATCCATTCACCGACGTATCTGCTGACGACTGGGCCTATCAGGCAGTCGCTTCGCTCTCCGATGAGGGCGTCATCGACGGCTATCCGGACGGCACCTTCCGCGGAGACAAGCACGTCACCCGTTATGAGATCGCGCAGATCGTCGCCCGCCTGATGGCGAAGGAAGACACACTGAATGCGTCCCAGAAGGAGACCCTCGCCAAGCTCTCCTCTCAGTATGCGAATGAACTCAAGGACCTCGGTGTCCGCATCGCAGAGCTTGAAAAGAAGCGTGGCGCGACCGACCTCATCACCGAGCTCCGCGTCCAGAGCATCGACCGCTATGACAATGTATTCAAAGGAAATGTCCAGAAGCACAATGAAATCTCCACCCGCGTCCGTTTAAATACCATCACCCCGGTGAACGATCGCGTCCACCTCTATGGACAGCTCGAGACCATCCTGGACATGAATGGCAAAGAAAGCTACGATGTGAACCGCATCGATCCGAAGGACAAGACCCAGACCAAGATCCGCAATGGCTACGGCGATGGTGATTTCCACCTGAACCGCCTGTGGACCACCTACCACTTCGGACCGAAACAGGATACCTCGAAGCTCCCCTTCGGCCCATCCAAGAACCTCATCGGTATCGGCCAGTTCCCCGTCAAGATGGGCGTCACCGGCTACACCTATGACGGCGAAGTCAAAGGCCTCTTTGCCTCCTTCGGCGACTACCTGAAAGGCGGCCGCCTCACCCTCGCCTTCGGTCGTGCGACCAACATCAACTACGCGTACACCGGTCCGATGATGCGCGGCGTAGCACTGAAGAATACGGAGATCTCCGACCTTATGGGCAAAGCAGCCGGACAGCTTGCTTACAATACTGCTTTGGCACATGGTATGACGCATGAAGTAGCTATGAATGCGTATAATAGTAAGTATAATGAAGTAAACAATCAGCTGAATGCAGGCTTATCCAGCGACAATATGGCAGATCGTATGAATGCTGCAAACACGATCAATACTATGGTCGCACATGCATCGCCCGAACTGCAGAAGCTGGCAAAGAATCTGACACCGATGCTTGATGGGGAAAACGCATTCAACTATTTTCCGATGGATAATGTACATATGGGCTGGGGCGATGACGAAGACGTACCGGTTGCTTACGCCTCCTATATTTATAAGAAACCGGGCCAGTGGGAAACACATGCCTATGCCATGAAAGCCTGCGGCCCTGTCGGTCATATCGCGAAAGCCTACGGCTTCGCCGGTTCCTACAATGTCACCCCGATGCTCCGCGTCCAGGGCGAATTCGTCAAAAATCTCAGAAAACTTCCGCTGAACAATGAACGTCCGTACAGCTATAACTACGGGATCCATTACGGCGAAGCCAACGTCCTCAAAGCCAAGTCCTTCTCCATCGGCGTCGACTACGTCTACAGCCAGGCCGGCACCTATTTCGGCGGCTCCAGCAACGACATCGTTGACCAGTATACGGGACACGTCTACAGTGACTGGAGAGGAAGAAAAATGCCAGCTTACTTCGCTGATAAGCTCGATGCGACACTGAATGGCACCGACTCCCCGGATAAGAAATACGGCGGCGCGAAATTCTACCTCGCCAAAGCTTCCTTCGTCCCCATGCGCGGCCTCCTCGTCGAAGCCAACTACGGCTTCAACGCCAAAGACATGGGTGGCAAGAAGATGGACAACATGTTCATGCTGAAAGCGACCGCGTATATTAAATAAGTAAGGCGAGATTTCCCCTCTCGGCTGGTATAGGTAAGGTTCATGGGTTTAGGGGTTGAGGTGTGAGTTTTGAATGGTGGCGGCATCGCCATCATTCTTCCGCTCTCCTTCCAGCGCCGTCTGTGGAACGGCTGCTCGACGGATTACTCCCAACCCCCAACCCCAAACCCTAAACCTAAATTCCATTTTTCAAAAATATTTGCAAAAACCCCTTGCAATTTCCGAAAAGATTTGTTATTATATACAAGTCACATGGATGATGACTTCCATCAAACAGATAGGGGCATAGCGCAATTGATAGAGCAACGGTCTCCAAAACCGTAGGTTGGGGGTTTGAGTCCCTCTGCCCCTGCCACATGGCCCAATAGCTCAGCTGGATAGAGCACTTGACTACGAATCAAGGTGTCGGGAGTTCGAATCTCTCTTGGGTCACCAGCCTGAAAGCCAGTACCGATCACGGTGCTGGCTTTTTTCGTGCTTGAGAAAATAAATAGTGGAAGAAGGCCAGAAAAATTAAGATCTGCATACTAGCCTGTGCTGCTGAGAGAGGTGCCACAAAGAGAAAGGCCCCTTTTGATGGGAGCTTTGTAAATAATAGTATTGCATCTTGACAGGAAAAGTAAGAAATGTTACTCTTTACTTCAACAAAGTGATGAAGAAATGAGTAGGCAGTCTGATGACGGTAAAGCGAGCCTGGGCGGTGGGAGCAGGTACGGATAAGGTGCTGAAGTGCTTTTCTGAGCTTGGCGGGCTGAAATAACAGTAGGCTTTCCCGGGATCTCCCGATATAGAGATAGAGCATGCAGCCTGTCTAAGTGCTCGTAGAGATATGCGTAGTGATATGCATATAAAATTAGGTGGAATCACGAATCCCTCGTCCTATGTGGACGGGGGATTTTTTGCAAGAAGCAAATGGGAGAAAGGAAGACGCAGATGAGCAAGGAAGAAATCAAAGCATTTATGGCAAATACCAAAGTCGATCAACCGGCAACGGCGGAGGAATTTACGGATGCCGTATTAGAGGCTTACAAAGACAGAACGAGGCAGGTTTACTTCATCTGGCGGAAACTGAAAGAGTTGTATCCGGACGTAGATGCTAACCGCGTCATCCGAGAAGGAAGTTACGATTTCGGATTATTTCAGGGAGAAAAGATAGCCAGAAAATATGGTGGTGGGGATAAGGTCGGACCGAAGGAAGCGCTGCTTGGTCAGACATCTCGAGGGGGACTGCTGGTTTTTAAACAGAAAATAGAAGAATTAAGTGATGAAAAGGCCGTGAAGTTGTTTCATCGATGTCCGCACGTAGAGGCTTTGGCTGATCTTGGGCTGACCAAGGAAGAAATCAAAATGTTCTGCCGTGATATGCTCGGGCATTGTGATTATGCCATCTGCAAACCTTTTACCCATGTGGAAATAGATTTTCCCACAACCATTGCAGACGGCGAAGGGCATCCCTGTGCTATGACGATTACGAGAAAGCACGATAAATAAGGTCTGCAATTCTTCTGTTTCTTGATATGACGGCAGTGTCGTTTATTGAATTTGAGGTATAAAAGATGAAAAGGAAACCCACTTTTATAGAGGCTTTGGTGCCGCTGCTCGGTATGGTATTGCTTTTAGGCATCGGGTATGGCAAGTACGGTCTGCCCATCCAATTTTTGCTCATTGTCGCGGCTTTTATTGCATCTATTATCGCCAAACGCTGCGGCTACACATGGCAGGATATGATCACGGGGATCGCAGATAAAATCCAAAGCAGTTTGCCGTCACTTCTGGTTATGGTATGTGTAGGTGCGATGATTGGCAGCTGGATGGTCAGCGGTACTATTCCGATGCTGATTTATTATGGGATCAAAATCATTGATCCGCAGTTTTTGTTTGTCACAGCCTTCTTTGTGACAGCTGTGATTTCTACATTTACAGGAACGTCCTTCGGTAGTGCCGGTACGGCAGGCGTTGCCATCATGGGGATCGCTATTGCTTTGGGTGTTCCGCTTGAAATTGCAGCCGGCGCTGTCATCAGTGGCGCCGTATTCGGGGATAAGCTGTCTCCGCTTTCGGATACGACCATGCTGGCTCCGATTGCCGCAGGCACGGATTTATACAGCCATATCAGACATATGCTTTATACCACAGGCGCAGCAACCATTACCTGCATGATCGTATTTACTGTCGTTGGTTTGAATATGGATGTTTCCACGATGACCAATCCGGAAACCGTCAATGCCATCCTTGGAAATCTGGAACAGCTGTATCACTTTAATCTTTTTCTGCTTTTACCGCCTGTCTTGATTTTCTGGGGGGCATATACAAAGAAACCAACGATTCCGATGCTTCTTCTGGCATCCGTGATTGCTATCCTGATGGGAATGTATTTTCAGGGATTTGGCCTCAAAACTGCATTACAGGCTTTTGTAAATGGATTCAAAGTAACAATGATCCCGGGTGCTGCGGATATCAAAGTAGTGAAGCCGATCATTACATTGCTAAATCGCGGCGGCTTAATGGGTATGATGAGTACCGTCCTTCTGGTATTCTGCGCATTCGCTTTTGCGGGGATTTTCAGCAAAGCAGGCTGCATTGAAGTGGTGCTGGAACGCATCATTGGCGCGATTCATTCTGTTGGGCAGTTGATTACAGCGACCATTGGTTCTGCACTGTTTATGAGCATCGTCACCGGCAGCTCGTATCTGGCTATTTTGATCCCAGGGGAAATGTTCCGCGATCTATACAAGAAGTTTGATCTGGATCCGAAGAATCTTTCTCGTTCTCTGGAGGATGCAGGAACCTGTGCCGTGCCGATCGTTCCCTGGTCCGTTGCCGGTACATATATGGCGACAACTCTGGGGGTCCCGACGACAAGCTATCTTCCATGGGCTGTACTGTGCTATAGCAGCATGATTTTTGCCATTATCTTTGGATTTACGGGATTTGGTATTGCGAAGCTGAAAAAGTGAGATATTTTATATAAGTCCAAACACGAAAAAGTCAGCACCGATCACGGCGCTGACTTTTTGCTTGCTTTTTTATCTGCCAGAGCGTTCCGCCTTTCATGGTTTTTATTTGGGAAAAAAGAGCTCTTTTTCTGTCTGCCAATGTAGGTGCTGATGGTAAGATCGATGCCTCGAGGATCAAGACAGTCGTTCAGCAGCATAACCAGGCGGTCAGCAGCATGGCAAGCCTTTCCCTCATGACTTGGCGTCAGGAAAACAATGACATGAATAAACGTCTCGGCGAAGTGCGTGCGAGCGAAGGCAGCCAGGGCATCTGGGCTCGTATGGCGCGCGGTCAGTCTAAGTAGGGACAGCAGGGTATCAAGAACCAGTATCAAAGCATCCTCTCATGGGAAGCGTCTCATGAGAGGATGCTTTTTTAACTTTAAAATGCACTTGATTAAATCTATAAAGCAAGGTATTAATAAATAATTGCAATTAAATAAAATATGATGTATGATTGTCATAGTTGTATCTCATCAGAGAATAGGGAAGACTGCTGAGAGGAAACTGTTCCGTTTTATAGCATTTATAGAGGAGATAAAAATGACTAACAAGAGAACAGTCTATGGAAAGAAGCTACTGACTGCTGCTGTATTGGTATCCATGCTGTCAGGGGGGGAACTTGCGTTCGCTGAAGAAGCCCTTCCACTGTATACGCTCGATGCTGTCGTCGTCACAGCGACGCGCACAGAGAATGATGTGAAGAATGTGCCGGCGTCTACGCAGATCATCACAAGCTCGGATATCAAGAAGAGCGGTGCGACGAATTTGCGGGATGCGCTACAAAACTATGCAAATATTTTTCAGTCTGCTAAGAAACGTGGTGGTGGACATGAAGTGATTATTCGCGGGATGGATACGGATAAATCTCTTATCATGGTCAATGGACATCGAGTAGCCAATGAAGCGGATGCATCCGGTCTGGGAAATGCAAAGGCTTTTGAACGAATCAATGTCAATAATATTGAGAAGATCGAAATCGTCAAGGGGCCTTCGAGTGCGCTGTATGGCTCGGAGGCGATGGGCGGTGTCATCAATATCATTACCAAGGATTCTGTTGAAGCGGAAGTTCGTACAGGATTGGTGAATACTAGTGAGGATTTTACGAATTGGTGGCATTTCGATTCTGGCTCTATTGGAAAATTCTCTGCGACGTTAGATATGAGATTTAACAAGAACAGAACGGATTTAAATGAAGATCCTGTGAATGGGTGGTCTAATGATCATGGTACAGAGCAGACGTATAATTTTAATGCTAAATACCATTTCAATGATCATAATTATTTAAATTTTTACGCAGATGCATTCTCACAAAATACGGTACGCGATAAGATGACTGGGTGGAAAATGGAAGGCATGATGGATCTTGATGTCATGCCACCAACGTATGCTATGGGACGCGTGGAAATCAAGGGAGGCCTAGGCGAAAACCACTACAAACAAAGAACATATGGGTTATCTTGGAATGCAAAAAGCGATAGAAATGAATGGCAGCTGCAAGCATATAGAAGCCAGATGGATTGGTCGGATATGACGACGTATTCTCTGGGGAGACATATGTTAATGGGACGTTATGATGATACAGTTAAAGAACACTATGATAACTACATTAAGGAAAAGTATGGCAATGACTTCAATAAAAATAAAAATACGGTTTTAGGAATCGAAGCCAGGGATACGATGCATATTTCTGAAAACAACCGACTGACCTTTGGCGGCGAGTTTATTAGAAATACAGTAAAGGGTACCAATATTGCTAATGCACCGGAAAAAGGATCTATCACAGGGAGCAATGGTGTGACGAAGAAATGGTGTGAGAAGGATGTCGACACCTATGCTTTTTACGTGCAGGATGAAATAGAGGCCGGGAAATGGTATATCATTCCGGCGGTGCGTTATGACCATCATAGCATGTACGGAAGCAACACGTCTCCGAAGTTGGGGGTTACATATAAGGCCACAGATACATTCCGCGTGAAAGCCAATTACGGGAAGGGGTTCCGTGCGCCTAATATACCACAGCTGTACTACAATTTCCGGCGGCTCATGGGGAGTAGTCATGTAACTTTGTATGGCAATCCTGATCTGAAAGCGGAAGAATCGACAAGCTTTGATATTGGGTTTGAAAAAGAGTGGGGGAAGGCGAATACTTCCCTGACCTATTTCCATACCAGTGCAGATAATTTCATCACGTCCGTATTAGTTAACAGGAGAAATAGTGAGTACGAATATAGAAATATAGATAAAGTCAAAATTGATGGCGTTGAACACGTGTTTGGATACACATTCAATAATAAATGGTCCTTCAAGGTCAATTCCACATGGTTGGATGCGAAAGATAAAGCTAGTAATACAGACTTACTCCAGCGAGCAAAATTATCACAGATTTACTCGTTGACGTATGATGACGGGAAAGATATTGGCTGGACAGCTATGTTGTGGGATCAGTTTGATTATAAATATGAGGTGCCAAAGGAGTCTCGTGGAAGTTTGATTTCAGGAGGGAAGAAAACCTACAATCTCCTCAATTTCACTCTGACGCGCAAGATCAATAAAGATACCAAAATCTACGGCAGCGTGCAGAACATCTTCGACAAGGTGGACAGCGACTGCGATCTGGATGGACGCTACTGGTCTCTCGGCTGGGAGCATAAGTTCTAAGAGGAGGCGCTATGAGGAAGTGGTTCGCACTCTGCTTGCTGCTCTTCCTATCGGTCGCTTCGGGCTGCGGATTTCCTCAGGCGACGGGAGGACACACAGAGACTTTCTATCGCATGACGGATGCTGTGGGAAGAGAAGTGGTGCTTGCAAAGAAGCCGGAGCGGATCATCATTCTCGCACCGTCGTTTCTGAATATCATGCATGCGGTGGGGGGAGACTTCATCGCCTGGGCGGACAGCCCGGGGGACAAGGCGCCTTCCTATGCGGCGGGGAAGAAGACGGTGGGATACACGTTTCAGGTCAATGCGGAGGCGGTGATTTCCGAGAAACCGGATCTGGTGATCGGTCTGCACGGGCTGCATGACAGGTTTACGGAAGTGATGAAGCAGAATGGGATCCCTTTCATGCTGCTTTCTGCTTCTTCTTTGGAGGATGTAGAGCGCGCTGCAGAGGTCCTGGGTGATGTGACGGGGCATCATGCGGAAGGCGTGAAGGCGAGGGATCAGCTCAGGAAGGACATGGAGAGCGTGGTATCCGGCCTGTCTCTCAAGGAGTACACGTGTGCGATCCTTCATGGGACGCCGCACTCGGTGACGTTGGAAGGGAAGGGGACGATCGCGACGGAAACGGCAGCGCTTCTTCATATCCGCAATGTATTCGTGATGGACAATGACCGGGATATGAAGCTGCCGCCTTTCAGTCTGGAGACGTTGGTCGCAAAGGACCCGGATATTATTTTCCTGACGACGATGGTGATGCCGGGACAGCAGCAGGAGGCGTTTCGAAAGTCCTTGATGGAACAGCCTGCCTGGGCAGGGATGCGTGCAGTGAAGGCAGGGCGTGTGTACTTCCTTCCGCAGAAACTGTTTCTGTCGAGTCCCGGTATGGAGTATCCGAAGGCGCTTTCCTATATGGCGGATGTGGTGTATGGAAGGGAAACAGGGGGTTCAAGTGACTAGTGACTGGTGACTAGGAACTAGGGATTAGGGACTAGGGATTAGGGATTAGAAGCAAGCGGTGATTGAAACAGCGCAGTTAGCACGCTGACCGTTCTGCAAGGAGGATCTCTCGACTACGCCCCTCTGACGACGGCGAGAAGCGCTATCAAAACTTTGCGGCGCCTTTGATTTTTATGCGCCGCACCTTCCCCGCTGAACCTCTTTCGCACGCAATCAAGGGGCGATACGCCCCATGGGCTAACCCTGTGAACCTTTTGAACCTTCAGAACCCACGGAACCCGTTGCCACTGCAAGTCTCACGGCAGATCTGTTGTATGGATAGGAAAAAACGATGATTTCTTATGAGAAGAATATAGAGTCTATGTACCGGGAGCCGGTGTATGCTACGGGCGGCGGGACGCGTCGCACGGCTTGGGATATCGAGTGGCAGGATGAACCTTTCGCGGCAAGTGATACGGCGGTGGTGTCTCCGCTGAAGCTGCCGTCGCTCATGAAAGATATTTGGGAGACGGGAGTTCCTACTAAGGAATCTGCTGTGTACATCCATGTGCCGTTTTGCCGGCTTTCCTGCACGTATTGTGCATTTTTCAAAAAGAAGGCGGATGAGAGGGAGCAGCACGAGTATGCAAAGCTCCTCTGCCGGGAGATAGATGCGCTCGCCGGCCGGCCGTACCTCACGCGTTCGCACATCCGCTCGGTTTTCTTCGGCGGTGGGACGCCGGGGATCCTGTCGGCGGAGGATATCGAAAGGATCTTGGGGCGGATCCGCACGGTCTTCCCATTGATGGAGAATGCAGAAATCACGATGGAGTCGAGCCTTTCGGATATGACGGATGAAAAAATGGATGCGGCGATCTCCGGCGGGGTGAATCGATTCAGCTTCGGCGTGCAGTCGTTCCAGACGAAGATCCGAAATGGGATCGGCCGTCCGCTCCCCCGAGAACAGGCGATGGAGAGGCTGGCACATTTTGCGAAGAAGGATGCGCTCATGATCCTTGATCTCATCTATGGGCTACCTGGGGAGACGGAAGAGACGATGCGTCAGGATATCCGTGATGCAAAGGCGTGTGGCGCAGCGGGGCTCGATCTCTACAAGCTGCAGCTTCTTCAGGGGTCACCTTTGGCGAAGTCTTTCGCCAAGGCGGGAAGGACGCTCGAAGTTCCGTACCTGCAGGCGCTCTTTCGCGCGGCGGAGGAGGAGCTGGGAGTGTCGGGTGCTTCGAATATTTCCTGTACCCACTGGAAGTGGGACGCGCGGGAGGAGAGTGTCTACAATACGCTTGCGGCCAATGGCAGCGATATCTTCCCCATCGGTATGGCCTGCGGGGGAAAAATCGGCGGTCTGGGGCTCATGAAGCCTGTCGCGGAGGCGATGTATCGCGGCGCGGTCCTCCTTGGGAAATTCGTCCCTATGGGGGCGCGGAAGGAGAGCCGCTACCAGCGGATCTATCAGGCCATCGAGGCGGCGAGCGATCGCGGACGCATTTCTCCAGCCGCGTTGGAAACGCTGTGCGAAGTGCCTTTCACCGCGCTCCTTACACCGCTCTTGGATCAGTGGGCAGATTGGGGGCTCGTCACGAAGTCTGGCGATATATATGTGTACACATCTGCCGGGCGGTACTGGTACCGCACGATGCTCCGCCGCATGCTCCATATGACACAGTACATGCTGCTGGGCCGCTCGGAGAGTGCGGGTAGGGCGCGTTTCGGCGATATGATGAATATGAAATGAGGGGATCGTATGAAGGTTTTAATCGCATACTCCAGCCGCACGGGAAATACTCGGCGTGTGGCGGAAGCGCTGGCGAAGGCGGCTCCGGAGGGAAGCCTGCTGGCTCGCGTGGAGGATACGCCATCTGCGGATGGGTTTGATGTGGTCTTTGCCGGTTACTGGCTCGATCGCGGCGGCCCGGATGCGAAGGCAAAAGAATTTTTGCACTCTCTTCATGGGAAGCACATCGTTCTTTTTGAGACCATGGGAGCCGATCCCCGATCAGAGCATGCCTATACGGGATTTGCGAATGCAGGGACGGAGCTCTCTCCGGATAACCAGATCGTCGGTGTTTTCGCCGTGCAGGGGGCGGTCGATCCCGCACTGCTTGCGATGATGAGGAAAATGCCGGAGGGCAGCGCGCACCATTCGGCTCAAATGGAGCAAACGGTGAAGGAGGCTGCAAAGCATCCCAATGCCGAGGATCTTAAGCAAGCCGAAACGTATATGAAACAATTTATAGAAACATATGGCCGATATCATCATTAAGCGTGGTCTAGCGGCAAAAGCCGAAGCGTTTGTGCTTCGGCTTTTTACATGGTACATATTTATTGATCGATCAGGGCTGCATGACTATGGAGCATATTATGTGCGTGTCAAGAGGAAGTGATGATGGAAATGTTTGTACTGATAAAAGGAGAACCGTCAGAGCCGTATGCATGTGGATCGCAAGCAGCGGATCGAACGTTTCTGCTTGCGGCAGAGGAGCCCTTGCAATGGATAAACAAGCGTGAGATCGGATAAGGATGTCATTCGCCTTTTGGCGTAAAATTTTCCCGTGCAGGATAAAAACATGATATAATAATTGTCGATACATGACAGGCGGCTGTGGGCTGCCTGGTGAAGAGTAATGACATTAAGTTAAGCGGCAGAACGTTCTTGGCTCCCCATCGGAGGAGCTCCCCGAAGGGAGAAGCAAGACGTTACGTAGCTAACGATTTCCTTAACTTAATAGCATTACGGTGAAGAGGGGTATATATGCATTTTCAGGATGAATTGACCATCGATATGACGCATTTTTCCGGCGAGGGCTGGGGGATCATGGAGGAGGAGATCGATGCCTGCAGGGAACGCATCCGTGAGGCGGCGCTTTCTGTGGAGCGGCTTCGGAAGAGCGGGAAGGGGCCGGACGGCAGTCTCGTGCTTTTCCCGCATCTGCCGTATCTTCTGGAGGAAGAGATCCTGATCTCCAAAGAGGAGAGGGAGAGGCTGCTCGCGCTCTCGAAGCTGGCGAAGGAGCAGGATATCGTGGTGTCGATTGGTATCGGGGGCTCGTATCTTGGAAATCAGGTGCTTTTTGATCTTTTCTGCGGACAGTACTGGAATCTGATGACGAAGGAGGAGCGCCACGGGTATCCGCAACTGTATTTTGCGGGGCAAAATCTGGATCCGGTGAGTCTTCTCTCGCTGGTGGACCGCATCCGGCGGAGCTCGCAGACAGCGTGGTGGAAGCACAAGGTGCTGCTGGTCGTGAATTCGAAGTCCGGGACGACTTTGGAGCCGGTCATGGCAGAGCGGGCGCTGCGTGAGATGCTGGGGAAGTTCTGCGAGGTGAGCGTCATCGCGGTGACGGACAAGGAGAAAGGGGCGCTGCGTCCTCTGGCGGAGAAGAATGGCTGGCCGTGCTTCACGGTGCCGGATGGCATCGGTGGACGTTTCAGCGTTTTCTCTCAGGTGGGGCTGGTCTTTGCGATGCTTTCGGGGATCGATATCCGGGATTTCCTGGCGGGGGCGAGGATGACGGAAGAGGCTTGCCGCAGTCTTTCGCTTTCGGAGAATCCGGCGCTGCAGCTGGCGGTCCGTAAGTATCTGGCGCGGGAAAATCATGGCGTCGATGCGGAGATCATCATGCCGTATGGGGACAGTCTCCGCTCGCTCGGCTGGTGGTATGCACAGCTTCTGGGTGAGTCTTTGGGCAAGGCACTCACGGTCTCCGGGGAAGAGATCCACTATGGCCGTATCCCTGTCGCGGCGGTGGGGACGACGGATATGCATTCGTTGACGCAGGAGCATCAGGAGGGGAAACGGAATAAGCTCGTGCAGTTCATCACGGTCAGGGAATCGCGGAAAGACGCGGATATCCTCTGTGATGAGGGGGAAGAGCGCGGCCCGGTCCCGCTTTCCTACATGCTTTCTGCGGCGCAGCGCTCGGATGAGGAGGCACTGGCCCATGATGGCCGCATGAGCTGTGATCTCATCATGAGAAGGTGTACGCCTTTCCATGTGGGGGCGCTCATGTATTTTCTCTTCCTCGCGATCGCCTACGAGGGGGCGCTTGCGGGCGTCAATGCCTATGACCAGCCGGGGGTGGAGAGTTATAAGAAGATCCTCCATGCGGATCTGAAAGAGTATATCGTGAAGCATAAATAGGGACCGGGGATCCGGGACTAGGAACAAGAAAACCGCAGCGACGTTGTCGCTGCGGTCTTTTGCTTGCTAAGGAAAGGCGGATTCATTGCAGAGTATAATCGGAAAGGGGACATTGGCAGCAGGCGGCTTTCTCGTAACGTCATTTCGAGCGAAGTCGAGAAATCTTCCTTGCCCTGCGGTTATCCATGTCAGTGTGAAAATGAAAATCGACGTCTTTGTGTTTCGTTTCCCTGCTGTATCACGTCGGCCGTTATGGGTCTGCCAGAAAGATCCCTCGGCTGCGCTCGGGATGACGAAACGGGGAGCGGATGGTTTCTCACTCGTTTTCAGATCGCTGCCATCCATCCGCTTCCTTCGGTGTGTCCCTCTTCAACGAGTTCGCAGCGGGGAGGAATGCCCGAAGGACTGCGGAGAGCGTTCTTCTCATATCGTCGCAGAGTATAATCGGAAAAGGGGGACATTGGCAGCAGGCGGCTTTCTCGTAACGTCATTTCGAGCGAAGTCGAGAAATCTTCCTTGCCCTGCGGTTA
>CAKPUX010000037.1 GCA_934193095.1 uncultured Dialister sp. | reverse complement strand
GTTCAGGGTTAGCCCCTTGGGCGGCTCCGTCCACTGATTATGAATGAAAGCTTTGCGCGAATGAGGAATTAGGAATGGTGGTGCGGCGCATAAAAAGCAGAAGCGCCGCGGAGCTTTGAAACTAGCGGTTTTCTCGTATCGCAAACCTAATCCCTAGCCACTAATCCCTAGCTACCAGTCACAAGTCACTAGTCACTAGTCACAAGTCACTAGCTACTCATCCCTGCTTTCAACCCTTTTATATGTTATAATACTAAGGTTATTTCATAAGAAAAACAAGGAGAACAAACGAATGGGTGAAAAGCTATGGACCCGTGAATTCATCGGCATGGGCCTCACGAATTTCTTTTACTTCATGTCCCAATACATCATGATCGCGGCGCTGCCGGTCTACATCATGGATGATCTGGGGCTCGGCGAGTGGGAGGCGGGGATGGCGATGACCTGCTTTCAGATCGGCACGGTGGTATCCCGTCCGCTCGCAGGGCGTGTGATCGATGCGGTGAATAAGCAGCGCATGCTCCTCATTGTCTCGGTACTGCTCTTTCTCCTGATGGCGGGCTTCCTCCTTGCGTATCGGCTGGAGATCGCGCTTTCGCTGCGCCTCATTCACGGGATCGTCTTCGCGCTGGGGACGACGGCCTCGGCGGCGATGGCGGCGCTCGTGCTTCCTGCCCGGCGGAAGGGGGAGGGGATCGGCTACTTTGCCGTCTGCGGAAATATGGCGATGGTCGTGGGGCCTTTGGTGGGACTCATCCTCATCGAGCATTTCGGTGCGTCGGTGCTGTTTCTCTTCCTTTCTCTGATAGCTGCGTGTGCGATCGTTTCAGGGAATGGGAAACGTCTGCCCGCGCAGGTGGTGCTGCCTTCGGGAAAGAAGCACCGCGGATTTCATTTTTCGGATTTCTTTGAAAAGAAGGCGCTTCCGGCGGTCATCCTGGGCGGGCTTGTCTTTTTTGCCTACGGCGGTGTCCTGACATTCATTCCCATGTACACGAGAAGCCTTGGCATAGGCTCTTACACGAGTCTCTTCTTCCTCGTCTTTGCGCTCGTCATCGTCGCATCCCGTCCGTTTGTCGGCTACCTCTTCGATCACCATGGCTCGGACTATACGGTGTATCCGGGCTTCCTTTTCTTCTCGGCGGGCTTTCTCCTCTTCTCGCAGGTCGAGGGGCCTTTCCTCCTGCTCCTCTCCGCGGCGGTGCTGGGGATCGGCTTCGGCGCGCTGGCGCCTGCCTTCCAGACCATCGCGGTCAGCAGCGCCCCTTCTTCCCGCGCGGGTGTAGCGACGTCGACCTATTTCTGGTCGCTGGATATCAGTGTGGGCTTTGCAGCGGCCTTCCTCGGGCTTTTTGCGGAGGCTTTCGGCTATTCTTTCATGTATGGCGGCATCTGCCTCGCCTCTTCGCTTGCCGGACTGGCGTATTACTTCATGTGGAGAAGGGGAAAACAAATGAGGAATGAGGAATGAGGGTGGCGGCTTCGCCGAGATCCTTTGACTCAGTTCTCATATTTCAGATAAGCCATTTTTTAACATACGACGTTTTTCGCCGCTCAGGATGACGAAATGCGCCGTACCACTCCCGCCAAGCCCTCTGAACCTGTAGAACCCGCCCCCCTCTTTTGCAAACAATCAAGGGGCAGCACGCCCCCGGGGCTAATCTTCGAACCTCTTCTCCCAATCAAAAAGGCGATGTGAAATAACGATCATCTCATTTTCGCGTTCCACCTGCCGCGAGAGCCCTGAACCCTGAACCTTGAACCTTGAACCCTGAACCAAATGAAAGCCCCTAGTCATATCGTGTGACCACTCTGCTTCTCCCTACCGTCACCGAGCTTTCACCATATGCAGCTCTCTTTGCCAGTCCTGGGCGCATACTCTTCTTCTCATCGTCTGTGTGGAATTAGGCCTATCATGGCATGGGAAAGGGAGAGGTCAAACATTTGCGGTCATGAGTGGATTTTTATGCGTAGTATAAACTTGCAACATTATTCAGGAAAGCGTATACTAAAATAAAAATATGTATTTTTTAGGAGGAGGAATTATTGTGTTCAAAACGATCCAGCATACGCTTGCCAGCGTGGCACTGATCAAGCAGATCGCGGTCGGTCTGGTGATCGGCATCTTGATCGCTGTCTGCTTCCCAGCGGCCATCCCCGTCGTGAAGATTTTCGGGGATCTTTTCGTCAAAGCCCTGAAGGGTGTCGCACCGGTCCTGGTTTTCTTCCTGGTCATGAACGCCATGGCGCAGAGAAAAGAAAATGGGAACGGCAGCATGAAGCCGATCATCGGCCTCTATGTGATGGCGACATTCTTCGCATCGCTCGTCGGGGTCTGCATGTCCTTCCTGTTCCCGACCACACTGCACCTGCAGGTGGCTGCTGACACGAAGCTCGCTCCGCCAAGCGGCATCATTCAGGTACTTCATAACCTGATCCTGAGCGTCGTCGATAATCCGGTGAATGCACTGCTCTCTGCGAACTACATCGGTATCCTGGCATGGGCGATCATCATCGGTATCGCGATGAAGAATATCGCATCCGGCACCACCAAGGGCTGGCTCGATGATGTTGCCAAGACCATCACCAAGGTGGTGACCTGGGTCATCCACTTTGCCCCGCTCGGCATCATGGGTCTTGTCGCTGACTCCGTCGGCACCGCCGGCGTGGAAGCGCTCATCGGCTATGTACAGCTTCTGGCGGTCCTCATCGGTTCGTACTTCCTGGTCGCTCTTGTGATGAATCCGATCATCGTATTTTCCCGCATTCACATGAATCCATACCCGCTGATCCTCACCACGATCCGTGAAAGCGGCGTGTATGCCTTCTTCACCAGAAGCTCGGCGGCCAATATCCCTGTGAATCTGGCACTCTGCAAGAGACTCGGTCTGAATCCGGATATCTTTACGATCTCCATTCCTCTCGGTGCGACGATCAATATGTCCGGCGCATCCATTACGATCTCCGTGCTGGCGCTGGCCGCTGCAAATACGCTGGGCATCGATGTCGATCTGCCGACCGCACTCCTGCTCTGCATCGTATCTACCGTCGGTGCATGTGGTGCTTCCGGCGTCGCAGGTGGCTCTCTGCTCCTGATCCCGGTCGCTTGTGCGTCCTTCGGCATCAGCAATGATATCTCCATGCAGGTCGTCGGTGTCGGCTTCATCATCTCCGTTCTGGAAGATGCCTGCGAGACTGCGCTGAATAGCTCCACTGACGTGCTTTTCACTGCTACGGCGGAATATGCAGAACGCCGCAAGGCAGGTACGCTTCAGGCGGAAGACATGGTCCCGCGTGATCACTAAATAAAAAAAGGGGCTGTGAAGAAATGAATCTTCATTTCTTCACAGCCCCTTTTTACTTTGCTTTCATTTGGTTCAAGGTTCAAGGTTCAGGGCTCTCGTGGCGGCTTCGCCGCCTTTTTTTAGAAGATGGTATTCTCGTATCGCAGCCTTCCCCTCTAGGGGAAGGTGCCCGAAAGGGGCGGATAGGGTGACTATGGCATGAAAGACAGCTGGGATAAGGTTTCCCAGTCACTCCTATGAAAGCTGCAAGTCCCCCGCGGCAGATGGAACGCGAAAATGAGATGATCGTTATTTCACATCGCCTTTTTTAATGGGCGCAGGGGAGATCGGGGCTTTTCGCCCGTAAGACGGAGGCGCCGATTCGACGGCTAACCGAAATTTCTATAATGCGTAACCAGTGAAAAAATGCTAAAATAATAAAGATTATGACGCTATGGAGGTCATTATGGAAACGATTGGTTTATTAGCGGGCATCGGGACGCTGCCGGTGGAATTCATCGAAGCAGTGCGGCCCCAGGGATATCGCGTGGTCTGTATCGCGGTGACGCCGGGCGTCGATGCAAGACTTGCCGCGATCGCGGATGCGTACTATGATATCAGCGCCTTTAAACTGGATAAAGTCATCAAGACGCTCGTGAAGGAGCATGTGAAAGAGGTCACGATGATTGGCAAGGTCACGAAGGAGTGGCTCTACAAGTCGCATACCCTTCCGGATATGCGCGCGATCAAACTCTTGAATCGTCTGCGCAAGATGAATTTCAAGGATGATACGATCACGCTGGCGATCGTGGATGAGCTGGCCAAAGACGGGATCTCCGTCCTGGATCAGACGAAGTATCTGAAGCCGCTCATGCCGGGGCCGCAGGTCTTTACCAAAAAGAAGCCGACGGAGGCGCAGATGGTCGATGTGGCTTTTGGTTTCGAGGCGGCGAAGGCGATCGGTGCGATCGATCTGGGACAGACGGTCGTCGTGAAGGATCAGGCGGTCATGGCCGTCGAAGCCATCGAGGGCACGGATGCCTGCATCAAGCGTGGCGGCAGTCTCGCCCGCGGCGGCGCTGTCGTCGTGAAGACAGCCAAGCCCGGACAGGATACCCGCTTCGACATGCCGGCGGTCGGACTTACGACACTTTCCTCCATGGAGGAGAGCGGCTGCGCGGTCCTTGCCATCGAAGCCTGGCATACCCTTTTTGCGGAAAAAGAAGCCGTGCTGCAGGAAGCCAATAAAAAAGGCATTGTGATACTGGCGGTGGAAGGGAAGAAGTGACCGGTGGCTAGTGACTGGTGACTTGAATACTACCTTCGGGCATCGACATATTTATACTGCGGCGAAGCCGCCACCACACCCCTGAACCCTGAAGTTTGAAAGCAGGGATGAGTAGCTAGGGATTAGGAGTCTCAAGTGACTAGTGACTGGTGACTAAATACCATCTGCGGGCATCGCCCTATTTATACTTCGCGGCGCTTCATAATTTTTTGCGCCGCACCACCACTCCTCACTCCTCATTCCTCACTCCTAACTAGAGAGTAGAACTTTCACTCGCAATCAAAGGGCGATACGCCCCACGGGCTAACCCTGAACCCATTAACATACATCCTTACTCATTGACGAGGACTTAACTTATGAAAATCATGATGTCTGCCGGAGAGGCCTCTGGCGATATGCATGCCGCAGCCGTTGCGGCAGAAATCAAAAAGCTCTACCCCGGGACAGACATCTTCGGGATGGGCGGTGCGGACATGCGAAGGAGCGGCGTCCGCATCATCTATGATATAGAAAATCTGGGCATCATCGGACTGGTGGAAGTCATCAAGCACCTGCCGCTCTTCTTCAAGCTGCGCAGCTTCCTGAAGGAAGCCATGCTGCGGGAAAAGCCGGATGTGCTGGTCTGTGTAGATTACCCCGGATTCAATATGAAGCTCGCCCATGTGGCGAAAGAGCTGGGCATCCCTGTCGTCTACTATATCGCGCCCACCATCTGGGCGTGGAACAAGGGACGGGCGAAGAATATCGTCCGCGATGTCGAGCAGGTGGCGTCCATATTTCCTTTTGAAGCGGACGCATACCGGAAGGCGGGAGCGCATGTGACCTTCGTCGGTCATCCGCTGGCGGATACGGTGAAGCCTTCCATGTCGAAGGAGAAGGCGATGGCCTATTTCCATGGCGATCCGAATAAAAAGCGTATCCTTCTCATGCCGGGGAGCCGAAAGAATGAAGTCGCGGGGCTTCTGCCCGTGATGCTGGAGGCAGCGCGGCAGCTTTCCCAAAAGGCAGACTGCCAGTTCTTCATCCCCCGGGCCTCGACGATTCCGATGGAAATGCTTTCGTCCTTCATCGGTGCTTCGGAGCTTTCCGTAGAAATCACCGAGGGCAGGCAGTATGACCTGATGCAGATCTGTGATGCCTGTGTCGCGTCTTCAGGGACGGCGACTCTGGAAACGGCGCTCATGGAGCTGCCGACCGTATTGATCTATCGTCTCGCGCCTGTGACATGGATGCTGGCGAAGCTGCTCGTCCATGTGAAGTATGCGGGCCTGCCGAATCTTCTGCTGGACCGTGAGGTCACTCCCGAGCTCCTGCAGGATGCGGTGACGGCGGAGAATATTTCCCGCATCGTGACCCCGTGGCTCATTCAGCCTGCCGCGCGGGAAAAGAATGTGGAAGGCATCCGAGAAGTGAGAAAAGCACTGGGCGGCGGAGGCGCGGTGCGCCGCGTGGCAGAGCTCATCGTGAGGACGGGGAAAAAGTAAATGGTGGCTAGTGACTAGGAGATTAGGAGACATCAGACTCCCGTATCGTCATTTTGAGCGAAGCGAGAAATCTTTGTCATTCGCGGTCAGGTAGGCAATGTTTGGAAAGTTCAAAACGGGAAGCCTGCTATCGAGAGACTTTTGGGCATCGCCACTAGTTGTACTTCGCGGCGCTCCCTCATTTTATGCGCCGTACCTTCACTCCTCACTGGGGAGCCATGCTTTCATTCACAAGCAAGGGGCGCCCCGTAACCCTGAACCCATCAACCTGAACCCTTTGAACCTTTAGTCTCCCCCCCAAAAAAAATTCTGGAGAATGGAATGAATACAAAATCAAGTAAACTGAACAGTTACATGAGACTGTTATCTTATCTAAAACCCTACTGGAAGCTGCTTCTTGTTTCCGTTTTCTTCATGCTGCTCGTATCGGGCTCGAACCTGGTCGTGCCGTGGATCATCAAGGATGTCATCGATAAGGTGCTGAATGACAAGGACCTTGCCATGCTCTACCTCATCATCGTGGCGATCCTTGTGACCTTCCTCATCCGCGCGATCACCACCTTTGGGCACCGCTACCTCATGGGATACATCGGGCAGGCTGTCATCAAGGATCTTCGAAATACGCTGTATCATCATCTGCAGAAATTATCGATCTCCTACTATGATCGCCGCCGCACCGGAGACATCATGAGCAACTTGACGAATGACATTGCGGCGCTGCAGACAGCCATCGTGGATAATTTCATCCAGCTGGTGCAGGAAGGCGCTATTTTTATCGGTTCTTTCGTTTCCATGATCTACCTGCAGTGGAAACTGACGATGCTCTGCCTTGTGATCGTACCGCTCGTTTCTTATACGATCAAATTCTTTGGGAAAAAGCTCCACTCGAGCGGCCGCGACGTGCAGGAACGACTGGCCGATGTGACGTCCATGCTGCAGGAGACCATCCAGGGCGTGCGCATCGTGCGCAGCTTCAATCGAGGCGACTTCGAAGAGAAGCGCTTCAATGACATCAATGAATCCAGCTTCAAGGCGACCGTGCGCTCTATCAGGCAGCAGAGCCAGATGACGCCGCTTGTCGAATTTCTCGCTGCCATTGCCGTCTGTGCGATCATCTGGTATGGTGGTGTCTCTGTCATTGAGGGCGTGATGACCACCGGCGAGCTCATCGCCTTCCTGATCTATGCCATCAACCTGGCCAATCCGACCCGCCGTCTGGCAGAAAGCTTCGGTAATATCCAGAAATCCCTGGCCGCAGCGGACCGCGTCTTTGCGATCCTGGATGAGAAGTCAGAGATCCAGGACAAGGAAGGTGCCAAGCCGATCGAAGTCACAGAAGGCTTAGTCGAAGCGCGCCATGTGGCCTTTGCCTATGAAAAAGAAAATCCGGTCCTGACAGATCTGAATTTCGTCGCCAGACCCGGACAGACCATCGCCGTCGTCGGGCCATCTGGCGCCGGCAAGACCACCATTGCCAACTTGCTTCCGCGGTTCTATGATGTGACAGGCGGAGCCATCTGCATCGACGGCGTCGACATCCGGGATGTGACGGTTGGCTCCCTTCGCGACAACATCGGCCTCGTGCCGCAGGATACGCTCCTCTTCAATACCACCATCAAAGAAAACGTCCTCTACGGTCGCCTGGATGCGACGGATGAAGAGGTCTGGGATGCCATTCGCGCCGCGAATGCAGAGAAATTCATTCAAGGGCTGCCGCGCGGCATCGATACCAAGGTCGGCGATCGCGGCCTCGTCCTCTCCGGCGGTCAGCGTCAGCGCATCGCCATCGCAAGAGCGATCTTGAAGAATCCGAAGATCCTCATCCTTGACGAAGCGACCTCCGCACTCGATACGGAAAGCGAGAAGATCGTGCAGGATGCGCTCGACAAGCTCATGGTCGGCCGTACCTCCTTCGTCATCGCTCACCGCCTTTCGACCATCAAGAATGCCGACCAGATCCTTGTCCTGAATCACGGCGTCATCGAAGAAAGCGGTACACATAAGGAGCTCATGGAAAAGAAAGGGCTGTATCATGAGCTCTATACGATGTCGCAGAAGAATGATTCTGAGAGAAATAGTGACTAGTGACTAGTGACTAGGGATTAGGGATTAGGAATTAGGAATTAGGAATTAGGATTTTATCCCAGTGAGCAGCCCCTTACTAGGAATGTGGGTCGAACGGTTCAATGGGTTCTGACGGGAAGGCGGGGAAGGGGCGCACAATTCATAAATCGCCCCAATACCCTTTATATAAAACTTCGCGGCGCTACTAATTTTAATGCGCCGCACCTTCCCCGTTGAACCCGTTGAACCCGCTGCACCTGTTGAACTCGCAACACCCGTTGAACCCAATAACCAAACAACCATCAAAGGAGAAAAAATTGTACTGGATTTACAACATTTGTCTTGTCGCCTACTGGCTGCTGCAGATACCGATCCTGATCTATCGGCTTGTCTTCGAAGAAGGCTTCTATGACCGTCTGAAGCAGAGCGCCGGCGTCATGCCGACGCCCACGCTGCAGCAGATCGCCTACCACAATGCCATCTGGGTGCATGCCGCTTCCGTCGGTGAAGTGGTCGCCGCGAGCCCGATCGTGCGCGAGCTGAAGAAGAAGTACCCGGATGAAATGGTGGTGGTGTCTGTCGTCACCGCGACCGGTCACCGCATGGCACAGCGCATCATCCCAGAGGCTGACGGACACATTTTCTTCCCCTTTGACCTGCCCGTCATCACCGAGCGCATCGTAGATATCGTGAATCCCAAGGCGATCATTCTGATCGAAACGGAGCTGTGGCCGAATTTCCTTCGCCTCGCTTTCCGCAAAAAGATCCCTGTCATGATGATGAATGGCCGCATCAGCAGCCGTTCGATGCGCCGCTATTCGCTGATCAAGCGCTTCACGACGCGCATGCTCTGCCAGATCCGGCGTTTCTGCATGCAGTCCCGCATCGACGAGGAGCGCATCATTGCGATGGGCGCCCAGCCGAAGCGCTGCACCATCACAGGCAATACCAAGTACGATCAGACGTACGCCGAAGTGTCGGAGGAAGAGCGCGCCGCGCTTCGTAAAGAATTCCGCTTCGACGGGAAGGGCCCGATCATCGTCGCCGGTTCCACGCACAGCGGAGAGGAGGAGATCGTACTCCGCACCTTTGGTGAGATCCTGAAAAAATATCCGAATGCGCGTCTGCTTCTCGCCGTTCGTGAGATCACGAGAGCGCCGTCCGTGAAATTTGCCATCAAGCATCACGGCTACAGCGTCCTGCGCCGCTCCAAGATGGGCACGGAGGAGGATGACGGCACGAGCCCGCAGGTGGTCATTCTGGATACCATCGGAGAGCTGGGGCGTCTTTACAGTCTGGCAGATGTCGTCTTTGTCGGAGGCAGCTTCGTCAAAGTCGGCGGTCATAATATTCTGGAGCCGGCGGCGCATGGCAAGCCTGTCATCGTTGGCCCTTACATGTTCAATTTCCAAGAGATCTTCGAGCTTTTGGAAAGCCGCGGCGTGTGCCTCATGACGAAGTCAGAGCATGAATTCAAGGAAACGCTCATGGACCTTCTCTCTCATCCCGATACCATGAAACGGATGGGAGAGGCGGCTTTGACCGTGGTGCATGAGAATCAGGGCGCGACCGAGAGAAACATCAAGGCTTTCGAGCAGCTGGTCGCGGAAGCCGGCGTGAAGCTGGGAGGCCGTCATGAGTCTTGAGTCCTATGTCACAGGCTTGATGAAGGAGCCGGCGCCGAAAGGCATGGACAAGCTGGTCCTGGCAGGCCTTTCGCAGCTGGAAAAAATGTATTTCTCTCAGGTCGAAAAGAAGAGGACGGCAGATATGGCAGCTGCGGTCTCCGCCCATGTACCCATTATCAGTGTCGGCAATATCACGGCAGGCGGGACGGGCAAGACCCCCTGCATCCTGATGCTGGCCGAGCTCTTCCGCTCAATCGGTAAGAAGCCTGCCATCATCAGCCGGGGGTATAAAAGCGGTCTTGAAAAAGAAGGCGGCTGTGTATCGGATGGGAAATCCATCCTCGTATCCCAGCAAATGGCAGGGGACGAGCCCTACATGATGGCGAGAAAACTCCCTTCCGTCCCCATTTTTATCGGGAAAGACCGCATCGCCTCTGTGAAGAGGGCTGAGGAAATGGGAGCCGACATCCTGCTTTTGGATGATGGCTTTCAGTACTGGAAGCTCAGACGCGATCAAGATATCATTCTCATCGATGCGACGAATCCCTTCGGCTATGGTCACGGGCTGCCCCGCGGTCTGCTCCGGGAGCCGCTCGATGCCCTTTCTCGGGCAAGCCTTTTCATCCTGACGAAGAGCGACCAGGTGCATGTGACAGATTTGATGGAAATCAGAGAAGAGCTCGCCCGTCTCGCGCCGGGCGTGCCGATTCTTTCCTCCGCGCATGCGCCGTCAAAGGTGGTGCCGTATGAGAAGTGGAAAGCCTTCCTTCATGAAGGGGCGCTCGAAGACGTCAGGATGAAGAAAGCCTATCTGGTCTCCGGCATCGGAAATCCCGCTGCTTTTAAGAAGACCGCAAAGGAGGCAGGCCTCCGCCCGGTGGGCGAGATGCCCTTCCCTGATCATCACAGGTATACAGAAGAAGATGTGCGGAATGCGATCTCCGAAGCCAAAGCCAAGGGCGCAGAGCTCATCGTCATGACAGAAAAAGATGCCGTGAAGATGCTCTCCCTTGATAGCCTCGCTGAGTCTGACATTCCCTTTTACGTCCTTGAGATCGCGATGACATTGCCTGAGGAAGACAGGGAGGTATTGGAAGAATTCCTCCATGCCAAGCCGCAAGTCCCTCATCCTTGATCCCTGTCACTAGTCACTACGCAAAGGAGTTCATCATGAAAATTGCTTGTATCATTCCGTCCCGGTATGCATCGACACGTCTTCCGGGAAAGCCTCTCCGCCTGATCGCGGGAGAGACACTGGTGCATCGTGTCTATGAAAGAGCCGTTCAGGCCAAGCTCCCTGACGTCGTCATCGTTGCGACAGACCATGAGGACATTGAGAAGGAAGTGAAGAGCTTCGGCGGTCATGTCATGATGACCTCCGTCGACCATCCGACAGGTACTGACCGTCTGGCAGAAGTGGCTTCTTATACGCCGGACTATGAGATCATCGTCAATGTACAGGGCGATGAACCGCTGATCGACCCGGACGTGATCGATCGTCTGGCGCAGGATCTCATCGACCATCCGGAGCTGGATATGGCGACTGTCGCTACGCCTCTCCACGAAGACGAATACGATGATCCTTCCTCGGTCAAGGTCGTCGTGAACCAGAAGGGCGAAGCACTCTACTTCTCCCGCTCCCTCATCCCGTATCCCCGCCACGATTTCGAAGTGCCGGCGCTGAAGCACGTCGGCATCTATGCGTATCGGAGAGAGTTCCTCCTCGCCTATGCGAAGATGGCGCAGACCCCGCTCGAAAAGACGGAGTCCTTAGAGCAGCTCCGTGCCCTCGAGATGGGCTACAAGATCGGTGTCATCGAGGTGAAGACACAGGATATCGGCATTGATACCGAAGAAGACCTGAAGAAGGCCAATGAATATTTTGAAAAGATGGGAATGTAATTTTTTCAAATATTTTCACAATAAGTGAGGAGCAGGGAGTGAAAGGGCGTCGCACGATTCATATAGCGTCGCAAAATGTCCGGCGCTATATGATTTTTATGCGCCGCACCACCACTCCTCACTCCTCACTCCTCACTCCTCACTTCTCACTCCTCACTCAGAACTGAAAAAACATAATTTGTGAATTTGCCATTTAACAACTAACTTCAAAGGAGCTCCCTATGAAAACCATTCATGTCGGAAATCTGACCATCGACGGCAGCAAGCTGTTTCTGATCGCAGGCCCCTGCGTCATTGAAGGCTATGACCGCACGCTGATGATCGGTCGTGAAATCAAAAAAATCTGTGAACGCCTTGGCGTACAGTACATTTTCAAAGCGTCTTTTGATAAGGCGAATCGTTCCTCGTTTAACTCCTTCCGTGGCCCGGGGCTTGAGAAGGGCCTCGAAATTCTTGCGGACATCAAGAAAGAGCTTCAGGTGCCGGTGCTCTCTGACGTGCATGATGTGACCCAGCTCGCGCCGGCTTCCCAGGTGCTCGACATGCTCCAGATCCCGGCCTTCCTCTGCCGCCAGACCGATCTGGTATACGGCGCGGCAAAGACGGGTAAGCCTGTCAATGTGAAGAAGGGCCAGTTCATGGCACCGGAAGATATGAAGAATGTCATCGGTAAGATGGAAGAGGCGGGAAATCCGAATCTCGCTCTGACAGAAAGAGGAGCGTCCTTCGGCTATCACAATCTCGTGGTCGATATGCGTTCCTTCCCCATCATGCGACAGTTCGGCTATCCCGTCATTTTCGATGCGACCCACAGCGTCCAGCTCCCGGGAGGTATGGGCAATACCACCGGCGGCCAGCGTGAATTCATCCCGTACCTCGCAAGAGCGGCAGCGGCATCCGGTGTCGACGGCTTCTTCATGGAAGTCCACGACAATCCGCCGGAAGGCCTTTCCGACTCTACCAATATGCTCTACCTCTCTTCTCTTGAAGGCCTCCTGAAAGACCTCATCGCGATCAATGATGTCGTAAAGAAGGATAAGGAAATGGGGCTCGTGGCTGGGAAATAGTGGCTAGTGACTAGTGACTAGTGACTAGTGACTGGTGACTGGTGACTAGTGACCAGTGGCTAGGGACTAGTGACTAGTGGCTAGGGATTAGTGTCTAGGGATTAGGGATTAGGGACTAGGGACTAAGAGCCGTCAGACTCTCCCGTATCGTCATTTCGAGCGGAGCGAGAAATCTTTGTCATTCGCGGCTAAACGGTCGATGTCAGGGAACCACAAATGGGAAGCCTGTTATCCGTTGCCCTTCGGGCATCGCCCATATATATTCGCGGCGAAGCCGCCACCTTCATTCCTAATTCCTCATTCCTAATTTCTCATTCAAATTCGTAATCATGGGGCAGCACGCCCCACGGGCTAACCCTGAACCTCAATATAACTATTTTCCCTCGAATATTGTATAATAAGGTATAAACTTATTTTGCGTTGACCAAGGAGGCATCATGTCAGTTATCGAAACAGCTTCGCGGGTGCTTCGGGATGAAGCAGCCGCTGTCCTTTCTCTGGTGGATCATCTGGACGGCGAATTTGAAAAAGCCGTTTGCCTGATCGAAGCGTCCAAGGGGCGCGTGGTACTGACGGGTATGGGAAAATCAGGCCACATTGCGCGGAAAGTAGCAGCGACCATGGCGAGCACAGGGACGCCGGCTTTTTTCCTGCATCCGGCAGAAGGCATTCATGGGGATCTTGGCATGGTGACAGCCGATGATGTGGTCATCGCATATTCGAACAGCGGAGAAACGGGCGAGGTGCTGAATATCCTTCCGTCCCTGAAGCGCATCGGTGCGAAGCTCATTGCGGTCGTCGGGAAAAAGAATTCGACACTCGCGAAAAATGCGGACGCAGTGCTCGATGCGGGCGTCGAAAAAGAGGCAGACAGTCTGGGGCTCGCTCCGACGAGCTCGACGACCGCGGCTCTGGCGCTGGGAGATGCGCTTGCGGTCTCTCTGATGGAGCGCCATCATTTCACGGCAGATAATTTTGCAATTTTCCATCCGGGCGGATCCCTCGGCAAGCGCTTGCTTCTGACCGTCGAGATGGTGATGCACAAAGGCGAGGACAATCCTTTGATCCATGAACTGGCTTCGGTCAAGGATGCGCTCTTTGTGATGACAGATAAAGGGCTTGGCGCCGTCTCTGTGACGGGCAGGGAAGGACGCCTCTTGGGGCTTATGACGGACGGTGATGTCCGCCGCGGCCTCGAGAAGGGAGAGGATTTCCTGCTTCTCCCCGTGAGGGACGTCATGACGAAGTCACCGATGGTGATCTCGCAGCAGAAGCTGGCGGCCGAAGCCCTGCACATCATGGAGAAGCACCAGCCGCATCCGATCACCGTGCTTCCTGTCTGTGATGAGGCAGGCAAGGCGATCGGCATGGTACATATCACCGATCTTTTGCGGCAGGGGGTCATGTGATGATCGGCGCAGAACAGGTGAAGCTCATCGCCTTTGATGTCGATGGCACACTGACAGACGGGACGCTCGTCATGGGGAGCGGCGGCGAGGCATATAAGCTTTTCAACGCGCATGACGGACTGGCGATTTCTCTCGCCCACCGCATGGGCTATGCAGTCGGTTTCATCACGGGGAGGACTTCGCCGATCGTAGAAGCACGCGCGAAGGAGCTCTCCTGTGATTTCGTCCTCATGGGCATCCGGCATAAGGTGTCTGCTCTGCAGCAGCTGCTCAGGGATCGCGCTCTTGGCTGGGACGAGGCGGCCTACATGGGGGACGATCTCAATGATCTGCCTCTCTTCTCCCGCGTCGGTCTGTCGGGCTGCCCGGCCGATGCCTGCGAGGAGAATCAGTCCGCAGCGGACTTTATTTCCCGGTATGACGGCGGACGCGGAGCAGCGCGTGATTTCATCGAGTGCATCCTGAAATCTCAGGGACGCTGGGAAGAAGCGGTGTATTCCTTTCAGGAAATCGATCAGGAAGATCTCGTGCAGTGAGAAGCGCCGCTCGATTGTGGAATTAGGAATCTTGAGTGACTGGTGACTGGTAGCTAGGGATTAGTGGCTAGGGATTAGGTTTGTGATACGAGAAAACCGCGAGTTTCAAACCTCGGCGGCGTTTCTGATTTTTATGCGCCGCACCACCACTCCTCACTCCTCACTGGCGCGTAGAGCTTTCACACGCAATCAAGGGACGGGACGCCCATGGGCTAACCCTGAACCCTGAACCCTGAACCTTGAACCCTGAACCCTATTTTATTCCCTTTATATTTGGAAAGAAGAATCAGCCATGTTATTCAATGTACGATATGGACTCTTGAAGGGCATCAGCCACCTGCTGTGCAGGATGTCCTATGATCGGATCCTGTCCATCGGCCGCGTTTTGGGGCCATGCATCATGAACCGCATAGCCAAGCAGAGAAACCGCGGGATCGAGCAGATGATGCGGGGCATGGGCATCCGCCGCGAGGAGGCAGAGAAGCTGCTTCACAAGGTGTACGAGCACATCGGTATGTCCGCGATGGAAATGATGTACATGCCGCGCCTCTGCAAGGAAAAGGATCATATCGATGACTATGTGAAAATCGATCATCCGGAGTACCTGGAGGCGGCGTATGCCGAAGGGAAGGGCATCGTCGGTCTGACGGCGCATATGGGGAACTGGGAATGGCTCGGTGCCGGCCTTGCGCTTCATGACTATGACACTTCGGCGATCGGAAAGAAGCAGGCCGATGACGCGCTGATGCGGATCATCAATGACTACCGCGCCCGCGCGGGGCAGCACATCTTCCTCACCGGGACGGGCGGCTATGAAATGATCGCAGCGGCGCGCTCGATGAAGAAGAATCACATCCTGGGCTTCCTCTCCGATAAGGACGGGGATGAGACAGGAATTCCCGTGCTCTTTATGAACCGCGTCTTCTCCTTCCCGCAGGGACCCTGCGTCTTTGCCAGAAAGTTCAAGGCGCCGATCCTGCCGCTCTTCATTGTGAGAAATGAAGGCGGGAAGGGACACACGATCTGCATCGGCAAGCCGTTCTATTATGAAGAGACCGGGGATACGAAGAGGGATCTCATGACGAATGCACAAAAGATGGCGACGATCATGGAAGATTTCATCAAGGAACATCCCACTGACTGGCTCTGGTTCCAGCATCTTTTCTGGACGCGGCCGGGACGCATTAAGATGTATATGGAGCTGACGGAGGAAGAGAAGAAACGTTTCGCCCCCGGCATCAGCGAAGACTGGAATGAAACCAGAGGAGGCAAGTCGTGAGCAGAAATAAAAAGAGCATCCTCATCGTACTCGTTATCCTTCTGGCAGTGCTTGGCATCTATTTCCTCTTCAAGGATGACCATCAGAAACAGGAAAGTGCCAAGTCCGGCGGACCGGCCATGGAGTTTTCCAATATCGAAATGAAGGAAGACAAGGATGGGCAGTCTGTCTGGCGCATCAAGGCAAAGCATGTCGCGATGAGCCGGGATAAGAATACCGCCGACATGGAAGGCATCGAAGCCTATTTCCTGAAAGACGGCAATGAGCTGAAGCTTCAAGCAGATAAAGGGCACTTCGACAGAAAGCAGAAGAAAGTGCATGTCGAGGGCCATGTAGAAGGGACATCGAATGACGGTATGGTGCTTCATGCGAAGAACCTGACCTATGATGGAAATACAGACATCCTTTCGACGGATGAATTCTTCACGGCGGAAAAGGATGGCCGCGTACTGACCGCTGACAGCTTCACGGCAGATCGCGTGCTGGAAAAGATCACAGCGAAAGGCCATGCGAAACTGGCGGATAAGGAGGATGCACAGTGAAAACTTTCTATACAGCACTCATGCTGGCAGCCGTAAGCCTGGGCGCGATGGGGACGGCGATGGCCGATGACATCACAGCGGATGTACTGACCTACGACGGCAAGACCAAGGTGGTCAGCGCGAAAGGAAATGTGGTGATTCACGCCAATGAAGGCGCTACCATCACAGGCACGAATGGGGAATATCATTTCGAAGATCGGAGTGCTTTTCTGGAAGGCGGCGTGAAATATGTCAAAGGAGAGAGCACGCTCATCGCAGAGAAAATGTACCTCTATAAAGACAAGACCGCCCGCGGCATCGGCGGCGTAGATTTCGTAGACCATGCGGAGCATCGCGTCCTTCGAGGCGACGACGTGATGTACAATGCGGGTACGGGATTTGGCAAGATCGAAGGCAATGGCTATCTGGAGACGGCGGACGGCAGCCTTTCTGCGCCGCATATCGAGGGCAATCTGAAGCAGATCAAGGTCGTTGCGACCGGCGGCGTGAATCTCACCAGCACGGCAAACAACGCGGTGGGCTTTGGGGATCAGGCTGTCTATACCCGTTCCGGACAGGATGGCACCGATGGAAAGATGGTGCTTTCCGGCAATGCCTGGGTGAACCAGAATGGCAATACCTTTGAAGGACCGGAGCTTGTGCTCCGTGATGCGGACAAGGTCGTCGAGACGACAGGCCGCAGCACCATCACCATTACGAATACCAAGAGCCCGTCGGACGAAGGCGGAGAGGGAGACTCTCAGCCATCGGTTCCCGCGGGGCCGGTCAATCAGGCGACACCGATCGCCGGCCGTCCCGAATATGCAGGCAGCCCGTTAGAAATCAAGGATAACAAATGAAGATAGAAACTCATGATTTGATCAAGCGCTACGGCAACCGCACCGTCGTCGATCATGTGAATGTAGAAGTCGAGCAGGGCTCCATCGTCGGTCTTCTGGGACCGAACGGGGCCGGCAAGACGACCACCTTCTACATGATCGTCGGTATCATCCAGCCTGATGAGGGCGATGTGACCGTAGACGGGCGTTCCATTTCCGGGATGCCCATCCACCAGCGCCACCAGTTCGGGATCGGCTACCTGCCGCAGGAAGCCTCCATATTCCGAAAGATGACCGTCTGGGATAACCTGATGTCCCTCTTGGAAACCCGCCAGGATCTCAGCGAGAAGGAAAAAGTAGAAAAAGCGGAAGCGCTGCTGGAAGAATTCCACATCACCCATGTCAGGGATACCCGAGGCGATGCGCTCTCCGGCGGTGAGCGGCGGCGCGTGGAGATCGCGCGTTCCCTTACGCTCGATCCTTCCTTCATCCTGCTGGATGAACCATTCGCCGGTGTCGACCCTCTGGCGGTCGAGGATATCCAGAGCGTTGTCATGCACCTCAAGACCCGCGGCATCGGCATCCTCATCACGGATCACAATGTCCGCGAGACGCTGCGCATCGTAGACAAAGCGTACATCCTCTCCGACGGCAAGATCCTGCTTTCCGGCAAGGCAGATGATATCGCTGTGAACCCCACAGCAAGGAAACATTATTTGGGGGAAAATTTCAGCTTATGATTCAAGAAGAAAGACAGGGAGGGAAATTCTGATGAGACTTCTGGACAAGTACGTATTAAAAGAATTTTTGGCTCCCTTTTTATTTGGCGTTGCCGCCTTTACGGCGATCTTTCTCGGGGCAGATACGCTCTTAAAGATCGCTGGCTTTGTCTCTCAATATGGGGCGTCTGCGATATCGGCAGTGAAGGTGTTCATCCTCGCACTGCCGCGCATCATCGTCTATACCTTCCCGATGGCCGTACTCTTAGGCTCACTCATGTGCTTTTCCCGTCTGTCAGGGGCGAGCGAGCTCATCGTCATGCGTACCTCTGGGCAGAGCTTCTTCCGCCTCGCACTGCCGGTCTTTCTGGTAGCGTTTCTGATTTCCCTCTGTGCCGTGGCCTTCAATGAATACGTCGTGCCGTGGACAAACCGCGAGTATGACTATGTGGTGAATACGGAGATCAAAAAGAACCTGAATCCGGGCGTCACGGATCATGTCGTCATCCGCGATGTGCAGAACGGCAAGATCGCCCATCTTCTCTATGCGCGCCGCTACAATCCGAATACCAAAGAACTGGAAAACATCACCGTGCAGGAATTTGAGAATGAAAAAGTCATCCATGTCGAGAATGCGCCGAAGGCTGTCTGGCAGGATGGCGTGTGGCGCATGAGTGATGGGATCATCTACGATCTCACCGGAGAAGGCGTGGAACGCATGATGCATTTCGAGAGCCAGGAAATCCCGTATGCCATGTCGCCTTCAGAAATCCCGCGTGAGTCGAAAAAGCTGGATGAAATGACCATCCGCGAACTCCTCGTCACGCAGAAGGCATACACCGCAGCACATGCGGATGCGACCGGCGTCATCATGGAAGTGTATCGCCGCTTCTCGCTGCCGATGGCCAGCTTCGTCTTTGCTCTGGTCGGCGCCCCCTTGGG
>CAKPUX010000036.1 GCA_934193095.1 uncultured Dialister sp. | reverse complement strand
CGGAGTGAAATGTCGGATGTTCGATCATGTAAAGGCGGAACAGTGAGAACTGAGTCGAAGGATCTGGCGCCGCACCACCATTTCGCATTTCTCATTTCTAATTTCTCATTCAATCGAGGATTTCAATCGGAATCAAGGGACAGAACGCCTCAAGGGCTAACCCCGAACCCCGAACCCTGAACCCTGAACCCGCTCCCTCTTTCCATTCCCTTTTCCCCTCATTTATGGTAATATGGTAGCCATAGACTATATTTATAACGAGGTGCAGGAATGAATATCATCGACGAACTGAAATGGCGCGGGGCTGTGAATCAGCAGACCGACGAAGAGGGGTTATACAAGCTGGTGGGAGAGAAATCGATTTCCCTCTACTGCGGGATCGATCCGACGGGGGACAGCATGCACATCGGGCATCTGATCCCGTTCATGATCCTGAAGCGTTTCCAGCTGGCGGGGCATCATCCGGTCATCGTCATCGGCGGCGGCACGGGCTCCATCGGCGATCCGTCCGGCCGCAAGACGGAGCGTGTGCTCCAGTCGGCGGAGCAGGTCAAGCACAATGCGGAATGTCTGACGAACCAGATGAAGCGGCTCTTTGGTGATGACGGCTTCACGATGGTGAATAACTATGACTGGCTGTCGCAGATTTCCCTGCTGGACTTCCTTCGTGACTATGGCAAGCTTTTCAACATCAATACGATGCTCGCCAAGGATGTCGTGGCATCGCGCCTTGATACGGGGATTTCCTTCACGGAATTTTCTTACCAGATCCTGCAGTCCATCGATTTCAAGATGCTCTATGACAAATACGATGTGCAGCTGCAGATCGGCGGCTCGGACCAGTGGGGCAATATCACGAATGGTGTCGACCTCATCCGCAAGATGGAAGACAAGCACGATGCCTACGGTCTCACCATCCCGCTGATGCTGAAGGCGGACGGCACGAAATTCGGCAAGACGGCGGGCGGCGCGGTATGGCTGGATCCGAAGAAGACGTCTCCGTATGAATTCTACCAGTTCTGGTTCAATCAGGACGACCGCGACGTCGTGAAGTACTTGAAGTATTTCACCTTCCTCTCGAAGGAGGAGATCGATGCGCTCGAGACCGAAGTCGCAGAGCATCCGGAGCATAGAAACGCGCAGAGGAAGCTCGCAGAGGAAGTCACCCGCTTCGTCCACGGCGAGGCGGGTCTTTCGCAGGCGGAGAAGGTCACACAGGCGCTCTTCTCCGGCCATATCGAAGAGCTCTCCGGCGAGGAAATCGAAGGCGCTTTCCGCAATACCAAGGGCGGCGAAGTGCATGAGGAGAAGATCAATATCGTCGAAGCACTCGTCGAAGGCGGCGTAGAGAAGTCCAAGCGGCAGGCCAGAGAAGATGTGAAAAATGGCGCGATCCGCGTGAATGGCATCCAGGTGAAGGATGTGGAAGCAGAGATCTCCGCGCATCCGAATACGAATGGCCAGTTCATCATCATCAAAAAAGGAAAGAAGAATTATTTCTCGATCCGCATCGTGAAATAGTCGTAGGGAAGGAGCTGTGAAGAAATGAAGATTCATTTCTTCACAGCTCCTTTTTACTTTGCTTTCATTTGGTTCAGGGTTCAAGGTTCAGGGGTGAAGTGGCGGCTTCGCCGCCTTTTTTAGAAGATGGTATTCTCGTATCGCAGCCTTCCCCTCTAGGGGAAGGTGCCCCGAAGGGGCGGATAGGGTGACTATGGCATGAAAGACAGCTGGGATAAGGTTTCCCGGTCACTCCTATGAGAGCTGCAAGTCCCCCGCGGCAGATGGAACGCGAAAATGAGATGATCGTTATTTCACATCGCCTTTTTGTTTAGGGGTTCAAGGTTTAAGGGGCTCCGTGTTTCCCTAAGCGCCGCGGAGATTTGAAACTAGCGGTTTTCTCGTATCGCAGTCTTCTTCTCTGAAGAGGATGCCCGAAGGACAGCGGATTTCATTCGTGGATGACGGGTTTCTTGCTTTTCGCTGACCGCACATTTTCTGTTTCGCCGCGAGCAACAAAGATCCCTCGGCTGCGCTCGGGATGACATTCGTGGGGAGACGCTGTCTCACCTCCGTTTTCATGCCGCCTTGGGGATCCATCCTGCGCCTTTGGCGCGGCCCTTCTCTAAGGGCCTGCTCAGCTGGTGAGGATTTCTAAATCTTGAGTTTGAAAGCAGGGATGAGGGAGGGCTCGAGTGACTAGTGACTTGAATACCACTTTCGGGCATTGCCTCATATATTCTTTGCGGCGCTTTTGATCTTTATGCGCCGCACCACCACTCCTCACTCCTCACTCGTAACTGGCGAGTAGAGCTTTCATCCCCACATGCCCCACGGGCAATCCCAAACCTCGAAAAAAACTATTGACATTCATCCATAACATAGTATAATAAATTTCACAACGAAAGAACGAATAGCTAGGAACGGGAAAAGCATTCCGTAGAACTTTCAGAGAGCTGGCGATCGGTGCGAGCCGGCAGGGAAGGAATGCACGCTCACCCGGGAGTTTCAGAGATGAAAAAAGTAGTTTCTGACGCCGCCTGCGTTACAGGCACCTGAAAAGCGATGATCGGGACAAAGCATTCTGTGGTCCATGGCATAGAGAGCCGGCGTATGGTGCAAGCCGGAACATTCCACTGATTGATATCACCTGTGAGCTCCTTCTTCGAACGTAGTAAATGAAGGCGTCTGTCCACGTTACGGATGTGAGCTTGAGTATAATGTAGGGTGGTACCGCGCATGTCGCCCCTATTTCCAGAACGGAAATAGGGGCGTTTTTATATGGTGACATCTCATTAGAAAGTGCTCTTTTGAGTGATAAAACCAGGGTGGTACCGCGGAAATTTTCGCCCCTGCTGCAATGACGCCAGATTGCAGCAGGGGCGTTTTTATTGCTATTCGTTCTGGGATGGGATTTTTAAGTGACTAGTAGCTAGTGGCTAGTGACTAGTGACTAGTGACTTGTGACTGGTAGCTAGGGATTAGTGGCTAGGGATTAGGTTTGCGATACGAGAAAACCGCCAGTTTCAAACCTCCGCGGCGCTTCCATGTTTTTATGCGCCGCACCACCATTTCTCATTTCTAATTTCTCATTCAAGTGAGGCTTTCATCCGCCATCAAAGGACGGTACGCCCCATGGGCTAACCCTGCCCCTTACACCCCATCCCCCACTTTGAGGGCTTGCCCTCGTATTTTGAAAGGAGAAAAGATCGTGTTTTTACAACAGCTTGTCAACGGTTTAACGCTGGGAAGCGCCTATGCGGTCATCGCCATCGGTTACACGCTGGTTTTCGGTGTATTGAACATCGTCAACATGGCGCATGGCGGGATCTTCATGGTCGGCGCTTACATCGGGCTGCTCCTCGTCACAGAGGCAGGCTTCGGGATTTTCCCGGCTTTGATTGGAGCTATGGTCGGCGGTGCCGTCCTGGGCTATGCGTTGGAAATCTTCGCACTGCGCCCGCTGCGCCGCCGCAAGGTGACCCACCTCGCTCCGCTGATTTCCACCATCGGTGTCTCGACCTTCCTTGAAAGCGTTGCGCTGATGGTATGGGGGCCGCAGACCCGTTCATTCCCGACATCCTTCGGGAATGAACTGATGGACTTCGGTGCTTTCAAGATTTCCGGGATCCAGATCATTTCTCTGGGTACCGCTGTCGTACTGATGGTGCTCCTCACCATCCTCCTCAATAAGACGAAGATCGGCAAGGCTGTCCGTGCGACTTCGGAAAGTGCGGAAACGGCGAGCCTGCTCGGCATCAATACCGGACGCATCATCACCTTCACTGTCATGATGGCATCTGCTCTGGGTGCGGCAGCCGGCGTCCTCATCGGTCTCTCCTTCAATGCGATCGAACCGACCATGGGTACCGCGATGGGCCTCAAGGGGCTCGCCGTCCTCATCATGGGCGGCCTTGGCAATGTCGAAGGCGCTATGGCCGGCGGCTTCATCCTCGGCATCGCAGAAGTATTCTCCGTCGCTTACGGCAGCTCTTCGTATCGTGACGCTGTCGCATTCGGCATCATCATCCTGATTCTCTTCATTCGTCCGGAAGGCTTATTCTCCAAGGCCGGGAAAGGAGGCAGACCGTAATGGAAGAATTACTGAACGGTTATTTCCTGCAGGTCCTGACCTTTGTATGCATCAATATCATTCTGGCCATGACCATTTACATGACGCTTTGCACCGGCATCCTGTCGCTGGGCAATGCAGGGCTCATGAGCTTCGGCGCTTACACCTCTGCGATCCTGACCGCAGAATATAATTTCCCGATGCCGCTCGGCATTCTTTTGGGCGGATGCACCGCGACGATCGTCGCACTCATCATCGGCCTGCCGACCATCCGTCTGCGCGGGCTGTACCTCGCCATCGCGACGCTGGGCTTCGGCGAAGTCGTCCGCGTCATCGCGCTGAATCTGGACATCACCCACGGCGCGCTTGGCTACTCCGGCATCCCGTCCATGGCAAGCGTCCTTTCTGACTATGCGAGTGACATCGGTCTCATCGATGCACTGGAAATCGACTCTCAGACCGCAGGACAGCTCCTCATGTGCATCGTCCTTCTGATCCTCGTCGTGCTCATCGTCACCTTCTGGTATCGCCTCGAACATTCCCGCTATGGCCGCGCCATGGCAGCGGTCAAGGCTGACGAATATGCAGCATCCCTGACCGGCATCAATGTCGTCCACTACAAAATGATGACCTTCCTCTTCTCTGCGTTCTTCGCAGGCGTCGCTGGTGCGCTCTATGCCCATGCGACATTCTTCATCAGTCCGACCGATTTCTCCTGGCACAAGGTCGTAGACATCCTGCTCTACACCGTCTTCGGCGGCAGCAATGTCATGTGGGGCTCTGTCCTCGGCGCTTCCATCCTGACCATCGTACCGGAATCGCTCCGCTCCATGGCGGAATACCGTGACATCATCTACGGCGTCATGCTGGTCGCACTCATGGCCTTTCGTCCGGACGGCATCCTCTCTTATGATGCGGTGAAATGGATCTCCAAGAAATTCGGCAAGAAAGCCGTAGAAGGAGGGAAAAACTGATGCTGCTCGAAATGAAAAATGTAGTGAAACAGTTCGGCGGCCTCACCGCTGTTTCCAATATGTCCTTCCATGTAGACAAAGGGGAAATCTTCGGCGTCATCGGACCGAACGGCGCCGGCAAGACCACCATTTTCAACCTGATCACCGGCGTGTATCAGGTGACCGAAGGGGACGTCGTCCTGAACGGCACCTCCATCGAAGGCAAGAAGCCGTATGAGATCATCAATCTCGGCGTCGCACGTACCTTCCAGAATATCCGCCTCTTCACAGGCATGACTGTCCTGGAAAACATTCTCGTCGGCCATCATGACCGCCTGAAATCCAGTTTCCTTGCCAGCATCCTCCACACCGCTTCCCAGAAAAAGGAAGAAGCAGAAGCCAGAGAGGATGCGATGGAGCTTCTGAAATTCGTCGGCCTTGAGGAGGATGCAGACCGCCTTGCGACCGAGCTCCCTTACGGCAAGCAGAGAAAGCTGGAAATCGCCCGCGCGATGGCGACGAAGCCGCAGCTCATCCTCCTCGATGAACCGGCCGCCGGCATGAACGACTCGGAAACCGCTGCGCTCACAGAGCTCATCCGCGGCATCCGTGAAAAGTACGGCATCACCATAGTCCTCATCGAGCACGACATGCAGCTCGTCATGAGCCTTTGCGACCGTGTCATGGTTGTCAATTTCGGTAAAAAACTCGCAGAAGGTGTGCCGGAAGAAGTACAGAACAATCCGCAGGTCATCGAAGCATACCTGGGTAAGGAGGAAGACTGATGCTGCTTGAACTTAAAAATATCGAAGCTGCGTATGGCAATATCAAAGCCTTAAAGGGCATCAACCTCGCTGTCCCGGAAGGCAAGATCGTCACCCTGATCGGTGCGAACGGTGCCGGCAAATCCACCACCATGAAGACCATCATGGGCGTCATGAAGCCGATCGCCGGCGACGTCCTCTTCAAAGGCGAATCCATCGCAGGGAAGAAAACCTATGATATCGTCAACAGCGGTGTCGTCCTCGTCCCGGAAGGCCGTCAGATCCTTCAGGGCATGACCGTCCGCGAAAATATCGAGCTCGGTGCTTATCACAGAAATGATAAGGCGGAAATCGCAGAAGACATGGCCAAGGTCTTCGAGCGTTTCCCGCGCCTCTTTGAAAGACAGAGCCAGTTCGCCGGTACCCTTTCCGGCGGCGAGCAGCAGATGCTCGCGATCGGCCGCGCCATGATGGCACGCCCGCAAGTCATGCTGCTCGACGAACCATCCATGGGCCTTGCCCCGCTCGTGGTACAGCAGATCTTTGACGTTGTCAAGGATATCAACAAAATGGGGACTACTGTTCTTCTGGTAGAACAGAATGCGCGCAAAGCTCTCCAGATCGCCGACTATGCCTATGTCATGGAAACCGGCAAGATCGTCATGGAAGGCCCCGCGCAGGAAGTGGCTGCAAACCCGGATGTCATGGCGGCCTATCTGGGCGGTAAGAAGAAACAGTGACCAATATCAGCCTCACGGCTGGAAACACGATCTCGGAAAAGAGTCAGCGCAAGCTGGCTCTTTTCCTTTTTTGTGACTGGGGACTGGTGGCTGGTGACTGGGGACTAGGGACTAGGAGACATTAGACTTCAGACATCTGGCATCTGGCATTTCCCACAGCCACCACCATTCCTAATTCCTAACTCCTAATTCCTCATTCGAGCAAAGCTTTCATTCATAATCAGTGGGCGGAGCCGCCTCATGGGCGAACCCTGAAGTTTGAAAGCAGAGATGAGTAGGTGGGAATGGAGGATTGGGCTTGCGTACAGCGTGATTCCTCTCATCTGAGCAGGCCCTTGGAGAAGGGCCGCGCCAAAGGCGCAGGATAGAGTGCCTCGAAGAGGCACAATCCATCGTAGCGGGGTTCACCTCGTCTGTGTCAGACCTTTTTCCTGTTATCCCATATGTTCGCTTTACCATTCTGCAGAGTTCTGCCCCTTCGGGGCAGTCTATCCCGGCCTTTGGCCGCCCCCTTCTCCAAGGGGGGACGCGTTTTAGATTCGCCTCAATATTCCGCGGCGCTTCCAGATTTTATGCACCGCACCACCCCCCTTTGAACCTTTTGAACCTATAGAACCCGATGAACCTTTTTCGCACGCAATCCATGGGCGACCCGACCCACGGGCTAACCCTGAACCCATCTTCCCTCTCTATGCTACAATAGAACTATTGCAAGAACTATCTCACAGAAAGAAGGATTTCCTATGAAAAAACATATCATCGTCATCACCACCGGCGGCACCATTGCCATGAAAATGGATCCCGTGACCGGCGGGCTCGTACCTGCTGTCTCCGGGGAAGACCTCGCCGCCGCCGTGCCGGGGCTCTCCTCATGGGCGGACGTGGACGTCGTCGAATTTTCCAATGTCCCGAGCGGATGGATGGATACAGAAAAAATGCTCGCGCTGTCGCATACCATCGACGAGCTTGCGGACAAAGCCGACGGCTTCGTTGTGACGCACGGCACGGACAGCCTGGAAGAGACAGCCTTCTTCCTCGACATGACGCTTCATACCGAGAAGCCGGTCTGCGTGACAGGGGCGATGCGCGGTGCCTCCGAGCTCTCTGCGGACGGCCCTGAGAATATTCTCTCTGCGGTTCGTGTCGCGGCCAGCGACAGCTCTCGCGGCATGGGTGTCCTCGTCTGTCTGCAGGACCGCATCTATGCCGCCTTTGATGTGACGAAATTCCACACCACGAACCCTGACACCTTCCGCGACCTTCACTACGGGCCTCTTGGCACCGTCTACAGCCATGAGATCATCTATGGCCGTCGTCCGATCGGACACACGCGCCTTCATCCGGTCTCCATGGCAGCCAAAGTTTGGATGGTGACCTGCTGGTCCGGCATGGAAGGCGGCATCATCCGCGCGGCTGGTGAGGCGCAGCTGGATGGCCTGATCGTCGATGCTCTCGGCTGCGGGAATGTCCCGCCGAAGTGCAAAGAAGAAATGATGAAGCTCGGCGAAGCCGGCCTTCCGATGGTGCTGACGACCCGCGTCCCCTCGGGCAGCGTCATGGAGGAATACAGCTATGACGGCAGCGCCCTCTCCATGAAAAAGAGCGGCCTCATTCTGGGCGGCCGCCTTTCCGCATGGAAAGCGCGCCTGCTTCTTGCCATCGCGCTCGGCGTGACAAAGGATCGGGAAGAAATCCGGGCGATTTTCGAGAAGCTGGCGCATTGATGCGTGGCTGGTGACTAGTGACTAGTGACTAGGGATTAGGGATTAGGAGTCAAGGCTAGCCCTTACTATGAAAGTTGGCTGTCAGGTTGGGCGGGTTCATTGGGTTCAGAGGGTTCAACGGGGGGGATTGGGACGCACAATTTATATAGCGTCCCAATACCCCCCTCATTATATGAAACGGCTTATCCATCATCTATATAAAACTCCGCGGCGCTTCCATATTTTTATGCGCCGCACCACCCCCGTTGAACCTCTTGAACCTATAGAACCCGCTGAACCTCTTTCGCACGCAATCAAAGGGCAGCACGTCCCACGGACTAACCCTTTGAACCTGTTACCTGAATTTGCCAAAAAGTTTTCAAAAATCGCTTGACAGATGCGCCTTCGATTGGTATACTACATAAGTCAGTCAACCACTGATACAAATCAATAAGGCGCTGGCCGATAGGTCAGGGAACAAACGTGGAGAGGTGTCCGAGCGGTTGAAGGTGCATGATTGGAAATCATGTTGACGGCGAATACCGTCACGGGGGTTCGAATCCCCCTCTCTCCGCCACAAAGTAAGAGCTCGTCGAATACGATGGGCTTTTTTACTTTGCGAAGAAATGCCGATTGACAACGTATAAACAACGTACTACAATGTAGAAAAGGGGGCGATAGTATGGCACAGGCTACGATTAGCATTAGAATCGATCCAAACCTCAAGAATGAGTTCGATGAGGTCTGCACAGAACTTGGTGTAACGATGAGCACAGCAGTCATTATGCTGGCAAAGAAGATGACTAGAGAGAAGCGGATTCCGTTTGATGTATCGGTTGATCCATTTTACTCTGAGGAAAACAGGCAGCGACTGAGAGAGTCGATGCGTCAAATGGAGACAACAGGTGGTACCATTCATGAGGTACCGTATGATTAAGATGTGGACGGACATGGCTTGGGAGGATTTTGAGTACTGGCTCACCCAGGATAAGAAAACGCTGCGGCGTATTCTTGCCTTATTGAAAGACATTGAACGCAATGGCTATAGCGGTATAGGGAAACCGGAACGACTTGGTGGTGATTTGGCAGGTTACTGGAGCCGGCGTATTGATCATGCCAATCGGATCGTGTATCGTATAGATGTAGATATTATAAAGATTATCCAGTGCGGTTCTCATTATAGAGATAAATAAAACTCGTCCTTTTGGGGCGAGTTTTTCTTTATTGATACTGCTAACAATTTACAGATTACAGATGACGCCCACGCGAAAAAGGTATATAATGATTTCATGCTACTATGCATAAAACTACAGAAAGCCAAAGGAAGGTGCCAGTATGAAAATTTCTCAGCGCGCATTAAGTTTGACCACATCCCCGATCCGCAGATTGGGACCCTACGCTCTCGAAGCAGAGAAGGCGGGGAAGAAAGTCTATCATCTGAATATCGGCCAGCCTGATATCGAGACGCCGGCGCAGTTTATGGACGCCATCCGCGGCTTTGACAAGAAAGTCGTCGCTTATGGTCCTTCGCAGGGGGATCCGAAGCTGATCGCCAAGGTACAGAAGTACTATGAAGCATGGGGAATGCACTACGAGGCGAAGAACATCTACATCACCAATGGCGGCAGTGAAGCCTTAGAGCTCGCAGCTCTCGCTCTCTGCGATCCGGGGGATGAGATCCTGGTCTTTGAACCGTTCTATGCGAACTACAATTCCTTCGCGAAGATCTCTGGCGCACATGTGAAAGCGGTACCGACCCATGCAGAAAATGGCTATCGCCTGCCGGATGCAGCGACTGTCGAGCAGTATGTATCTGCCAAGACCCGCGCCATCCTTCTGACGAACCCGGGCAACCCGACCGGTGTTGTCTACACGAAAGAGGAAATGGATATGGTGGCAGGCATCGTGCAGAAACACGGCCTCGCTCTCATTGCGGATGAAGTCTATCGCGAATTCGTCTATGACGGTGCGTACACCAGCTTTGGCACCTACGAAGACCTCGCTGACAATGTCATCATCATCGACTCTGTATCGAAGCGTTACAGCGCCTGCGGAGCGCGTATCGGCTGCCTCATCTCCAAGAATGATGAATTCACCAGCCAGATCAATAAGTTTTGTCAGGCACGCCTCTGTGTACCGGAAGTGGAGCAGATCGGCGCAGCTGCTCTCTATGATACACCGAAGTCTTACCTCGAAGCAGTCAATGAAGAATATAAGAAACGCCGTGATACCATCGCTGCCGGTCTGGCAGCCATCCCGGGCGTCATTTCCTCTGACCCGAAGGGGGCTTTCTACGTTATGGTGAAGCTGCCTGTCGATGATGCGGAGAAATTTGCCATCTGGATGCTGAAGGATTTCTCTGACAATGGGGAAACCGTCATGATCGCTCCCGGCAATGGTTTCTACGCGACCGAAGGCAAGGGCATCGATGAAGCCCGCCTCGCCTATGTCCTGAACTGCAGCGACCTCAAGAGAGCCATCGAGCTCCTTGGAAAGGGTCTCTCTCAGTATCCGGGCAAAAAGAATTGATGGCTTAAGATAAGATGGAGCTGTGAAGAAATGAATCCTCATTTCTTCACAGCTCCTTTTTACTTTGCTTTCAGTTGGTTCAGGGTTCAAGGTTCAGGGCTCTCGTGGCGGCTTCGCCGCCTTTTCTTAGAAGATGATATTCTCGTATCGCAGCCTTCCCCGCTAGGGAATACTATTAAGTTAAGGAAATCGTTAGCTACGTAACGTCTTGCTTCCCCCATCGGGGAGCCAAGAACGTTCTGCTGCTTAACTTAATAGCATTACTCATCGGCGGGAGTTTTTTCATGTCCACGTCCTCGGGCGTTTCAGGGCTGTGATATAATGAGGGTATATAGTGGCTAGTGACTAGTGACTGGTGACTAGTGACTTAAATACCACCTTCGGGCATCGCCCTATCTATACTCCGCGGCGCTTCATAATTTTTTGCGCCGCACCACCACTCCTCACTCCTCACTCCTAACTAGAGAGTAGAGCTTTCAAACGGAATCAAAGGGCAGCACGCCCAAGGGCTAACCCTGAACCCTTAAATTATATAAAGGAGTACTTCCTATGAATCTTATCAAACTCATTGCCATCGACCTTGATGACACGCTCTTGCACGATGACATTTCCCTTTCTGCCTATACCAAAGACACCCTGCGAAAGGCGATGCGGCAAGGCGTCCGCATCGTCATCGCGACGGGACGCATGTTTCAGGCGGCGCGGCCGTGGGGGCAGGCGATCGGTCTCGGCGATGTGCCGATGATCTGCTACACGGGTTCGCTGACGGGCCTCTGCGAGAGCGGACGGCTCATCCGTGATGTGCGCATCGAGCTCCCTGTGGCACTCGAAATTTTGCAGACCATCCGGGAGCATGGCTGGTACGCGCAGACGTATATCGATGATGAGATTTATGTGGCGCGCCGCGATGAGCGGACGGACGAGTACGAGCGCCAGTGCGGTGTGAAGGCGCATGAGATCGGGGATGATTTCTACCAGCCGAAGAAAGCGCCGACGAAGATTCTCCTCTGTGAGCACGACGAAGAGAAGATGAAAGATATCGAGACCACGCTCCGCGGTCTGTACAGCGGCGTTGTCGGTCAGGTGAAGTCGAAGCCGTATTTCTTTGAAATGAACAATAAAGAGTGCTCGAAGGGGAAAGCCGTCGCGTTCCTTGCAAAAGAGTGGGGGATCGCGATGGAGGAGATCATGACCTTCGGCAACGGCAACAATGACGTGTCGATGCTGTCCATGACGCCTTGGGGCTTTGCGGTGGCGAATGCGTCGAAGAGCGCGAAAGAAGCCGCTGCCCACGAGACGCTTTCCAATAATGAAGACGGCGTTGCGAAAGCAGTGGAAAAGTATGTACTGGGCGAGAAAGAATGAGAAATGCGAAATTAGAGATGCGAAATGGTGGCGCGGCGCATCAAATAAAGAAGCGCCGCAATGATTCAGCCTTCCCTGCATGAGGAAAGCTGCGATACGAGAATGCCGCTTTCCTCGTTTCGTCATCCCGAGCGAAGCCGAGGGATCTTTGTTGCAGCGGAAATCCGCACATTGTGCGTTGTTTCTCTTGCATGAAACACCGTACTCCCTGCCTTTGAAAGCAGGCTTCCCATTTATGTTCCTCTGCTCATACGGTGGTATGCCGCAAACGAAAAAGATTCCTCCACTTCGGTCGGAATGACGATACGAGGACATCGCTTGTCTAAAATTCGCGGCGCTTCTAATTTTTTTACGCCGCACCACCACTTCTCACTTCTCACTTCTAACTTCTAACTCAAGCGAAGCTTTCACCCGCAATCAAAGGGCAGCACGCCCCACGGGCTAACCCTGAACCTTGAACCCTGAACCTTGAACCCCAAATCCCATTTACCAAAGGAGCATTTCATGGACAAAGATACATTTCGCTTCGTCATCATCACCGGCATGAGCGGCGCCGGAAAGACCAATTTCATGCAGAAGCTTGAAGATATGGGCTATTACTGCGTGGACAATCTGCCGCCCGTCCTGATCGTCCGTTTTGCGGATCTCTGCTGGAAGAGCACGTCTTCCACGCGGCATGTGGCGGTCGTGACGGATATCCGCGGAGGCTCCTTCTTTGACGCCCTGCCGCAGGCCTTAGATGAGCTGGAAAAGCGCGGCATTCCGCATGAGGTGGTCTTTCTGGAGGCCTCTGATGAGGCACTGGTGCGCCGCTACATGGAGACGCGCCGCCAGCATCCGCTCGCGAAGAATATGCGTATCCAGGAAGGCATCGAGCAGGAGAGAAAGATCCTTGCCGGCGTGCGCGCACAGGCAGATATGATCATTGATACGACATCGATGCAGGCCTCTGACCTCAAGGAGTACATGCAGAGCCGGTTCAGCGCGGACAGCACGGATCAGGAGATGCAGATCACGGTCTTTTCCTTCGGCTTCAAGTATGGCATCCCCATCGATGCCGACATGGTGATCGATGTCCGTTTCCTGCCGAATCCCTTTTACATTGCGAAATACAAGCATTCGAGCGGGCGCGTGAAGGAAGTCGCGCAGTACATCGCATCGGCTCCGGTGACGCGGGATTTCCTGACAAAGCTGTATGACTTCATGGATTTTCTCGTGCATCAGTTCGAGGCGGCGGGCAAGACGCAGTTCACTATCGCCATCGGCTGCACGGGCGGCATGCATCGCTCGGTCTTCGTGACGGAGAAGCTGGGGCAGTACCTGAAAAGGAAGCACGCGCGCGTCAGCATAGAGCATCGGGATCTCCATAGAAATCCTGTCGAGCACGATGCGAATGATATCATGGAGGGCAAGGTATGAGACATCTTCTCCAGTGGCTCTATCCGGGGCTGGCGGTGAAGCGGTGGATGCTGCTTTTCTCTCTGGGCATCCTGCTTCTCGTCTTCGGCGCGACACTCATTTTGAATTACCAGATCTTCGGTATTCTGGAAGAGGAAATGCTGCGCTTCGCCTTTCAGATGACGGGCAGCTACAGCTATACCTTCCTTGCAGTCTGTGGTACGCTCATGATCATCCTCGCGCTGTGGATCATGACACATGCGGTCCGGCGGCTCGTGAAGCGTTTCTTCGAGCTTATGGCTCCGGGGCAGACCGAGGTGTCGAAGAGTATCCTGTCCCGCATGGAGCTTTCCCGCGGGATGAAGATCGTTTCCATCGGCGGCGGCCATGGGCTCTCCATGCTCCTTCGCGGCCTCAAGACGAAGACGTCGAACATCACGGCCATCGTGACGGTGGCCGATGACGGCGGCTCCTCGGGGCGTCTCAGGGAAGAGATGGGGATCATCGCGCCGGGTGACCTTCGAAACTGCCTCGTCGCGCTGGCAGATAAGGAGACCGTACTGGAGCAGCTCTTCCAGTATCGCTTCGCGGGCAATGGCGAGCTATCGGGGCACAGCCTCGGGAATCTCTTCCTCGCGGCGCTCATCAAGGAATTCGGCAATCCGCAGAACGCACTCGAGGCAGCGAGCAAGGTCCTCAATATCCGCGGCAAGGTCGTCCCGGCCACCTCGGAGAAGGTGCGTCTCAAAGCGAAAATGTCCGATGGAGTGATCGTGGAGGGCGAGTCTGAGATCTCTGCCTATCCGGAGAGATCCGGCAAGGAGGTACGCATCCTCCATATGTCGACCATCCCGAAGGCGCCGATCGCCGTCGGTGATGCACTCGAAGCCATCAAACAGGCAGACCTCATTACCTTGGGGCCTGGCAGCCTCTATACGAGTGTCCTGCCGAACCTTCTCGTCCCGGAGATCCTGCAGGCCATCCGGCAAAGCAGCGCGCCCGTACTCTATATATGTAACGTCATGACCCAGCCGGGAGAGACCGGCGGCTATACCGTGAGCGACCACCTGAAAGCCCTGATCGACCATGTGGGCGGCGGCGTCATTGATTTCGTCCTCGCCAACAATGCCGTCCCGAAAGACGACGTGCTGAAGAAATATGAAAAAGTCCATGCCGCGCCCGTCAAGATCGATCGGGAAAAGGTCAAGAGGATGGGCGTGCAGCTCATCGAGGCAGACCTTCTGGGGCCCCTTCGCGGCGCGACACAGGATACGAAAGTCCTGACAGAGGAGATTGCACAGATCCACAGCCTGCTGAAGGTGAATATCCCGCCCGAAGCACTGGAAGAATATTTGAAAAGGAGCCACTGATGTCCTTCACAGAACAGGTCAAAAATGAACTGGCACGGATCCCCAGAGAAGATGCGGGAAGCCGTGCAGCGGAGCTTCTTGCACTGCTCCGCATGAGCGGTTCCTTCATCACCGGCGCGCATGCCAGCTGGGGACTGGAATTTTCCACCGGCAACAGTGCTGTCGCCCGTCGCGTCCTGGTGTACCTCAAGAAAGACTTCGGCTTCATGCCCTCCACCATGGTACGGCAGGGACGCCGTCTCAGAAAAAAGAATGTCTACACACTCCTCGTACAGCCGTCGAAGGAAGGCCTCCATTTCTTAGATACCATGGGCCTCTCCCCGCTGTCCGGCGCAGAGGATATGGAGAAGCTCGTGACCGCCGAAGAACGCCGCGCCTACCTGGCCGGCGCCTTCCTGGGCGGCGGCTCCGTCAGCCGTCCCCAGAGCGACTACCACCTCGAGATGGTGACGCAGTCCGCCCGCTTCGCCGAAGAAATCGTGAAAGCCATGAAGAGCTTCAAACTGAATGCCCGTCTGACCGACCGCAAGAACGACTACATCGTCTATATCAAAGACGGGGATGAAGTCTCCGAATTTCTCCAGATCGTGGGTGCTGCCCAAAGCTACATGGACTTCGAGAGCGTCCGCGTCGTGAAGGATATGCGAAACCGCGTGAACCGGCAGGTGAACTGCGAGACGGCGAATCTCCAGAAAACCGTCGACGCCGCCGTCCGTCAGACACACCTCGTGCAAAAACTTCTCGCCAAAGAGAGCCGTTCCTCGCTCTCGCCCAAAATCCGAGAAGCCTGCGACCTCCGCCTCGCCCACCCCAACGCCAGCCTCTCCGAGCTTGCAGAAATCTGCGGTATCACAAAATCCGGTCTCGCCCATCGCTTCAAAAAGATCGAAGCGATGGTGGGAGCTGGGGATTAGTGACTGGTGACTAGGAGACTGAGAGACTAGGAGACATTAGACTCTCGTATCGTCATTTCGAGCGAAGTCGAGAAATCTTTGTCATTCGCGGTCATGTGGTCGATGTTTGGAGATCTCAAACGGGAAACCTGCTCTTCGAGAAACCTTCGGGCATCGCTCCATATATATTCGCGGCGCTTCTGATTTTTATGCGCCGCACAATCCCCGTTGAACCTATAGAACCTATAGAACCCGCTGAACCTCTTTCGCACGCAATCAAAGGGTGAGCCGCCCCACGGGCTAACCCTGAACCATCTATTTTTCTATCAAAGAAGATGTCATCATGAACAACTATCAAACGTTTTTATCCACCATGGTCGCGGCAGCGACCATTTGTATTTCTACTTCTGCGTTCGCTGATTCGCTGGCGTATGAGGACTACACACAGATCCCTCTTTCCCTGAAGAAGGAGGAAGGGACGCTCATCTTTTCCGACTGCCCCGAGTACGCAGATACGACGGGGATCCTCTATGAAGGCACTGTCGAAAAGGGGGAGGGGCGCCTCTACTACTACCACGTGAATGAGACCGGCGCGCCTGCGCGGCTCGTCGTCTATGCCAAAGCGGACAAGAAACAGTCCCTCACCATGAAGCGTGCCATCCGCGGGGACGCCTCCAGCAGCTACATCCCGACAGGCAGCACCCTCTCTTTCCGAGAAGCCATAGATGAGAAGCAGGAGGAAAAGACATTCGACCTTGCCCCGGGCGAGCGTACCATCCTCTTTGAAGATGACCCGGATGGGATTTCCGAAGAAGACCTCGTGAGCGGTATCGTAGAAATCAAGACGAAGAAACCGGTGAAGCTCGGGGCGGCGATTCTGCCGATGGATGATGACAAGGCACTGAAGGAAAATCTTGATACCGCCGTGCCGCTTCCGCCTGATCGCCATGAAATGCGTGGCACGTTCGCGGCGGATATATATCTTTCCAGTGAGCCATGGGACTTTTCCAAAGGAAATGCAGAGATCACCATCGGTTCCTCTTACCCCTTTCAGCAGGGAAAGGACGAAGTAAGCGATGTCACCCGCGAAAATACAGGCGACTACGGCATCCGCTACCATATCACCGTCAAGACCAAAGGGAGCGGCAAGTACAAGCTCTATATCAATCCCATGGGCGGCGTCTACATGGGGACTTTCGAGATCGGGCAGAATGAAAAGCTCCTTCGCACCTATCGCACGGATGGGACACTGGGGAAAGTCTGGTTCGGTGATGGTACAATGGAGAGCTGCCTTCCGGCGGGCACATGGCATGCCGGAAAGGATCTCTACATCCGTTTCATACCTGCCGGTGCCGCATACCTGCCGCTCCGTTTTCTGCTGGTGGCTGGGGATTAGTGACTGGTGGCTGGTGACTAGTGACTAGTGGCTGGTGACTAGTGACTAGTGACTGGTAGCTAGGGATAAGTGGCTAGGGATTAGGAGCCTCGAGTGACTAGTGACTTGTGACTAGTGACTAAAATGCCACCTTCGGGCATCGCCATTATTTATACTCCGCGGCGCTTCATTCTTTTTTGCGCCGCACCAGCACTCCTCACTCCTAACTCCTCACTCCTAACTGGTGAGCAAAGCTTTCATCCCCAATCAAGGGACAGCACGCCCCACGGGCTAACCCTGAACCTTGAACCCTTAACCTTGAAGTTTGAAAGCAGGGATAAGTGGCTAGGGACTGGCGACTTGTGGACTGGTAGCTAGGGATAAGTGGCTAGGGATTAGGAGCCTCGAGTGACTAGTGACTTGTGACTAGTGACTAAAATGCCACCTGCGGGCATCGCCACCATCTATACTCCGCGGCGCTTCCATATGATTATGCGCCGCACCAACCCCTTTGAACCTCTTGAACCTATAGAACCCGCTGAACCTCTTTCATACGTAATCAAAGGACGGCGCGCCCCATAGACTAACCCTGAACCCTGAACCCTGAACCTTGAACCTTGAACCCTGAACTCTAAACCTTGAACCCGATTCACTTTCCTTATATAATAGATAAAAACCATAGACAAGGAGACTCACTATGAAATTCATCCAGTTCCGCATCGGCGACATCGTACAGATGAAAAAGAAACATCCCTGCGGCAGCCAGGAGTGGGAAGTCCTGCAGCTGGGCAGTGACATGCGCATCAAGTGCTGCGGCTGCGGACATATCGTTTTGATCCCTCGCCCCAAATTTTTGAAGGGGGCGAAGAAAGTCCTGAATCGTGACATCACACAGGATACCCCGCTGGCTGCCCGTACTTCGGAGTTTGAAGGGGAGTAGTGGTGACTGGTGACTAGTGACTGGTAGCTAGGGATTAGTAGCTAGGGATTAGGTTGCGATACGAGAACACCGCTAGTTCAAACCTCCGCGGCGCTTCTGATTTTTATGCGCCGCACCACCCCCATTGAACCCGTTGGACCCATTGAACCTGCTGAACCTCTTTCGCACGCAATCAGTGGGCGAAGCCGCCCCGTGGGATAACCCTGAACCATTTTCAAATTTTTTCAAAAAAGTACTAGACAGACACGCGCATCCATGCTATAATCTATAACCGTGATGAGGACACTCCTACGAAACTTCAAAACGAGCCGCGAGGTTCGAAAAAAGTTTGAAAAAAGTCCTTGACAAAAACCTAAATCGATGATATGATAATCAAGTCGCTTACGTGCTGGCGTAGCTCAGTTGGTAGAGCAACTGATTTGTAATCAGTAGGTCGTAGGTTCAAGTCCTATTGCCAGCTCCATATGGGCGGATTCCCGAGTGGTTAAAGGGAGCAGACTGTAAATCTGCCGGCTTTGCCTTCATAGGTTCGAATCCTATTCCGCCCACCATCACTATCGCGGGGTGGAGCAGTTGGTAGCTCGTCGGGCTCATAACCCGAAGGCCGCAGGTTCAAGTCCTGCCCCCGCAACCATGTTTATTATTTCCCATATATCGTTATATATGCTGATATAGCTCAGTCGGTAGAGCGTATCCTTGGTAAGGATAAGGTCACCAGTTCAATCCTGGTTATCAGCTCCATATGGCGGCTTAGCTCAGTTGGCTAGAGCAAGCGGTTCATACCCGCTGTGTCCGGAGTTCAAATCTCTGAGCCGCCACCAAACCACGAAAATAAGAGTTCTCGAAAGAGAGCTCTTTTTTCATGTGTAGATGGGGAT
>CAKPUX010000035.1 GCA_934193095.1 uncultured Dialister sp. | reverse complement strand
TGACTGTGAACTTATGACCGCATTTAATGGCAAACGCCTATTTGGACTTTTTCAGCGGCCTCTCCTCTGGAAGGGGCTGCCGAGCGCAGCGAGGCGGGGTTGGCTCGCGCTATTGTTGAAATAGCGTTTTCTCCGCATCACCATTTCTCATTTCGCATCAAAAAAGACGCCCCAATAGGCGTCTTTCTTTAATCCATCCTTGCGGCGAGCTCGTCCCATTTCTCATAAAGAGCTTCGAGCTTTTTCTGCGCTTCGTCGTACTCGGCGGCGAGGTCTGCATAGTTGTCTGGATCCATGCTCATCTGCGCGGTATACATCTTGACCGTCGCTTCGAGGCGGCCGATTTCCATTTCCACATGGCTGAGCTTTTCCTTTTCAGAAGCGGAGACTTCCTGCTTCTTCTGGTGTTCTTTCTCAGGCGCGCTCTTGTCTTCCACCGGCTCTTCTTCTACCGGCTCTTCCCCGCTGCGGTCTTTTTCGAAGGCTTCAAGGTCGAGCTTTTTCTCTTTGTAGTAGCTGTAGTTGCCGAGGTACTCGGTGAGCTTGCCATGTTCCATTTCTACGATGCGGGTCGTGATCTTGTCTAAGAAATAGCGGTCATGCGAGACGACGAGCGAAGTACCGCCGAAGGCCTGGATGGCCTGCTCCATGATTTCTCTCGTCGGGATATCAAGGTGGTTCGTCGGTTCGTCGAGGATGAGGAAATTCGGTTTCTCGAGGAAGAGACAGAGAAGCGAGAGGCGCGCCTTCTCTCCGCCGGAGAGCATGGCGACCTGCTTGAATACGTCATCGCCGCGGAACAGGAACATCCCAAGGATATTTCTGGCTTCCTTCTCCCCGAAATTGAAGGTGTCACGCACTTCGTCAAGGACGGAAAGCTCGGGGTGGAGTCGCTCCTGCTCCTGCGAGTAGTAGCCCATCTTCACATTATTGCCGAGCTGGATGATGCCGCTGTCTGCCGTCTTTTCTCCGGTGATGAGCTTCAGAAGCGTGGTCTTGCCCGCGCCATTCGGGCCGATGAGGCCGAGTACCTCCCCTTTTTTGATGTGAAGGTTCAGATCCTCAAAGATCAGATGATCCTTGTAGGAGGCTTTCGCACGCACGATGTCAAGCACCTTCTCCGCACATTCCTGCGGCGGATCAAAGTGGAAACGGAGCGTCGCCTGATGGACAGGCTTATCGAGACGCTCGAGGCGGTTCAGCTGTGACTGGCGGCCGCGCGCCTGCTTCGCCTTGATGCCTGCCTTGTAGCGTCGGATATACTCTTCCGTTTCCTTGATGTGCTCCTGCTGTTTGTCGTAAGCCTTCTGGTAGGCTTTGTCCTGGTTCGTCTTTGTCTCCAGATAGCGCGAGTAGCCTCCGCGGAAGCTTCGGATATGATGGTTCTCCAGATCGATAATCCCCGTCGCCGCTGCATCCAGGAAATAGCGGTCATGGGAGATCATGAGGATCCCGCCTTTGTACGAGCGCAGGTAGTCTTCGAGCCACTCGAGCATGCCCATGTCGAGGTGGTTCGTCGGTTCGTCTAGGAGAAGGAAATCCGGATGGCGCACGAAGGCGGCGGCAAGGTTGATACGGACCTTCTGCCCGCCGGAGAAGGCGTGGATGTCTCGGTCCCAATCCTCCTGCGTAAAGCCGAGCCCGGTCAGGATCTTTTTCGTCATCGCCTCATAATCATAACCGCCTAAGAATTCAAATCGCTCTTCCGCCTTGCCATACTCCTCAATGAGCTTCTCATCGTCCTTGTGCTGCTCGAGCTCTTTCGTCAGCGCTTCGATGCGATCTTTATAAAAGAGGACATCCCGCCACGCCTCCTCCATTTCCTCGCGGATGGTATGGGAGGTGTAATTGAAATCCTGACGGAGGTAGCCGATGATGGCACCGTCGCTCGCCTTGACGGAGCCTTTATCGTATTCCTCGTCACCGCGAATGCATTTCAGGAGCGTCGTCTTGCCCGCGCCATTCGCACCGACCAGCCCGATGCGTTCCCCGCTTCGGATGTCAAAGGAAACATTTTCAAAGACAGTCTTGATGCCGAAGGATTTCGACAGACCGTTGATACGTAGAATTGCCATAGTAATACTCCGTGGCCGGCATGTGGCATGTCGGTCTATAAAAATAGATTATGGGTTCAGGGTTCAGGGTTAGCCCATGGGGCGTGTTGCCCTTTGATTCCGTTTGAATGAGAAATTAGAAATGAGAAATGAGAAATGAGAAATGAGGAATGAGGAATGAGGAATGAGGAATGAGGAATGAGGAATGGTGGTGCGGCGCATAAAAATCAGAAGCGCCGCGGAGTTTTTAAACTAGCGGTTTTCTCGTATCGCAAACCTAATCCCTAGCCACTAATCCCTAGCTACCAGTCACAAGTCACTAGTCACTATCTACTACCCCTCTTTATTCGATCACATCCGCCCTGATAAGTATAATGATTTCCGACTCCTCCAGACTTTTCCCATGACTTTGGAAGAGTTTTCCCAGAAGCGGGATATCTCCTAAAATAGGTACTTTGCGGAAGGTCTTTCCTTCCTCTTTATCGATGAGACCGCCGATAGCCAGGAGCTGCCCGGATGCCAGACGCACCATCGTATTCGCCGAGCGCGTGATGATGCGATAGGCTTTCATCTCCGGTACCAGGTACGGGGTCGAGACTTCGGCTTCCACATCGGCGGTGATTTCATTGTTCGCACTGATGATGGGGGTATATGTGAGCTTGATGCCGGCGTCCTTGTACTCCGTCGTCGTGGTCTTCACGCCATTTTCCATATGCTCCACGATGACTGGGATGCGGCTGCCGATCAGAATGTCGGCTTTTCTGCCATTCATCGTGACGACGTGCGGCTTGGCCAGTACTTTTGCCTTGCCTTTGGTGACCAGCGCATTTAGATTTGCCTGGAAGAAGAAGGTGTAGGGATGCCCGCCCGGCGCGCGTCCATAGGAAATTCCGGCATAGCCATCAGGGATCGTGACGTCCCAGCCGCTTTTTTCAATGTTTCGGATCTTGGGATTTCCATCACTGTCGTACTTGATATTTCCATCTTCCCCCAGTACATAATGCTGCTCCGTCCAGCTGTCACGATCATAGTCCGCGCTGCCGGTGAGGCTTTTGAAATTCCAGTCCAGCCCGAGCTCTTTGGCCGAGCTTTTATTGACTGCGATGACTTCTGCCTCCACCTTGACCTGCTTTTCGGGAATATCCATGCCCCGAAGGAGCGACTCCACCTGCATCAGCTCGGCAGGCGTCCCACTCACAAGCACGGTATTGGCCGACTGGTTATAAGACACCTTACCCTTGGAAACCATATCCGTCAGGCTTTCGGCAGCTTCTTTGGCATTCGCATAAGAAAGGCGGTAGGATTTCGCAAAGATGCCGGACTCTTTCTCCGATACTGCGGAAAAAATAATGAGCGTCGTCCCCTCTTTCCGTCCGGCGAGTCCGCAGGCCGCCATGATGGATGTCATCGCTTCTTCCGGCGTCACATCATCGAGGCTGGCCGTGACCCGCTCCTTCACATGGGAAGAAAGAATAACATTCTCTCCCGTCATCTCCGCGAGTCCCCGCAGTACCTCTGCCACAGGAGCGTCGCTCACATGCAGGCTGACCTTCTTCTCCTCCGGGGCTGGCGCCACCTGTACAATGGCCTCATCCGGCTTTTTCTCCGGCATCCGGAGATCGCGGGAGGAAAGCTCTTCGGCCATCGTCTCATGTGCGCTGGTATCCAGATCCAGCGCCTGGGCAGAAATACCGCTGCAAAGCAAAAATGCACAGCAAAAAACAGCCCCCGCCGTTCTTATCAGCGGGTGCTGAGTGTGAAAACGCCGGAAGCACCGGCGAGTGTGACCGTCTTTCCCTGTATGCTGGAAACATTCCATAGTCCTGCCTGCTCTCCTTCTTTGACCGTGTACGTCACCCCATGGACCTCTATGACCGCTCGCTTCTCACTGCCAAATGACATGACACCCATGAGACGCGGCACATCAGATACATACGACCTTTTCTCTTTTGCCGATCCGGCAGAGGAGTTCGCCGTGCGAGGCGCAGAAGAAGGCAAAGAGACGCCTGCCGTTTCCACAGGCATCGTCTTTTTCGTCATCGCCTCCATATGGAAGGGGTCAGCAAGCGGCTTTCCCCTGATATAGGATGACGCATCATAGACGCGGCGGCTCTCTTCCGGCGGAAGCATCGAAGAGGAAGAAGCCCCTTCCGATGCAGAAACGGGAGGCATCGCCTTTGGTTTTTCAGGAAACAGCTTCGACGCTGTCCCCATGCCCAGCGATCCCCAGAGGATCAGAAGAGCCACAAGGGCAAGCCCCAGCGGCAGTGCCCATTTTTTATCCATGGAGCACCTCCGAAAAAAGTGACCGATACAGGCTCACCCGCCGTAAGGGAAATACGGATCCGATCATTGTCCGAGCGAATCAGCATTTCCTAGAATCTAAAATCCTTCGGCATCAGCATGAACTGAGTTTCCCTTTCGATATCATCGTAGCGGATCCAGGCATAGAAGGAATGCATGTCGCGGTAGTAGGTCCAGTAGCGATGGTTCAGACGGCCATACTTGGTATCGACCGTCCATGCCAGACTGAAGGCATCATTCTTCGTCGGCTGCACGCGCACGCCAAAGTCGAGCGGCTTATCACTGGTGTACGAGTCGTAGCTATACGGCGTAAAGCCATTGATTTCACGATCCGTATAATAGATCCAGCTCTGCACGCTGCGGTAGCCGCCGGAAAGCCCCATGCTGTAATAGGTGTTTTTACGGATGTTCCCACCCTTATAGCTGTAGTAGTCTCTCATATAACCGGCGCGCCAAGAAAAGCGCATGAATTTCCCGAGCTTCCATGAATCACTGGAAATATAAGCGTCGTAGCTCTTATGCTGTCCTTTGATCCCATCTTCTTCCCAGTAACCGATTTCCCCCTTCGCGCCCACGTAGAAACGAGAGCCACCGAGGTAAAAATGCTTCGAGTCAAATTCCAGCGACGGCCGTTTCTTGACCCAGATGCCGCCGTCATCATTCGTGCTGCTTTCCTCTTCGGCATAGTGGAAGTTCAAGCTGCCAACCGGCATCTGATAGCGCACACCTACATCTGGTTTGTATCCTGCCTTCGTGTACCAGCGGTTTTCCATATACGCCGTCAGATTCATATCCGCATCGAGCGGGATCTCGATCCGGTTATGCAGTCCGAAACCATTGTCACTGTCAAACATCGGACGCGGAATCAGTGTGAACGGGCTAACCCGCTTCTTCTGAAGGGAACCCTTGTACGTCGAAAGCGTCACAAGCACCGTATTCTTCGCCATGAGTCTCACATTATGCGCGATATACTTATCCCCCGGATAAATATCGATGGAGTCCGCTTCGATGCGATAGTCCGGTACCTTCGCCACCGCATGCTTCGTCGTGAAGTAGCCATGCTCGATCACTATGTGATTGGCATTCTTGTCATATGTACCGCTTTCGCCCTGAAAATAGTACGTCCCGCTGTCCCAGCCGGACACCTTTTCAAAATGTCCGACAGCGGCCTTCGCGTCATAGTCAGCGCGCGCCGCCTTGAGATCCGTCGTAGGATTCTTCCAGACAAGCTCCCCCGGGACGACATATTTTTGAGAGATCGTATTTCCATAGACATACTCGGTCTGGTAGGTATCCATCATGTGCTTGATCTCTACGCGCCCGAAAGCTGCCACCTCTCCCGTGGTATCATTGTAGCGCATTTTATCTGCTACGACCGTAGCCGGATGCTCTTTGGAAATCCCGGTATCCGCCGTTTCCTTATTCTTTTTCCTGTCTTTATCCTTTTTGGCCGTTTCCCGTGTCTCCTCCCCGTCATAGGAAGGCCGCAGTACACCGTCGCTGACGGAATACTCCACATGTGTGGTATCCTCTGGCGGCAACATTGGGGAAACAGGTGCCTCCGCCGCTTCAGCAGCCAGCGAAGGCAGCAGAAGGACAGAAAGAAGCACCGCCTTTTTCCAGTTATGATTATTCATTTCTCATGATCACGACAGAAGCTGCCTCATTATCGGTCTTGGCGGAGTCTGCCGTTTCCTTTACTGTAGAATCCTTTTCACGGGCTGCTTCCAGCTCCGCTTTGGCACTGTCATTGATTTCTGCCTTTGGCGCAGGAGCTGCGGTCTCCGGCGCAGCCGTCGCCGTCACCTGATTATCCTGAGCCGCAGCCACCGTAGCAGCAGAAGCTGTGCGCGCGACATGCTTTCTAAGGACGATGTGCGGTGCGCCTTCACGGAGCACCAACCCCTTCGTCGTGACAGGCTGTGCCGTCTGGATATAGAGCTCGCTGCCAGCGGGGAGCACAGCATCCTTACCTTTGACAAAAAGCCCGCCCACAAGACCGATCGGCCCCAGAGCCAGCGCACCGATGGTGGAGGCGCCGACAGCCGCTGCTTCCATCTTCAGCTTTTCCTTGGCTTCCGGTCCCAGCACAGTCGGGATCGCTTCGTCATCCACAGAGAATACCTGATCGAAGGAGACATCGACCTTGCCGCTACGACCAAAGCTTTTCGGGCGGCTGACTTCCGTCACCACGCCACTGCCCTGTGTGCCGCGAGGCAGCACCAGCACATCACCGACCAGAACATCTTCCTGTACCGTGAAGGAGACCGGATCTCCGACCTGGCTCGTCTTGCTGCCCACATCATCATTCAGTGCCACTTTGAAGACCGTATCCGCCGGCAGCTGGACCGTCTTCATTTCATAGTGCTGGTCTCCATAGACTGCCTGCTCCAGGCTCTGCATACGTTCATCCAAAGCCCCCTTCTTCGCTTCGCCCAGCACCGCTTTTTCCAGATTATCCATGCGGACCGTCAGATTATCCGTGCTGATCTCATCCGTCAGATAGTATTCCATCGCATTCATACGGTTCGAAATCGCCGGGGTGCGATCGTTGTCATTTCTCACCACATCCGCATACAGATTGTCGATACGATGATCAAGTCCGCTGGCCGATGTATTCCCCACGCCGTAGATCACATTATCCGCCTGATCCGCACGGCCGATGAGAGACCCGCTCTGCACCGAACCATAGAGGACTTCATCTACACGGTCGATTTTTTCCGCCAGCGTTGCCACATCCTCTGCCATGACAGGCATCGCCATCAATGCAGCCAATCCTGCTGCCAGTAATGCTTTTCTCATATATTCCTCCAAAAATAATCAAATAGTAAAAGTTCATGGTTCAGGTGACCGCTTCTTCTTATGAAGGCCGGGCTATATCCGAAGGACTATGAAAAAACGGGTCCTCCCATCTATAAGCCGCTTGGTCTCCCGGTCTTTTCCAACGCCCATCACACCCGAACATCGATCACTGCCGACACGCCAACGCCCTGCACACGGGAGAACGAGGTCGGATTCACACTATCCATCGGGATGAGCCCCTTGATACGGAACAGCTTGTCATTCCAGCTGATCTCCAGCTGCCCGACCGCCTTCACCTTCTCTACCTGATCGGCATCGCCGATGACCTGCGCGGCTCCGATATATCCTTTATTTCCAATGCTGACGATCGGCACCACCTTCGTGGCGTAATTCGTGCCGGCGCCTTCCTTCATCATGACCGAATTGATCGCGCTATTGATAGAAGCGCCATATTTATCGACCAGTATCGCAATACCGCCGACCTTGACCACACCGCCAAGGACACTGCCCAGATTGAAAGCCGATACCTGCGTCAATGCGCCTGCACCGATCATCGCCGCCGCCAGTGCACAGACCACCAGTCTTTTCATTTTCATCATCATGCCCTCCTTATAGGAAATCAGTTTCACTACAGAAGTTGAACTGCGAGTACCAGACACACTCTCAAGATCTTCTCTGACATAGCGTCCCGGATACCACAAAGCCATACTCTCTCAGCTTACAGTTATTTATTATTATACCGTCTTAGAGCGGGTTTGTGCAATAAAAAAGCGCGATTTCAGTCATCGCGTTTTCTTGAATATTGAACCGCATCCCTTCCGCCAATCGCAGTCAGATAAGGAATAACACCAAAGATGCACCATCTGCCATCCCGATACATTCCCTGTGATGGTCGCTTGACAGCTTCCGCGTATTTTAAATCCACGCTCCCGCAGGGGGAGCGACTTCTTTCCGAGAGGAGGTGGCAATATAAGGATCTATGAAACATTAACACTCATGATTTCCTTCGGGATTTTAATAGCCACTATCATGTCTAATAAGTAAAATTGGGCAATGAAAAAAGCCCCCCAAACGGCTTTTGGACGACTTTCTTCAAACTTTAAATTCTGAGGGAGCCGACTCCTGACCAAGGGATATGATTCGGCTATCTCGTTTACCATATTATACCATAAAATTTCAATCCACGCTCCCCACATAGGGAGCGACACCCCGCGGATCTGTCCCATTTCATCCTGATGGTTATTTCAATCCACGCTCCCCGCATGGGGAGCGACCTACTTCGCAGGCCGAGGAGATGTATCAGATATCCATTTCAATCCACGCTCCCCGCATGGGGAGCGACAAGGAGCTTTGACAGGTGCAGCTAATTTAAAAATTTCAATCCACGCTCCCCGCATGGGGAGCGACATCGAAAGCTAAAAAAAGGAAACTTTTCATACTTGATTTCAATCCACGCTCCCCGCATGGGGAGCGACCAAAGGAATCAATCATGTTCGTACTTATAAAATTATTTCAATCCACGCTCCCCGCATGGGGAGCGACCTGGGGTAAGAACTGTATTCATTTTTAAGATACATTTCAATCCACGCTCCCCGCATGGGGAGCGACCCAGTCCAATCGACCTCATTGTCGGCTTCTGCCTATTTCAATCCACGCTCCCCGCATGGGGAGCGACGTGTTTCCGGATCAATGATTTTGATGTTTGGTGATTTCAATCCACGCTCCCCGCATGGGGAGCGACAGTACAGCCAAAGCATACAGCAATGACCGCATAAAATGGAGTACTTTGCGCGAACCGCATTTTTTCTATTCTAAGAATGCGTGTTTTTCGCCCATTGTCTCCATGTGTGCTGCTACTTCGCGCACAAAAAAATCAGAGAATCAGAGTTTCATTCGGATCATATCCCGGCTTGGCCCCTACGTGCTTCACCTTAGACTGGTATCGATTCCCCAGATTATAGAACCGTATGCTGTCAGACTCCTTGTCCATCAGCATTTCCAGTGTGGCACGAAGTGAGACAGCCTGCGCCTCATCCACCTGACATTCGAAGACGGAATTCTGTACCCGCTGGCCATGAGCTTCGCAGCATTTGGCTACTTTCCGAAGGCGTTTCTGTCCTGCGGGTGTCGTAGTATTTACATCATAGGTAATCACAAGAAGCATGTCATCACTTCCATAGAAAAGGCGGATACCCATCCAGGTCTCCACGAATGTAACGGGCCAGCAGCAATGCCTGTACGTAAGGAATCAGTCCCCAATATATTTTCTCGCCGAGGAATGGATGTGTCAATGTTTCCTTCTTCCGCTCCTGCCATTTGCTAAGAAAAGTCTTACGTCCCACTGCATTCAGCAAAACGACGCCATCCTCCATCAGTTGGAAACACTGCGCAGGAAGGACTCTGTTATTGACCAGTGATAAGACGAATCGATCGGCATATACACTTCGAAGCTCTTCCATGAGATCCAATGCCAGTGACTGCCGCCCGGGGCGGTCTCTATGCAGGATGCCGATGTAGGAGTCCATGCCCGCCGCTTCTATGGCAGAAGCACAGTCATGGGCAAGAAGTGTATAGGCAAAGGAAAGCAATGCATTCACTCGATCGAGCGGCGGCCGTTTATTCCTGCCATGGAAATAGAAATGCTTCTTGTCATTCAAAATGAGCGCATCAAAAAGAGAAAAGTAGGACACGGCAGCATTTCCTTCTATTCCGCGCAGATGATCTAGCGACTCTGCTTTGACAGCCTCCCGAGCAGAGTCTTGCAGATCCTGAATGACGGCTTGAAAAGAAGTCGCATCGACTGACAGCGGATGATCCCGCAGGAAGCGCATAAGCACGGTACGGCTATTGAGAATTTTTCCTGCGATCATGGTACGCGCAATGACAAGACCACGAGGCTCTTCTTCGGATATACGATACTGTTCTTTTCTGAGAAGCACATTTCCAGCGGTCAGTCCCTGAGCGCGCGCCAGAAACTTTCCCTGCGGTGTCAGAAAGCAAAATCCGATATGCCGCTTCACGCAGGCACCAAGAAGCGCAGGGCTCGCACCTTTGTATCCAAAGTACAGAATGTTTTCCAAGTTCATCAGCGGTATTCGCTGAAGGATTTCGTTTCCTTTCCATGCTGCCACATTTTCATTGTCCAAAGACAGGTACAAATCTTCTGAATTGACAAAAAGCGTATTAAGCAGTTTTCTCATGACCGTTCCTCCCCCAGAGATTTTGCCATATAGTCTGCCACCGACTGAGTGCGGCACAGCTTAGGTAAGCAAAGTCCCTTCAGGGAGCAGGACTGGCACTTCTTGGAAGTTTTGACTTTTGGCGTGTACCCTCTGTGAAACAGTTCGTGCATTTCTCTCAAAGCCGACTTCACTCTGCTCCTGATATTCTCATCAAGGTCGATCTTTCGCCGTCTCCGTATCTCGTGGTAGTAAAGAAATCCGTATGGAATCCTGCATTGCAGCATGTCTTCCAGGCACAGGGCTTCGGCACAGAGCTGAAAAATATCTGAATCATCTTTCTTATCTTTGCCCCTTTTGTACTCCACCGGTACCGCTTGCCAAAGTCCTCTGTGTCCATGAAGTGGCACGCCCTCTTCAGAAGACAAAAACTCTACTACATCACACTGCCCTGTGATTTTCAGCGTGGGAGAAGATACGCGAAGACCTCTCGTCACCAGTATACCCGGACGCTTTTCTATGAAATCATCCTTATGCGCATTCCGATGAATGACTTCACCTTCCACGGTCAAACGGTTCTCCTGCCATTGCTGCTCGATGTGAATCAAAGCCCATTGCCTCCGGCAAAACATAAAATGCTGGATGCCGGAAATCAGCAGGTAGTCATCTTCTGCATAGCTCATATTTTACGTTCCAAGGTGACTCCCTGCGGCATATTTTCTGTGTCGACATGTACTTCATAGTCACTGTAGGAGCGAGCCGGACTATGTGGATCCTTTCTTGCTACATGTACTCGTTCAAACAGCTTGTACGAAGGAGCATTTCCCAGCTCACTGTCGTGCTTGAAAACAATGAGTTCGCGCACCGCCATATTTCCTCTCGCAGCCGAATGATCATTTTCGAACATATTGATGATCGCCTGCCACAAAAGATTCAGATCGTCTTCACTAAAGTGTGTGACTTTTCTTGCTAAATTGGCTGAAATGTAACCTTCGGCCTGATAGAGCGCATAAGGAACAATGAACTTGCGTCCCATTTCGGTCTTTTTTTTCAGCGCATCTTCTTCTGTCGTGATCGCTACGCGCGTCAACGTAACCTCCTGGGGAGCGATCGGATCGATGCTTCTGGCAAATCCAAGCTGGACAGGACCACGCACCTGTCCACAGTTTAAAGCGCCTTTCATAAAGGTGGTCATGACAGCCCCGAAAGTACGAATATCAAAGAAATTGGAACACATGAAGTCCCGCAGCAGGCTGTCTGAATCCGGATTTTTCTTTTTGGCCGTTTTGATATCATCGATGCCTACATACGTCAAAGCTTCTTTATCGCTCTGTTCCAGCGGTACGTTTTCTTTGATGTAGATCCGATACCCAGGCTCATCTTCCTTGGCTGCTTCCACATAGTTTCTGATTTTACGTTTCAGGCAGACATCGGTCACAAGGCCAAGACCCGTTTCCGGATCCACGCGCGGCATATTCCCCGCATCCGGATCTCCATTAGGATTGCCATTCTCTACATCGAAAAGAACCACGAAATCGTATCTGTTATGAATCACTTCTGCCATTTGCTTACTCCTCCTCTTTACCTTTATATCTTGCCTGTGTTTCCTGATAATAACCAAGGATAAATGCGCCTTGTTCTTCCAATGTCAATCTGGCCGGAAACGGAATGCCTTCCTCCGGCATCATGATCTTATCCATTAAAGCGCCCATTTTCTTTTTAAAATAGACAGCCTTTCCGCCATCAAGCTTAGAGAGATGCGTATTCGCCAGCTTCAGCAGGATGGGAAATACGGAAGCCGGTGTAGCACAGGCAGAATTAAAATATCGCTCCTTGATGGTGGTATTGATGCCTGGATTCGCACCCTGCTGAATATTTTCCAGCAAAGAAAACATCCGCCCCAATACATAAGAAACATCATTACAATTCTCATTTAACGCCATTTGTAATTTTCCCTCCCAGTGTTCTTTACCATTTTTCAAAAGGTACGCCTTGATGAAAGCCGCCTTGGTATGGCTGATTTTCTCCACGGCCGATCGTCCGCCATCTGCCGCTTTGTCCTGATCCGCAAATATACGGAGCAGGATATTTTGAAATGCGGACGCAGGATACTTTGTGTTCTGCAGCACAGCTCTGAATAAACTGCCTGCCAGCAGAGGCGAGGCTACCTGTTCTTTGCCATTCGGATTCGCTGTCGCTTTGAGTGTCTTCCACAATGGGATATTTTGTTTTTCCCAGGATGGCCCATCGAGTTTCATCCTCTCCTGATGAAGCGACAGATTCGTCACCAGCTTGCAGAATGTATTCCTTAAAAACAGCCTGACAGAAATTCTGGCAGCATTGGGCGCCAAGCCCAAGATGTAAAAGGGCTCATCCGGTGAGATCTCGACGCCTTCAAAATCTACGGGAAGCCCATTTCTCATATGAGTAACGATTGTATCAAGCGTATGATCATCGATGCCTGCATGATTCCCTAAAAAAGACATCATGAAATCCTGACAGGCAGAAATACCATGCTCTGACCAGTATACGATGGTCGTGTCTCCGATGACCTGCGTATGCCGTCGATCGGCAAGCAGCTGATTGAGAGCGGTGCCATAGGCAAAGGCAGCATGTTCACTGATGGGTGAATTTTCCCCCTGCTTTTTATCTTTGCCATAGGAGCAGAAAGCGGGTTCATTGAATGACACCAGATTTCTGTCCATTGTTTTGGCTCCTGCGACCCCCTTGATTTTGGGATGAAGCAAGGCGATTTTCTGATTTTCCGCACCTGTGATCAGGCACTGCCCCGCTAAAGATGTGCTATCTTTGTCCGCTTGACTTGTTCCTTGAAAATTTTCCCATGATCTCTTTATTTCTTCATCTTCGATGGCATCTACTCCATCCACCTGAAACACAAAGTTGCTCCCGGCTGTAATATCCTCCAAATTTTCTTGAATCAATGAATCTTCTTCTGCCTTATCAAATCCCCAAGTATCAAAAAAATGCAGAATGGCCTTAGCCACGGGAGAATGGCAATGTTCTAACACTCGATGATGCAGCATTTGGGCTGCTTCGAAGCACTGGATGGTTCTTTGGACTTTCCCCTTCGCATCAACAGCCAGAAAATAGCTGGAATTATCACACAGAAAATTGGCTTTTACGCCGGAAGAACGAGTCACGGGCAGCGGTACGCACATTTCACAAGGCACTTCACGCTCCGTTTTCCCTCTCTGTACCTTTTTGCGGGCAGAAATGATTCCACAGAGATGGCCCTCTTTATCGAGCAGAATGCGGTGGGTGACTTTTGCTATTCCCCATCCTTCTGCTTGAATTTTCCCCTGCTTGCAAAGCTCCTCATATAAGTGAACCAACGCGGTAAGTATCATCGATGCACCTCGCAATTCCGAAGATCCATAACCCCTTTTTCTAATCTAGCATGGAAAAACCGGGGTGTGATGTGCTGTAAATCAGAGAAATCCATATCATACAGCATAAAGCCAAGATCCTGTGTGACAGGGTAAGGGATCACGGTCTCATCATCCTCTACCAGACGGAAGCCTGCTGGAAACTCTCGGCATCCCAAGTACGGCTGATGATAGCATTGGCCTTTTCTCGCACGGCGGCAGAGCATTTCCCTGAATTTTCCCGCATTATCACTGGCATTGGCTTTCTCTGTCATTTCAAAGTGTACATGAATACAGTACCTGACATTTTTCAAGATCAAGGCTGCTCTCTGCTGAATGTCTTCCTTTGGACATAGATACATGGCTTTTCCCTGTCGGGCGTTTCCTGCAATGCTCGACATATTGATTTTGGACTTCACTTCATTTCTTCTGACATTCGTCATCTGGATCGGACTCATGACATCGATCTCATCGATCACATACCGAAGCCCCGGATGCCAGAAGATCGCTTCGACAAGTCCGCGCGCCGCAGACGGTGTCATCACATCATAAGATACTCGTTCCACCTTCATTTCCGGTCGTGTAAAGCAGGCATAGTCGCCCCAGCACTCTATCCTTACTCCATATGCCATACATTTTCCTCTTTTCTTATTACCACATGATCCCCACGCCATCTTCAGACTTGATCTTGAGCCCAAGCTCCGCATCATAGTCCTCCATATTTACCAAGTAGGCCAGGTTCTCATCACCTGAAAACATCGCAATTTGCCCCTGCATGAGCAATTTCGTGAAATCAGACTGCCCCCCAGCCTTCGAATACCGTACATGGATCATGTACGGCCCAGCGGCCCGCATGAGCTGCCGCGATCGATTTCCCGTCATCAGCTGTTCCTTTATGTCTCTGGCTTTCTCATCAAAAGGTATAAAAACTGACTTCGTGCTCTCACTGATCAGATGAAATCGTTTTCCGATCTCAGCAAAGCTGAGTGATTGAGCCAGTTTCTCGATTTCCTTGTAATCCAGATTTCCTTCATTGCTTTGGTACCAGTTTTCAAAATAGGTGCGAATCGCTGACGGTTCGGTCATTTCTTCAGCATTGTATTTTTCCCGAACCATATCCGTCACTTGTTTTTCTTTGCGCATGAACGGACTCTTCTTGCTTTCCTTTGTCCAAAAGATATGCGCCCTGCTATGTTGTAAAGACTGCCGTCCTTCTCGATTGCAGCGGCCCGCCCCCTGGATCAGACTGTCCAGCCCTGTATACTGCAAATATACCACAGGAAAATCGATGTCAACCCCAACGGAAATGATGCTGGTCGATACGACTCGGCACGTTTTTCCATCCCGCAGGCGAGTTTTCATTTCTCGAATGATCTCCCTGCGATGGGCCGGACATAAATTGGTCGACAGGTACATGGCCTCTCCGTCGAGCAGTTCAAATATTTTTTCGGCTTCTTTTTTGGTAGAAGCGATACAGAGTACCTGCTCACATTCATCTAATTTCTTCGCAATCTCAGCATAATCCGTTTCACCATCTATATCGAATGTCACCCGCCTGAAAAACTGAAACAGTTCTCCCACATTTTCCATGATTTCTGTCGGATTCTTCTGCAAGTAGCGCCCCAGCTCCGGCTGCGTCGCACTGCATAAAACAACCGTACAGCCATAATAATGAACCAGCTGCTCGAGCACATGGAGACATGGCTTCAGAAAATCGACCGGCATCATCTGCGCTTCGTCAAGAATAATGACACTGTTTGAGATATTATGCAGCTTTCGGCATCTTGATGTTTTATTGGCATACAAAGACTCAAAGAACTGCTCATTGGTCGTGATCACGACAGGAGCATCCCAGTTTTCTGCAGCCAGTTTCATCCTCTCTGCCAGTCTGCCCGCCTCTTCACTTCCCTCTTCCGGCAAACTATCATAGTCGACCTGGCTATGACTTTCCAACACCGCATGATTTCCCAGAAAAGCCCGGAAAACGTCGGCGGTCTGCTCAATGATGGAGAGGTAGGGAATTACATAAATGATCCGTTCCTTTTGCCATTTCATGGCCTGCTTCATGGCAAAAGCCATCGAGGAAATCGTCTTACCGCCCCCTGTCGGTACCGTCAGCGAATACAGACCCTGTTTCCCCTCCCCTTTCCGCATGCATGTATGAAGGATTTCACAACGCTTCTCATTTAAGGCATTTTTAGGCCGGAAGTATCCATCCTCTTCGAGCCTGCTCCAAAACATAGCCGCTATTTCTTTTAAAGAAGAAAACTCATTTTTCCTGATAATCTGATGATTCATAAAAGCTTCTGTATCTAGGAAATCTGCATCCACGAGGCATGAGAACAGCATCCGTGTAAGCATCATAACGTCAAGTGCATTTCCGCTTGCGATCAATTCATTCAGATGATGTTTGTTTATACTCGTACTATCCATAGAGTAAAGTTCCGGATGTCGGACGGAAGGGATATCTTTTTTCATACGCCCTTGTAGCGTAGATGTTCCTGCAGTATCCACTTTGCTTCCAAAGTCTGGAATTCCTGCATGGTGCCCCGCCACGCAGAATGCCCCCAGTAGCCGCAGCCAGCCTATATCCTCATTTTCAAAAAAAGACTTCGCGCCAGCCGTCGAATGATCCACGCGTCTGTGCTTTCGGCCATGGATATAGTTTTGGAACGCAGCGGTATCTTTCCCTTCGTCATGTATTTTCCCCAAAAGGCCAGCTTCTGCCCCCAATCCCATACCTGCGCCAAAGCCTTCGGCTAACCGCATTGTGCCGTCCAAATGATCTGTCAAAGACTGCACTCTTTCGTCCTGTATATGCCCTGCGATGATCTCCTCCATGCTTCTCATCTCCTTTTTATTATTATAGCAGATGTATAGGTCAAAACCTTGCATTCACCCCTTCATGTAGATAAAAATTTTTCTATAGTACATTTTAAGGAAATACTCTCGCTATGATAATCTCTTCATTTCTTTCCTACCACCTGCAAAACAAAAACGGAGCCATGAGCAAAATCCATTTCTGCCCCTGTCTCCGTTTTCTGTCATTTGTGATACAACACCTACTGTACCTTCCCCGCAGTCTCCTTCTTCCAGCGCACCGTGAACTCAAAGAGCCCCGTGCGCGCATTCTTTTTCCGACTCTTCAGCTCCGTGAGGCCGCCCCACGCCCGCGTGAGATGACTTGTAAAATTCGAAAGATCGGACGTCTTCTGCGAAGTCCCTTTCAAAAGGACATCCTCTCCCTCTGAGGAAATCTCCGAGAGCACGACACCTTGCGGCATACCATCAGCGAGCAGTACCAGACGCTGCTCCCAATGCGGATCTTTGGCCTCCTCTTCCTTCAGCATCGCAAGCAGTGCCGCTTCCTCCTCGCTCGCCTTTTTCATCTCGGCCCGCTTCACTTTCATTGGAGACAGTGCCTCATTCTCCGTAAGCTGCGCCTTATCCTCCCGATAAGCAGAAAGAAAAGAAACACCCGCGAAGAGGAAAAAGGCCGCGCCGATCGCACACGCTGCCTGCGCGATGCGAAGCTTCTGATTCTCCTCCGACAGAAAAGGACGCGCCCCCATGAGAAGGGGCAATGCCGTCCCCGCATGACTTACAGAAAGTACCACACGCATGGTATCATCCCAGTATCCGCCTTCCTCCAAATGCTCCGTCCCGAGCGTGACGGACTTGCTCTCCTCTTCCTCTATCCCTTCTGCCGTAAGGAGAGCCAGCTCCTTTTCCATGTAAGAAAGCCACGCCATGCGCTCCTCCGGTCCGCAGCTCTCCATCGGTACAAGGAAACAGGGAAGAGCAGAAAGATCATACATGTCCATCTGACGCTCCATGAAAAGCGAAGCCTTTCCCTCATCTGCCGGATGCAGAATACGGCTCTCCCAGAGTCCCTCTCTCCGGAAAAGAAGCATCGCCGAACGGCGGCGCATATATAGAATAAAATGCGGTCCCTCTTTCAAAGGAATATCCGTCACGGGAAATGCACGGGAAATGGTAAGCCCCGCCTCATGCGCTCCCATCTCCCAAGCCCCCATCTCCACGCGCGGCCATGCATGCAAGAGAGCTTCCCAGCCCTCTTCATCATGAGAGAGCACACGATGCCCCATGGCGATCGCTTCCTCGGTGCGAAAGACTCGGTCCGCCTCCCACTCCATCGATTCGGCAAATTCCTCCTCCGTCATCTGCGGATATCGCTTCCTGTTCCAGCGAAGCGCCTCTGCATTCACCAAAAGCCACAGCTTCTTATCCCGAAGCCCTGCCGCCTTCATAGAAAGAAAACACTCTTTCAAATGCGACGGGTCGCCATCATAGTCCACCTGCCACTGTCCCAGCCGCTTTCCCTCTACCGTCTCCACCGCGCAGAGCTTCCCCGCCAAAGGAAATACGACCGTCCGCACCTGCTTCTTCTGCCACGCCACGACACGCTCTCGGATCTGGTTCATCAGCTCCATAGAGAGCCTCCTTCCCGTATGACAAAACTATTGTATAGCTATACTCTAGCAGTTTCATAGAAATGGGGCAATGGGAAATATGAATTCCCCAATAAGCCTTCCCCGTATGGAGAAGGGGAACCGCGTCAGCGATGCTCGGGTGCTTTCGCAAGCAGCACAAATGCGCCTCTCTTTCTCCTGTACTACCTTCTGTCTTTCATACCATGTCTGCCCTATCCGCCCCTGCGGGGCGCCTTCCCCTAGAGGGGAAGGCTACGATACGAGAATACCCTCTTCTAAAAAAGGCGGCGCACCACCCTTGTGAACCTATCCGCTCCCCAAGCACCGTCATCCCGAGCGCAGCCCTCGATCTTTATTGCACTGCCGCCATATGCACGCATGCGCCCGCATTCAAACGACACCCTGGTGCTTCCTTTTTCGCCTTTCCCTCGCTCACAGTTTACCGGTCTGCAAGAAAGATCCCTCCACTTCGGTCGGGATGACGTTTAAGGGAAACAGGTAGTCTCACATAGTTTTTCACCCCGCTACGTGGATCCATCCTGCGCCTTTGGCGCGCCCCTTCTCTAAGGGGCTACTCGTATCATTGTTATGACTGTAACCCGTGACTTGAATACCACTTTCGGGCATCTCCCAATAAAAAAGGCGGCGAAGCCGCCACGAGAGCCCTGAACCCTGAACCAAATAAAAGCAAAGTAAAAAGGACATCTTTGCAGATGTCCTTTTCATTTAATCAGCAGCTTCCTATCCTCCCGGGCCGCTTCCAGCCAAGTACTTTCGGCGTTTGTGAGCTTAACTACCGTGTT
>CAKPUX010000034.1 GCA_934193095.1 uncultured Dialister sp. | reverse complement strand
TCTGAAGTCTGAAGTCTGAAGTCTGAAGTCTGAAGTCTGAAGTCTGAAGTCTGAAGTCTGAAGTCTGAAGTCTGAAGTCTCTTAGTTTATCACTTCTTCCGCTTCTCCCGTTCCTGCACTTCCCGCACGACTTCCTCAATGGTCGTCCCTTTGATCGGTTCTTCCCCATTTTCTGCCCATGGGAAATGCATATGGGGGGCGACGCGTTCAAAGAAGTGGGGGAGATGCGTCGCATTGTCATCCACGTGCTCGGGAACGAAGACGGGGAGACGGGAGGGGAGGATCTCAAGGTCGATCGGGAAATTCGGTCCCTTATCTCCGTCTACATTGGTCGAGAGGGTATCGCCTTCATTGATGGAGATATGCGCTTTTTTGATACCGACGACCGTGACGAAGTCGGGGCCCATCTGGAAACCGGCGAGGAGCTTTGGCGCCTGCCTGATGGCATTCAGCCAGGCGAAGTCGTGGAAGAGGCAGAGCTTGATGATGCCTTTATTGCGATCTTCCGGCGGGATGAGGTTGCGGAAGCTGCCGGCAGAGTCTGTCAGCATGGCAGCGATCAAAGGGGAGGAGACTTGGATAACAGTGCCATTTTCCTCTTCGATCTTGAAGTGGTAGGATCTCTGCTTGTTCAAGACCTGCATGCCTTTCATGAAGTAGGCGAGCGATCCGAAGAGGGTCTTCTCTTTGATGGAGACTTCGCTGACTGCTTCAGAAATGAGGCCGGCGGCGACAACGTTGATGAAGTAGCGGTCATTGATCTTGCCGACATCGATTTTCGTCTTGACTGCATGTTCGAGCATGCGGATGGCTCCCTGCGGGGAGCGTGGGATGTGGAGAGCGCGAGCCAGATCATTGACAGTGCCGAAAGGGATAAAGCCGAAGGCGGAGTCGCTGTCTACGGGTACCATGCCGTTGATGACTTCATTGATCGTGCCATCGCCTCCCATGCAGATGACGTCACGTCCTTTTTCTGCGGCGATGCGTGCAAATTCCGTGGCATCTCCGGCTTTTTCAGTCAGCTTGATCGTGATATTGTCATAGCGCTTTGCCAGTGTCGTATGGAGGAGCGGGATATAGCGCGGGGCTCGTTCGCGTCCGGACGTCGGATTGACGATGATGGTGCATCGTGTGGATTCTGTCATGGGTATCTCCTGAAAAAAGTGTGGGGGATCCGGAGATGTCATGAGTAAGGAAATGGCAGTCCCGTTTTCCCATTGGCGGGAAGATCCTTTTTGAGGAAAGTGCTCTACATGGTCTACTCTGATCTCCGGTCACACCGCTTTACGTTAAAATTGATATCCTATATTATAGCGCAGATCGGCACACGAAAAAAGGCTCTTCCGCGCAATGCTCGTACGGAGAGCCTTTTACTGTTCTAGGGAAACACTGATTAAATCTGGCTCTGCGATTTAATCAGCGTTTCCCTCAATGCTGCCGGTCCTATCACCAGTCACTGATTACAGGTCACCAGTCTTTCTTGATCTCGTTATACAGCTTGACAAGACCCTTTTCCATGGCGAGGTTATTCGGGGCGGCGGGCTTGACAGTGTGAAGGAAGATACGGCAATGGGTGTCGGGGATGGCGATGAAGACATGCTGACACCAGACGAAGCCGTTCGGCGTCAGGGTGCGGAAATATTCAGAGAGCGTGCCGCCATGTGCAGAAAGGCGATCGGAGATGGTGTCCGCATCCATGAAGCGCTCATAGCGAGGACGGTCTTCTTTCTGAATGGAGAGATATCCGAAAGCACGCATTGCTGTTCGGTAATTGTAGGTGTGACCGGGATGAAACTTGTGGTAGTCCCGGCAGAAGACGACAGGCTGGCAGGTGCCGCGGTCAAGATCATTGATAACGATGGCATGGTAGAGGTCGTAGAGATCCTTTTCAAGACCGTTCACTTTCATCTGTTCGATCTGGATGGCATTGCGTGTGATATTGAGAAGCTTGCAACGCAAGAGGAAGCGTTTTCCGAGCTGGGCGATCTTCTGCACCTTCAGCCAGAGATACTGATCATCAATGGTATAGGTGATGGCGTAGGGCTGGTCGGAATCGTAGACATGGGAGAGCAGACGCGCGATTTTTTTACGGATCGGGCTCTCCGGCATATTGAGGCGGGCTTCACTGTCACGCGGTGTGGGTGCGCCGACGGAAGCCAGTACGTCTTGGTAGGCTGGGGAGGCGAAGCGGAAATAGATCTTGCCATCCTCCATGGTCTCTACGATCGCGAGCGACTCGTCCGTGGTGAAGTCCATATCTCCCGCTTTTTCATAGTATGCTGTGAGCTCTTCTGTCTCAATATCAATATGCTGCAGAAGGATATGGGCTTTCATCTCATCGAAGGGGAGCGGCTTGCCGAAGAAGTAGCCCTGGATCTTTTCGCAGCCGATATCTCGGAGGAAGCGGAATTGTTCTTCCGTTTCCACGCCCTCTGCCAGCGTACGAATGCCGATCTTTTTTGACATATGAATGGTGGACTGGATGATATCCTTTGAGCGCTGCGTGAAATTCGACAGGAAGTCCATGTCGATCTTGAGCTCATCGAAGTGATAGTCCTTGAGTGCATTCAGTGAGGAGTAGCCGCTTCCGAAGTCATCCATCCAGACCTGATAGCCCACCTCGCGGAAGTGATCGAGAATGATGCGGATCTCTTGTGCGTTTTGTACGAACATGCTCTCCGTGATCTCTATGCAGAGGAGGTGGTGGGGGATCCGGTATTTTTGGGTTCGTCTTTCCACCTCGGTGAAGATGTCACAGGTGAGGAAGTCCATGCGGGAGAGGTTGATGGAAATCGGGACGACAGGTATGCCGTCATCCAGGCAGGCGCGGAGGCGCTTGCAGACCTCTTCCAGGATGTACAGGTCGAGTTGGTAGAGCTGGCGTGAATTTTCAAGAGCCGGGATGAATTCACTCGGCTTCAGGAATCCGTACACGGGATCGATCCAGCGGGCCAGTGCTTCGAGGCCGCATAGCGTCTTCGAGATGGAGCGGATGACAGGCTGGTAGTAGACCTGAATATAGCCTTTGGAAAAGGCCTCATCCAGATGATCGATGACATAGTCACGAATGAGGACGGCGCGCTGCACCTTGGCGGTGTACTCACAGAGGAAGACGTCAAGGCGATCCTTGATGCTGTCACAGGCGAGCTTCGCAAGATCGCAGGCCTTGCTCGGCGTGATCGAGAGATCCTCTATCTGATAGATCCCGATTTTCACTTCGAGCGGGGAACGCATGTACATGGAAAGCAGCTTCTTGTGGGCATCGATGACACGGTTTTGAAGATCTATGTCATAGGTGAGGATGACGAAATGATCATCAGAGAAGCGCGCAATGAAATCATTCGGGAAGCATTCCCTGAGCGTCTCCGCCATATGGAGCAGGAGGGCATCACCGGCATCAAGGCCGAAGTGGATATTGTACGACTTGAAGTGGCAGAGATTGAAATAAAGGATCACAATCGGCGGTGATGCCGGATTCATGCTGGCAAGCTTGAACCATTTGGCTGCATATTCAAGGAAACGACGCTGCCCCGGGAGCGCTGTCAGCCGGTCGGTAGAGTAGGTCAGGTACTTCGCTTCTGCATCGACGGCGAAGGCCACAATCACATGTCCATAGTCCGGAAGTGTGGTGGTACGGCAAAAAATCTCCATGTATCGGAGAGGACCCTGTTTTGTGATGGCTTTGAAATCAACGAATCCGATCAAGCTCTGTCGCAGCTGATGTTCGATCTCTAGGAAAACACGCTCTTTGTCGGAGGTAGAGAGGATGTCATCGAAGGTATGGCCGCGCGATTGAGTCAGCGCTTCCAGGCTGTCATAGCCAAGCATGGCAAGAAAACGATCATTGGCATACAGAATGTCATGGGTATCCGCCCGATAAATAAAAATGCCTCCGGGCATAGCGTGCAGTATGCTGTTTTGTATAGAATGATTGATTACGTCAAGTGAAACATCTTTATTCATTGTTCGTCACCGCCTTTGTCGTAGTGATAGTCATGGTGTTCAGGGTTAGCCCCTGGGGCGTGCTGCCCCCCCCTTGATTTCGGGTGAAAGTTCTACTCTCTAGTTAGGAGTGAGGAATGAGGAGTGAGAAGTGGTGGTGCGGCGCAAAAAATTATGAAGCGCCGCGAAGTATAAAAAGGGCGATGCCCGCAGATGGCATGTAGTCACCAGTCACTAGGCACTAGGCACTTGAGACTCCTAATCCCTAATCCCTAGCTACTAGTCCCTAGCCACCAGTCACTCTATTTACCAGTCACTCTATTTATATCTTATAAAAGTACTCGATAGCGCCCAGCGTCTTTCCGTCTTGAAAGAGGGGCTCCGTGTGAACGAGGACAGAGACTCGGTCGCCCTCTTTGCTCCGCAGCCAGACGGCTTTTTCACGGGATAGTCCGTCGAAAATGGTCGCGACGAGCGGGCACATGGCATGGCACAGGTGGGTGCCATTCTCATCGATGTGATCGAGATGACTTTCGAAGCAGTGTTTGCCGAGCATGTCTTCCGCTTTGTAGCCGCTGATGCGTTCTGCGCCTTTGTTCCAGTAGAAGATCTTGCGATCCGTATCGACGCAGTAGACACCGAAGGGCATCTGGTCAAGAATTTTTACGAAGAGTTCTTCGTGTGTCATATTCATGGGTTGAACCTCGTTTCATGAAGAGGAAGTGTGGAGTGTGAACCTCAGCGTGGCAGTGCATAATCATGCCTTTTATAGTATATAAGGAAAGAAGGAAAAAGGCAAAGGAAATATGATGAGAATAGATGAATCTATCATTTTTTTGAAACAGAGAGACGACCCATTGTCAACTTTACAGGGGGGGTACATCATATATAATATTACATATCTATATGTAACGTGAATGAGTATTTTCTTCAGGGGAAACGGCAGAAGGTATCGCTACCATGATGCTTGAGGTGTCGATATGTCTGTCTATCATGAATCACAGGAGAATCATATGAATAAAATGGGCATGACACTTTGCCTGTCTCTGGCGGCTTTTCTGCCTTGCGGGGTGATGCAGGCGGCAGACATTGACCCGATCGCGCAGCATCAGGCGAAGGAAAGGGCGCAGGTCAGAGAGACGATGGACCGCTATACGGCAGAGGAAAAGGCTCATCGCCGTGAGGATGCACGGGCGCTCGGTCGGGAGCTGCTGCTGGCGGGCGAAGGCCTTGGCGAAACGGTGAAGCGGGAGATCGGAGAGCTTGCGGTCGAGGATGCACAGGCGCGTGTCATCGCGAATATTCCGATCAATCAAGCGCGGACGGCGCTTTCCACATCCGCGGGGGACTATGAGGCGTTGAAGGCACATTACCTCATCCGTCAGCGGATGCTTCCTGCGTGGGATGAAGAAAAGGATCGTCTGATCATGTCCCTTTCGCAGCTTGGAGGGATGCCTGTCCCTAGAAATCCGGAGGCGGCCTTTGCCAAAACGTATGAGAAGGCATCAATGGCGCGAAGGAATGTCCTTCTGTACTATCAGGGAAAGCATGATCCGAACCGGCTTGCACCATACAGGGAGGAGTCAGATCGCTGGCTCGGCAGGCTTGCTGCTGAGGTGAAAGCATATGCACTCTCGCTGGCAAGCAGCAGCGATCCGTCTCATCCGACACCGGAGGCAGAAGCCCTCGCCGTGCAGTATACGAAGACGGTCCTCATGGCGCTTGATGATGAGCTGCAGGTGGGGATCCTTGGCGATCGTTTCGAAAATGCGCGGAAATCTTATGAGGCGGCGACGAAGAATTACGAGAAGCTGTATGCGAAAGAGATCAGCCGCTGCATGAACAGCGGCAATGGATTTCTTCTCACGAATCAGAAAGCAGGGGATACCGGCAGCAGGGGGGCGGTTCCTTCGGCAGCATCGGGCAGTTCTTCTGCCGCCAAGGCGGCAGGGAATGGCATGTCCGCTGACGGCACCGTGGTACCGAGCACGCCCTTTCTTGTGCCGCGGAGCAGCGAGGAAAGAGAAGCTCTCCGCAGGAAGCTCATGCACGAGATGGATCAGATCACTTCAGATGACTGGGAGCGTCTCGCACGCCGCCGCGTAGAGTATGCGGATGAGCTGTCTGCTATTGGCTATTTCGACAGAGAATCATCATACATGCAGGCATCCACCGAGGTCAAAGCGCCGAAGCCCCCGGAGAAGCGATTCAAGATCGATGGGGAGGCGCGTGTGGACTATGGCGCTCACAGCGGCTACAAGTCCATCAGCGACAGAAGCCGTGCGCGTGTCAGGATTTATGGAAATTACAATATCGATGACAACTGGCATTTCATTTCCATGCTGGAAAATGAAAAGATCCTCAGTGGTAAGGGGGAGGACAGCTGGATGGATATCGACCGCTGGTACTTGACCGGCAAGGTGGGAAGCACACAGGTAGATGCCGGGGCTTTCGGGTCTTTTCTGGCGGAAGGAAATATTTACGACAGCAGATTCACCGGCGTGCGTGTCTCCGGCAAGGAGCCTTTCTCCTACATGGCAGAAGCGGGGACGATCAAGCATGCAGGCTTCGCGGCAGCCGCTGAGGCATCGACCACGCATGACATCTATACGCTGGGAGCGGGCCTCTATCGCTTCGATCTCAAGGACAGGGGGGAGAGGAACATCTATATGCTGAATGTTCATCGTCCGCTTGGCGGTCTCTTCGATCTGGGCCTCATGGGACTTCTTGGGGAAGATGAGAGCCGCAGCGAGAAGGGCTATGTCGTATCCCTTACTCGTGGGAAAGAGAACACATGGCAGAGAGGAAATACGTACTATTTCCTGAAATACTATCACCAGCCATATACCACGTATGTATTACATACCATGAACGGACTTGCGGACTACATGGACGGCTTCGAGGGCATCGGTGCCGGTATCCACTACACCGTAAAGCCGGACTGGCTCTTGCAGGCAGAATACTATAATCTCAAGGATCTCGAAGATGGCGGCAGAAATCATACCTTCTGGCTTGCGCTTTCGTACTATTTCTCGAATTACAATGGGTGAGAAAACGAGGTCCAAAAGGTTCGATAGGCAGAAGGTTCAACGGGGCGGTGCGGTACATAAATCAGAAGCGCCGCGGCGTAGAAATCATGGCGATGCTCGGAAGTGGTATCCAAGTCACCAGTCACTTGAGTATGGCTCTCATCCCCGTTTTCGAATATTGGCTCTTAAAAAGAGGAAAGCATATCATGAAGAACATTCATACTATTGTCGTCGTCGGTCTGGGTTACGTCGGCCTTCCGCTGGCGCATGCTTTTTCGAAGCATTTCCGCGTCATCGGCTATGATCTGTCCGAGGAGAAAATCGCGCTCTACCAGAAAGGCATCGATCCGACGAATGAGCTTGGCCATGAAGCAGTCAAAGAGAGCACGGTCGAATTCACGAATGACCCTCAAAAGATTTCTGAGGGCGACTTCATCGTGGTCGCAGTGCCGACACCGGTGAATCAGGATAAGACGCCGGATCTTTCGCCGGTCGAGTCTGCTTCACGCATCGTGGGATCGCATATGAAAAAAGGCGCAGTCATCGTCTATGAGTCGACGGTCTATCCGGGGGTGACAGAGAATATCTGCGCTCCGATCCTTGAAAAGGAATCGGGGATGACGCTGGGAGCCGATTTCCAGATCGGCTACTCGCCGGAGCGTATCAATCCGGGCGATAAGATTCATACACTGAGAAGCATCGTCAAGATCGTTTCCGGGATGGATGAAAAGACACTGGAGACGGTGAAATCTGTCTATGGCACCATCATCGAAGCAGGCGTTTATCCCGTTTCCTCGATCTTGGTCGCAGAAGCGGCAAAGCTCGTGGAGAATGCACAGCGCGATATCAATATCGCCTTCATGAATGAGCTTGCGATCGCCTTCCATTTGATGCACATCGATACGAATGAGGTGCTCAAAGCGATGAATACGAAGTGGAATGCGCTCGGTTTCCGGCCGGGGCTGGTCGGAGGTCACTGCATCGGGGTCGATCCGTACTATTTCATCTATCAGGCAGAGAAATTGGGCTATCACTCGAAGATCATCGGCGCAGGACGTCGCATCAATGACAGCATGTCGGGTTATGTGGTGAAGCAGATGGTGAAGGAAATGATCCGAAACCACGTAGATACGCGCCATGCGAAGATCTATCTTCTGGGCATGACATTCAAGGAGGACTGCCCGGATGTCAGAAATTCCCGGGCTGTCGATATTTTCCATGGCCTCAAGGAGATGGGCTTTGATCCCATCGCTGTCGATCCGGCGGCGGATCAGGCGGACTTTGAACGTCTTTATCATGTGCCGCTTGTGCCGCTTTCCGCAGTCAAGGATGCGGATGTCATTGCCGTCCTTGTCGCCCATAAAGAATTCAAAGCACTCTCATCGGCCGAGGTTCGCTCACTTTTTGTGACCTGTCCGGAGGAAGAGACACCGCTCCTCTTTGATGTGAAGAGCATCTACGACCCGAAGGAAATCAGGGGCGAGGGGCTTGCCTATTGGAATTTATAAAGGGTAAGAAGTGACTGGTGACTAAGAGACTAGGAGACTAGGAGACATTAGACTCCCGTATCGTCATTTCGAGCGAAGCGAGATAGGGGGTGGCTGAGGGAAAAAGCTCCAAGCCAACCTCCGCCCTTTCAGGCAATGCTGTTAAGTTAAGAAAATGGTAAGCATCGAAGCGTCTTGCTTCCCCCTTCGGGGGAAGTGCCGAAGGCAATAGGGGCATGCTAGCGGTATAGCGTGCTATGTTGAATAGTCCGATGCTATCGATATTCCAACACTTTCATGCAATACCGCTACGTAGCCCCCTCAGCCCTTCGGGCAGCTCCCCCGATGGGGAGCCAAGAACGTTCTGCCGCTTAACTTAATAGCATTACCCTTTCGGGGCACCTCCTTCCAAAGGAAGGAGGGAAAAAACAGACCTTCGGGCAGCACGATCCAGGGCTCACCCTGAGCCATTTTACCAACGAGGAAATTATGCGTATCAAAACCATTGGCATCTTAGTCATTGCCGCCGCCGTGATCGGTGGGGGCGGCTACGGGCTGCACCATTATCTGGCTTCTTCGGCGCAGAGCGAAGCGTATGTGACAGACTTATCTAGCGGGTTTTCCGCCGATCGGGAGATCAAGGATGCACTGACGCTTTATCAGAAGGATAGCTGCCCGAAGGCGAGAATCCTGAAACCGCCGGGCGGGGAGGAGAAAAGGATGTACCTCTTCTTCTCGGGACTGCCGGATCGACCGATGATCGAGAAGCTGACAGACCTTCTGGAAAAAGAAGAAAGTGAGGCTGCCTTCTTTGCAGAAGGGCAGAATGTGCTTGATGAAGAGCAGGGAATGAAGGTGCTTCATAAGAAAGGCGCTCTGATCGGGAATTATACCTGGCTGGGAAGGCCGAGATTTGAAACGATGAAGCCGGAGGCGGCCATTGCTTCGGTGGTCAAGACGCAGAAAGCCATTCATCTGATGGAAGGCAGTACGCCTCTCTATTTCAAAGCGCCGAATACGAAGTATACCGATGACCTGCTGAAGATCCTCGGTGCGTGCGGGGTGAAGTATGCGTTGGAGAGCAGCGTCACCATCCGAAGAGGACAGCTCACGAGTGCATCGGATGCCGAAGAGGTTGTGAAGAAATTAAAACCAGGCAGCATTATCGCCTTTGAGGTGAATCGTCCGCTCGATATCAAGGTGAAAGAGCAGGGGGCGTATGATGAAAAGCCAGCCATCGATAAGAAACCGACCATCAAGGATAGCGACTTCATAGATCGGCCGGCGCCTCATGATATGGCGGAGGAGGTCTCCTGGCTCATCGATGCATTGAAAGAGGAAGGGTATGAGCTGAGGAGCTTGGAGAGGATAAACGGTGACTAGTGACTGGTGACTGGTGACTGGTAGCTAGGGATTAGTAGCTGGGGATTAGGTTTGCGATACGAGAAAGCCGCTAGTTTCAAACCTCCGCGGCGCTTCCATATTTTTATGCGCCGCACCTTCCCCGATGAACCCATAGAACCTTTTGAACCTATTTTTCATCCCTCTTCATAGATTGGAGAATACCCATGAGTACAGATGACAGACTGCAGGAACTGAAGGAGGACAGGCGTCTTCTTCCCTATGTGCCAGATGTCACAGGACGGCGGACGAATGCGGATCGCCGTCAGGCGAGTGAAAGAGATAAGATCCGGCGGGATCAGGACTATGAGAAATACATCGAGAGTGCCGAGGCGGGTCGCCGCTTCAAGGTGAAGATCCCTGTACGTCTCACCTATACAGCGGAAGGAAAAAAGAAGGTGCTTCGCGGGACATGTATGGATATTTCCTCGACGGGGATGCTCTTTATCGCTGACGAAGAGAGCGCGGTGACAGATAGGCCGAAAGAGGGCAAGCTGTCTTTCGAGATCCGTCCCGGAGATATGCCGGAAGGCTATGAGATGAAGGTGAAAGGTCTTTCTGCGGAGATCGTTCGTTCCTTTGACAAAGAGGGACATCTTGCGCTGGGACTTCATTTCAAAAAGTCACTCGTCCAGTACTACCAGTCGAAGCGGGGGAAGTACCTCATCGCGGTCTCTGCATTTCTTTTGCTCTGTATCTCGCTTGTGATCCTTCTCATGCGCTCGGAGTCGGTCATTTATTTCCGCTTCAATAAGTTTCTTTATTTATATAGCATTATTACGGCGGGATTTCTGCTTACGCGCTATTTCTTCGCCATTTTCTATAAACCGGTTCCTGTGGATATCCATTTCACGCCGGGTGTCTCGATTATTGTCCCGTGTTTCAATGAAGAGACATGGATCCAGCGGACAGTGCTTTCCTGTATGAATCAGGACTATCCGCCGGATAAGCTGCAGGTCATTGTGGTGGATGACTGCTCGACAGACCGCTCCGTGGAGAGAGTGGAAGAGCTCATCCGAAAGCTGGATGAGGATGATCCAGAGGCGCACATTCGTGACCGTCTCACCTGCTTCGTGCAGCCGCAGAATGGCGGCAAGCGAGAGGCTCTCGCACGCGGGCTCTCGCTGGCTAAGCATGAGCTTCTGGTCTTCGTCGACTCGGACTCCTTTCTCTCGCCCTTTGCGGTCAGAAATGTCGTGCAGCCTTTCAAGGATAAGGAGATGGGCGGTGTCTGCGGGCGGACGGATGTCGCGAATACCTATACGAATTCGCTCACCAAGATGCAGGCGGTGCGCTACTATATCGCCTTCCGCATCATGAAGGCGGCGGAAGGCTTCTTCGATGCGGCGACCTGCCTCTCGGGGCCGCTTTCCTGCTATCGGAAGGATCTGGTCGAAAAATACTGTGATGCGTGGATTCATCAGAAGTTTCTGGGGCGCAAGGCGACCTTTGGTGATGATCGCAGTCTTACGAATTTCATCCTGCGTCATAACCGCACGACCTATCAGGATACGGCGATCTGTGAGACCATCGTCCCCAAAAGTTACAAGGTTTTCCTGAAACAGCAGATGCGCTGGAAGCGTTCGTGGTTGCGCGAGTCCCTCATCGCTGCGCGCTATATGTGGAAGAAGGAGCCGCTCATGGCGCTCTCCTTCTACTTCGGGCTGATCGTCCCGATCGCGGCGCCGATCGTCGTGATTTATAATCTGATCTACATCCCGCTCATGCACCGTGTTTTCCCGACGACATTCCTCGTCGGCATGGCGCTCATGGCGATGCTGATGAGTATGGCGCAGCTCTTCCTCCGGAAAAGCTCCACATGGGTCTTTGGGATCTGGTTCTGCCTCTACTATGAAGCGGTCCTGCTCTGGCAGATGCCTGTCGCATGGTTTACTTTCTGGAAGGATACCTGGGGCACGCGCATGACGCCGGCAGATGTGCGGGAGGCCGAGAAGAAAAAGAAGAAAGAAATGGAAAAGCACCACAAAGCAGAAAAGAAAGCAGGTGAGAAGCCATGACGCTGGGGGAGGAATCTTACACCCGACATAAGAACCGTGTAAAGCGGGCGCGGACTTTGGTGGAAATCGCATTCGTCATCGCGGTGCTCTACCTGCTCTATACTCTCTTTTTCCATGGAAAGACGTACCAGCCCTATACCGAGAGTCAGATGAGCCCCACGACCGATACGGGCTTCATCGCGCTTTCGTACTTTGGCGTCGACCGCATCGGAGACACCTCGACACTGATCGGGGAGAAGCAGCTCCGCGAGCACCTGAAGGCCTTGAAGGACAATGGCTACGTGACCATCACGCAGGAAGACATCGAGAAGTACTATGAAAAAGGTCAGCCTCTTCCTGAAAAGGCACTGTACCTGATGTTCGAAGATGGGCGGCGCGATACCGCGATCTTCGCTGACGACATCATCGAAGATCTGAATTTCAAGGGCGTTATGATGACATATCCGGAGAAATTCGATCACGAGGATCCGAAATTCCTTCGCCCGTCGGACCTGAAGGACATGACAGACTCCACCTTCTGGGAGCTGGGGACGAATGGCTACCGGCTGGAATACATCAATGTGTACGATCGCTATCACAATTTCATCGGAGAGATCGATCCCTTGACCTATGCGATGATGCGTCCGTATCTCGGACGTGACTACAATCACTATCTCATGGACTACATCCGTGATAAAGACCGCATCCCGGTCGAAACGCTGGACCATATGAAGCGGCGCATCGGCTATGACTATAGCCGCGTCGCGGAGCTCTATCAGGATCATCTGGGCTACGTGCCGCAGGTCTATGTCCTGATGCATGCGAATACAGGAAAATTCGGCAATGCGGCAAGTGTTTCCTATGAAAATGAAAAATGGATCCGTAAACTCTTTACGATGAATTTCAATCGCGAGGGCTACTCCTTCAACCGGAGAGACAGCTCGCTCTACGATCTCACGCGCATGCAGCCGCAGCCATACTGGCCGGTGAATCATCTGCTGATGCGCATCAAGTATGACACGAAGCAGCAGGATATCACCTTCAAGCGGGGCGATACCCGCATAGAGGACTGGGAAATCCTGAAAGGCGCAGGGGAATACAAGGAAGAAAGCATCATCCTGACCTCTCTCCCTGAAAAGGAAGGTCTGATGCGGCTCAAAAATCACTACAGCTATGGAGATGTAGACATCAAAGTCCGTCTCGAGGGCAATTCCTTCGGCGGGCAGAAGGTACTCTTCCGTGGGAATAAGGACTTCACCTCCTGTCTTTCTGCCGGTATCGAGCAGGGGAAGCTGGTGATCGCAGTGAGAGAAGGCGCTGGAGAGAAGAAGCTCTTTGAAGAAAAGCTTTCTGTCCTTGATGGGGAAACCCCGATTTCCATCGAAGAGGATAAAAAACGCGTGCGTATGGGCGTCCTTGCCGCGCTCACCCGCTATGCAGATACGACAGACAAGGCGAAGCTCTATGCCGCCCACATGGAAGAGACACGGGATCGGAAGGCTTCGTCCGTCAAAGACGGAGAGCAGGAGTATGAAGCGCCGGAGAGCTTCCACGCCCGCCTTGATCGCGAGCTGGAGATCCGCATGAGAGGAAATCAAGTGACCGTTCTTCTGGACGGGAAAAAAGCAGCGCAGGTCGAAGCACCGGAGATGAAAGGCAGAGAAGTCGGCCTCTGTTCCGGCTGGAACAGCCAGGCATGGAGCCAGAGAAATCTTGCGGATGATGTCTATGACGGCGTCTTCGAGCGTCTCATCATCACATCGCACAGGGATGGAAAAGAAAGCCTCATCTACTCAAGCGAACTATCCGGCCTCGACAAATGGCGCTTCGATGCGAACCAGAAATGGGAGTCCGTCCTCGGGTGGTTCTTGAAACATTTCTAGGGATGAGTGGATGGTGACTGGTGACTAGGAATCAGTAGCTGGGGATTAGGAGTCTCAAGTGACTAGTGACTAGTGACTGGCATGCCAGCTCATGGCATTGCCATTATTTATACTTCGCGGCGCTTCCATCATTTTATGCGCCGCACCACCATTTCTCATTTCTCATTTCTAATTTCTCATTCAATCGAGGCTTTTAAACGTAATCAAAGGGCACCACGCCCACAGGGCTAACCCTGAACCCGCCGATACACACCAACCATTTTTCCAAAGGAGACATTGATGAAAAAACAGGCCATATTTGCTCTGGCAGCCGCCTCTTCCCTCCTGCTTTTTTCCGGATGCGGGGCGGCTCCTCTGAAGAGCGGCAGCCATCTGCCGGTGACAAAGTCCGCATGGGTGGTCTCTTGGGACAAAGAAAAAGGTTGGGAGGCGTATGACAAGACAAAAGAGCGATGGGGGAGTGTTTCTTACTTCGCTGTGACCTTCGATGAGAAGGGGGTACTGAAAGTACCGGCTGATTTGCCAAAAATAGAAGGCATTCCCTTTTACCTGACCTTTGTGAATGATGTCACGAAATCAAATGGGCACAGCATCGAGAAGGATACGGACATACTCCGGCATGTGCTGAGGGATGAGCATGCCCGCCGCGTACATGCGAAAGAAATCCTTGCCATAGCGGAAGCATGCGGCGCGGATGGGATAGATATAGACTATGAGCGCATCGGTAAGGATCCGAAGCTCGTAGAAGCGTTCGCTCATTTCACGCAGCTTCTTTATCTGGAGTCCATTCCTGCGCATAAAAAGATCCGCATCATTCTGGAGCCTTCGATGCCGATGGATGCACCCTACAGCGTCGGCCCCGAGTATGTGGTGATGCTGTACAATCTCTATGGCCTTCATAGCGGGCCTGGTCCCAAGGCAGATGGTCCATTCATCGAAAAGACCATCCGGAAAATGGAAGCCCTTCCGAGTAAAAAAGCGGTGGCTTTTTCCAATGGCGGCTGCCTGTGGAAAGATGCCGGTCTCTTTGGGCTGGTCAAAGGGACGCCTCGCTTCATCACGACGGCAGAAGCCGTGCGCCTTCGTGATGTGCATCAGGTGAAACCGGAACGCGATGAGGCGAGTGCTGCGCTGCATTTCTCTTATCAGGAAGACGGACACACCTATGAAGTCTGGTATGCGGACGAGGAGACGCTTGACGCATGGACGACACTCGCTGCTAATCGCGGTATCCCGTCCGTTTCCCTCTGGCGTCTGGGCGGCTAACAGTAAGAAAGTGGGTAGCATCTCTGCTTACCAGTCATATAATTAGCAAAAGGAAGATCCCATCTATGGTACAGAAGAAATGGAAATACTTCATCGCGCTTTCAATCGCGGCCGCTCTCTGGGGATACGCGGGAGAGGCGGCGCGGGCGGAGGAGTCGGCAGGGGCGCTGGTGCCTGCCAAGCAGGAGGCAATGGCAGTCCCTCGCAGGGGGACGTACACGGCAGAAGACAAGGCACGCTATGAGGCGCTTCGAGCGAAAAATGAAGGGCGTCTTGCGCCCAAGGAGCGATTCCTCACGACGACGGCGCAGAAGGTCGTGCTGACATTTGGCGGTCTCACGAGAAAAGAGTCAGTAGAGGACATACTGGATCATCTGGACAGGATGGGCGTGAAGGCGACCTTCTTTGTGACGGAGCTTGAGCTTAGAAAGTACACGGATACGGTGCGGGAGATCACAGCGCGTGGTCATGAGCTGGGATTGGGTCTTCGTACGGGGACGGACGGTGATTTCTATGAGACATGCGCGCAGATCGAGCGTCTGCAGAAAAACATGCAGCGTCTCTTGGGTGTGCGCCCGCTGATCGCTCGTCAGGTCTTCGGTACGGAAAGTCCAAGGGTGAATGAAGCGGCGAGCGCGATGGGCATAGAGCTTCTGGGACAGACCGTGAACATGGTGCAGACGAAAGACAAAGAAGCAAAGAAGGTCTCAGACATTTCAGACCATCTTTTCGGGAAATACGTCCTCGCGATGGGGCGGGGGCAGATCATCTACGGACGTCTCGATTTCCTGGACAATCCCACGCTTACGGGTGACCTCTTGGACTGGATCAAAAAGAATAAAGTGGATAGCGCGACATACGCTACGCTCTTGGACTCTCCGGCGGCGAGTGCAGAAAATGATTCCTCCTATCGCATGGGGGCCGTCCGGGAAGTCCTTGAAGACGAGGCACATCGCTGGATATATCCTGTGCCAGAGGAGAAGGTACTTTTTTCTCTTCGAGGAGAGAGACGAAGGAAACCAGTGACAGACCGGCTCTTCTTCCATGAGTTCTCTATGCGCTACATCGGCTCTCCGAAAGTGACGGAGACAGATCGCATCCGCGGTTTCTCAGAGACAGAAATGGAGCAGATGGATCATACAGGTATCGTCAAAGACGTCAGCGACAACACCATTTTCCTCACGTTCGATGATTGGGGGACGGACGTGTCTCTGAATCATCTGCTCTATGTCCTTCGCAAGCATCACGCGAAGGGAACCTTTTTCATCATCACATGGAATGTGAAGAACAATCCGAATCTGCTGCGCGCCATCGCAGAAGGCGGGCATGACATCGCTTCTCATACGAATCGACACCGCCCTATGGTGTGGCAGACCTCGAATTATGGCGGCAACATGACGCCGATGACGGAGGAGGAGTATGCAGAGGATGTGAGGATATCCTATCAAGAGCTGGAAAAAACGGTGGGGGATGTCATGGTCGATGGGAAACCGGCGCTGACACATTATTTCCGCCCGCCGACGCTTGCCATCAGCAAAAGCGGTATCAAATCTATCATGGATGCGGGATTCAGCTATATCGTTTCAGGCTACGAGAGTACGGATGACTATGCCACACCATCGCTGCAGGCGATGATCGGGGCGATTTCCCATGGGATCTATGATGAGGAAGGAAATGTGCGTAAAGGGTCCATCCTCATCATGCACATGACAGATAAGGCTGAGTATACGGCTGAGGCGCTGGACTACATCCTTACCGTGAATGATGCAAGGGATGATAATGACCCGAAGAAATTCAAGATGGGCCGCCTCTCGGATCACCTGAAGGAAGGCTATGACCAGTCGAGAGAGACGACAGAGGATCTCGAGAAGCATCTGTCGTATAAGGGAAGTTGCGGACACTGAACTGACTGGCGGCTAGTGACTCGTGACTAAGAGACTAGGAGACGTCAGATATCAGACATAAGAGGTCAGAAGTCAGAGTTCTGAAATCTGAAGTCTAATCCCTAATTCCTAGTCACCAGTCACTTTTTTTCAAAATCCCTCTTGACAACTCATGAAGCAGGAAGTAAAATAATCACAATTTAAAACCCAATACCCCAAAAGAAAGCTATGAACGAGACAAAAAGTACTTGATCTCTTCTAAAGAGAGCCGATGGATGGTGAGAATCGGCGAAGAGCCTTGTATAATATCCCTCGAGAGCCCTTGTCGTGAACTGAGTAATGACAGGCGTTTCATTCACGTTACGAATAAGACTGCTAAGTACAATGTAGGGTGGTACCGCGAGACTTCGCCCCTATCTTCGAAAGAAGATAGGGGCTTTTTTTTACCCGCATTGGCTTGGCATAGAGTGAAATATCGGAGTGGTACCGCGTTCGCGCCTCCGCTGGCAGAAAAGCCGGCGGAGGTTTTTTATTTCTTCATACGATCTTTTGGGGTGGAGTAGCTGATTATTGAAAGAGGTAGAAAATTATGCAGAAAAAATGGCTCAAAGGAATGGCAGCAGTTATGGCAGCAGCAGCACTGGCAGGTGCATTCGCAGGCTGCGGCGGAGATAAGAAAGCAGCTTCCGGCAGCGCAGATGCCGGCAAAACCGTAAAACTCGGTTTCATCACCGCTTATACCGGCCCTGGTGCGGCTTACGGCGTCGCTATGAAGGAAGGCACGGAACTCGCAGTCGAGGAAATCAACAAGGATCCGAACACCAAGGTCAAGATCGATCTTAAGGTGTATGATACCAAGCTCGTCAAGAATGAAGCCATCAACGCTATGAAGAAGTGCATCGAACAGGATAAAGTCCTCGCTATCGAAGGTCCGATGACCACCGGTGAAGCGATGGCTGCTGACCCGATCGCCCAGCAGTCCAAAGTGGCTGTCTTCGGCACCGGCACCACCGGCCCGAAAGTCACTGAAATCGGCGACTATGTATTCCGTAATGCGATCCCGGGCAAAATGAACATCCCGCAGGTGGTAGAAAAAGCACAGAAGAAACTGGGCTTCAAGAAGATCGCTATCATGTACTCCAACAACAATGACCAGATGGTCGGTGAACACCAGTTCTATCTGGATGCCTGCAAGAAGCTCGGTCTCGAAGTCGTTGCAGATGAAACCTTCGCAGATAAAGATACCGACTTCTCCGCTCAGCTGACAAAGATCCAGGCAGCAAACCCGGATGTCATCGCAGTTGCCGGCCTTTATCAGGAAGGCGCTCTCATCGTGAAGAAAGCGCGTGAAATGGGCATGAACCAGTATGTTCTCGCAGGCAACGGCTTCAACAGCCCGGAATACATCAAACAGGCTGGCGAAGCAGCTGACCGCACCGTCGTAGCTACTCCGTGGAACCCGGAAAGAAAGACCGACAAGGCACAGAACTTCCGTAAAGCGTATGTAGCTAAATACGGACATGAACCGGATCAGTTCGCCGCTCAGGCCTATGATGCGATGTATGTCCTCCATCAGGCAGTCGAACAGTCCGGTACCACCACCGATCGCAAGAAATTCCGCGATACCCTGGCTAAGATCAGCGACTTCGAAGGCGCTACCGGCAAATTTGCATTCGATGAAAACCGTGATCCGAAGATGGACCTCGCAGTCCTCGAGGTCAAGGGCGGCAAGTGGGTACCGCTCGGAGAATAATTTCTCACCATTTTCTGCTTTGATCTATTGATCTAAGATGACGGGCAGCCGCATGGCATTCCATATCCGTATTTCAGGACATAGAGCCTTGTGGCTGGCCGTTTTCTATTCTTCGAAAGTGGAAATCCGATGCATTCCTTTTTAGGAAGGCGTTGTTTGTTGTTGGTTGGTAGTTGTTTGGATTGGTTATACGCGTAAAGGGTTTAAGGTTTGAGGTTTAGGGTTTGAATGGTTAAGCGTATAACCCCCGTTGAAGTTTGAAAGCAGACTATTCTTATTCCCTATTTACGAAGCCTCATAGGTTAAACAGGTTCCGAAGGTTCACAGTTTTCTCATCTTTCGTGGATAACGTATATTTTAAAACTTCGCGGCGCTTTATTATTTTATGCGCCGCACCACCCCCGTTGAACCCTTAGAACCTTTTTGAACCCGTTGAACCTATCAACCTGAACCCTGAACCCTAAACCCAACATCATTTCTCAGTACTCTACAGGAGGGCAATCATATGACAAATCAAAATGGGAATAGCCGCAGTACCTTTTCCGGCAAAATGGGGTATGTGCTGGCTGTCGCAGGCAGCGCTGTCGGTCTCGGGAATATTTGGAGATTCCCGTACCTTGCTGCAGAGTATGGCGGAGGCATCTTCCTCCTGACCTACCTTCTGCTGGCCGTCACCTTCGGCTATACGATGATCGTTTCTGAGACCGCGCTCGGACGTGGCACGAGAAAGAGTCCGGTCGGAGCTTTCCATCATTTCGGGAAGAACGGCTTCTTTACCGCAGGGGGCTGGATCAATGCCGTCATTCCGATGCTGATCCTGCCGTACTACAGCGTCATCGGCGGCTGGGTCACCCGTTACCTCTTCGAATACCTCGCCGGTGATACGAAACTGCTTGCGACGGATACCTTTTTCGGCGCCTTCGTTTCTGACGGCATGGCGGCTGAATTCTGGTTCATCGTTTTCACCGCCGGCGTCCTTGCCATCATTCTCGCCGGCGTCAAGAATGGTATTGAACGCGTATCCAAAATCATGATGCCGGTACTCATTGTGCTCGCGATCATGGTGGCCGGCTACTCCGTCACGCTGCCCGGTGCATGGGCAGGCGTCACCTACTTCATGGTGCCAAACCTGGAACATTTTTCCTGGATGACGGTCGTTTCTGCGATGGGGCAGATGTTCTACTCTCTTTCTGTCGCGATGGGGATCCTCTATACATATGGCTCTTACATGAAGAAGGAATTTGATCTGGAGCATGCGACCTTTCAGGTCATCGCTTTCGACTCAGGGATCTCGGTCCTCGCCAGTCTTATGATCATCCCTGCCGTCTTTGCCTTCTCCGGCGGCGATCCGTCAATGCTGAATGCGGGCCCGTCGCTCATGTTCATCACCATCCCGAAAGTCTTTGCCAGCATGGGGCTTGGTACCCTTGTGGGTGTCGTCTTCTTCACACTTGTTCTCTTTGCGGCTCTTACCTCGGCGATTTCTCTGGCAGAAACCAGCGTCTCTACCTTTCAGGATGAATGCGGCTGGAGCCGTAATTTCTCGACCTTTGCGGTCTTCATCCTGATGATCGTCTTAGGCTCTCTTTCTTCGCTCGGATTCGGCCCGCTTGCATCCTTCACCATCTTTGGCATGGACATTCTTACCTTCTTTGATTTCCTGACGAACTCCATCATGATGCCGGTGTCGGCCTTTGCGACCTGCGTCCTCATCGTGGTGACCGTCGGGATCAAGTGGATCGAGAACGAAGTGAAGCAGTCTTCGAAATTCCGCTATGAATGCGTCTATGGCCTTTTCGTCCGCTTCCTCGCGCCGATCTGCCTCGCTGTCATTTTCATCTCGTCTCTGGCAAATGTTTTGGGATTCATTCATATGTAGTGGAAAAGACATGCTGCTTGATTCTCTCGAAAATGACTATTAACAAATCTCTCATGTGGTGCTATAATACGTAGTATCACATGGGGCTATAGCTCAGTTGGTCAGAGCGCTTCGCTCACATCGAAGAGGTCTCCGGTTCGAACCCAGATAGTCCCACCAAAAAGAAACCCGCCGTCAGGCGGGTTTTTCTATTTAAATCATGGTTAGCCCATGGGGCGGCTCGTCCTTTGATTGCGTGCGAAAGAGGTTCATCGGGTTCTATAGGTTCAAAAGGTTCAACGGGGGTGGTGCGGCGCATAAAAATCAGAAGCGCCGCGGAGTATAGATAGTGGCGATGACCGAAGGTGGTAGTTAGTCACCAGTCACTAGTCACTAGTCCCTAGCCACTCATCCCTGCTTTCAAACTTCTCTCCACCGATCATCCGGCGGAGAAAAAGTAATTGCAAAAAGCGCTTGCATATTTCTCCTCCATCGTGTATAATATTTTTATCTGACATGGGGTTATAGCTCAGCTGGTTAGAGCGCTTCGTTGACATCGAAGAGGTCTTTGGTTCGAATCCAAATAGTCCCACCATGAAAAACCCGCCAAATGGCGGGTTTTTGTGCTATATAAAGGTAGGTGGCCGGAAATTGGAGGTGGCGGTCATAAAGCTGACTCATGCCTGGGATCAGGCCAACGGTGAAAGCAGTGGCTTACGGAATGTCCTGTTCCGTGTTTTTCGAGTCTCTTAGTTTCCTTAGATCTCCTTTTTATTCTAAGGAAACGCTGATTAAATCCGATAATGATTTAATCAGTGTTTCCCTAAGAAATGACCCTGAAAGCGTATTGTATTCCTTTTTATAATAACAGGTGATCTCCATGCATCTTATCGCTATTCTTCTCGTTATGACGGCCGGCATCATGTGGGCGGGCTGCGGGCTTGCGGCGCAGGATTTCTTTCAAAAAAGTACACTCGACTCGATGGATCTGACGGTCTTCCGCATGTTTTGCGCGAGCGGCATCATGCTGCTTGTGACCATTGCCAAGGGGGAGCTGAAAGACAGCTGGCAGAAACTGGGGCGGCAGCCGTCACTCTGGTGGGGGTTGATCTTCTACGGTGTGGTCGGCCTGATGCTGATGCACTATACCTACTTTGCTTCGATCGCCGCCGGCAATGCGGCGGCGGCGACGGTCATTCAGTATACCTGTCCAGCGATGGTGATCCTTTGGATTTCCTTTCAAAAAAGGCGGTTGCCGCTGGCAGGGGAGCTTACAGCCGTCGTGCTGGCGATCATCGGCGTCTTCCTTCTGGTGACAGGCGGGGATGTGAGCCGTCTCTCTGTACC
>CAKPUX010000033.1 GCA_934193095.1 uncultured Dialister sp. | reverse complement strand
ACAGACAGACAGACAGACAGACAGACAGACAGACAGACAGACAGACAGACAGACAGACAGACAGACAGACAGACAGAATGTGATTAAGCTTATTCAGTATGTTTTTAGGTTCGTCAATTTGACGTTACCTGATATTTCTGAAAATTATGACAAGTTGAGAAAACCTGTTACAAAAGGAAATCGAGTTGCAGGCAAGTATCCCTATTATGGGGCATCTGGCATTGTAGATTACGTTGCGGACTATATTTTTGATGGGGATTATTTACTTGTGTCAGAAGATGGTGCAAATCTTTTGGCAAGAAGTACGCCGATTGCATTTTCTGCTTTAGGAAAAATTTGGGTTAATAATCATGCACATGTACTAAAATTTGATTCTTATGAGATGAGAAGATATGTGGAAATTTATCTTAACTCGATTGACCTGAGTAAATTCGTTTCTGGCGGAGCACAACCAAAATTGAATCAGGAGAATCTAAATATGATAGAGATTCCTGTACCACAAGATGAATTGTTAAAACGCATCGTCCATATCCTTGATCGCTTCGACGCGCTCACCACAGATATCGCCCACGGTCTTCCGGTGGAGATCGAGGCGCGGAGGAAGCAGTACGAATACTACCGAGACAAGCTGCTTACATTCAAGGAGCGGAAGGGATAGTCCAAAGTTTGCGCTCAAAGGAAGAAAGGAGAACCTCTATGTCACAATTCCAAGTCGTTGCGGAAACGTCTGAGAATACCGTCATCACGGAATATACGCCGGAGAAGCGGCGGTCCACGAGCTACCAGAGTGAAGCGGAGCTGGAGAAGGAGTGCATCCGTATGCTCTGCGAAGAGGGCTATGAATATTTCTCTATCCATGAGGAGAAGGATCTTGTCGCGAATCTCCGGACGCAGCTCGAGGCGCTGAATCAGTATCATTTCTCGGATCGGGAATGGGATGATTTCTTCCATCATGTCCTTGCGAATCCGAATGAGCATGCGAAGGAGAAAACGGAGAAGATCCAGGAGGACAATGTCCAGGTCTTGAAGCGGGATGACGGGTCGACGAAGAATATCACGCTCATTGATAAAAAGCAGATCCATAATAACCGTTTGCAGGTGATTCATCAGTATGAGAATGGGAAGGAGAATGGGGCTTCCTATGACAATCGCTATGATGTGACGATCCTGGTGAATGGGCTGCCTCTGGTGCATCTGGAGCTGAAGCGGCGCGGGGTGAAGATCCGCGAGGCATTCAATCAGATCAATCGATATCAGAGGGATTCGTTCTGGGCAGGGGCAGGGCTCTACGAGTATGTACAGATTTTCGTGATTTCCAATGGGACGAATACGAAGTACTACTCGAACAGTACGCGCTTCAATGCAGTGAAGGAGAATGAGAAGCGCGGGGCGAGCCGGACGAAGACGAGCAACAGCTTCGAATTCACCTGTTTCTGGGCGGATGCGAATAATACAGTGATTTCTGACCTCATCGATTTCACGAAGACTTTCCTTGCGCGGCATACGATTCTCTCTATTCTGACACGGTACTGTATCTTCACGTCAGAAAAGATGCTGATGGTGATGCGTCCGTATCAGATCACGGCGACGGAGCGGATTCTGAACCGGATCGAGATAGCGAACAATTATAAGAAGTATGGTACGGTCGATGGGGGAGGCTATATCTGGCATACGACGGGGTCGGGGAAGACGTTGACGTCTTTCAAGACGGCGCGCCTCGCTTCGCGTCTGCCGTATATTGACAAGGTGCTTTTTGTTGTGGACCGTAAGGATTTGGATTATCAGACGATGAAGGAGTATGATCGCTTCGAGAAGGGGGCGGCGAACAGCAATACGTCGACGGCGGTCTTAAAAAAGCAGCTGGAAGATCCGTCAGCGCGTATCATCATCACGACGATCCAGAAGCTTTCGACGTTCATCAAGAAGAATCCGGGGCATCCGGTCTATGCTGAGCATGTGGTCATCATTTTCGATGAGTGCCATCGAAGCCAGTTCGGCGATATGCATTCGGCGATTGTGAAAAATTTCAAGAAGTACCATCTCTTTGGCTTCACGGGGACACCGATTTTCTCTGCCAATGCGGGCCGTGGGAAGAATCCGGAATTCTTCACGACGGCGCAGACGTTTGGCGATCAGCTGCACTGCTATACCATCGTGGATGCCATCCGCGACAGAAATGTGCTGCCTTTCCGCGTGGACTACATCAAGACGATGGAGGCGGATGAGGATATCTCCGATGAGATGGTCTGGGATATCAATCGCGAAAAGGTGATGATGGCGCCGGAGCGAATTTCTGTGGTGGTGAAGTACATTCTCACGCATTTCGACCAGAAGACGTATCGCGGAGATAAGACGTATGTCTATCAGGCACTGACGAATATCAGCGAGGTGGCGTTAGGGAAGAACCAGGTCGAGGAAATCAAGCAGAAGCAGCGTCTGTCGGGGTTTAATTCCCTCTTTGCGGTGGCCAGTGTCCCGATGGCGAAGCTCTACTATGAAGAGTTCAAGAAACAAATGCAGGCCGATCCGACAAAGAAGCTGAAGATTGCGACGATTTTCAGCTATGCGCCCAATGAAGAGGAAGCGGAGGGGCTTTTGGGGGAGGAAAATTCGGAGGATACATCGGCTCTCGACAGGAATTCACGGGATTTTCTGGAGCATGCGATCGAGGACTACAATGCGATGTTTCATACCAGCTACGATACGTCAGCCGATAAATTCCAGAATTATTACAAAGATGTCTCGCTCCGCATGAAGAATAAGGAGCTGGATCTGCTCATCGTGGTGAATATGTTCCTCACTGGCTTCGATGCGACGACGCTGAATACGCTCTGGGTGGATAAGAATCTCAAGATGCATGGGCTCATTCAGGCGTTTTCCCGGACGAACCGCATTCTGAATGCGGTGAAGACGTTTGGAAATATTGTCTGCTTTAGAAATCTTTCGAAACGGGTGGATAGTGCGATTTCTCTCTTCGGGGATAAAAATGCCGGAGGCATCGTGCTGATGCGCCGCTTCAAGGACTACTATGAAGGCTATACGGATACGGATGGCAAGCACAGGGATGGATATGTGGATTTCGTGAAGAGGCTCAAGGATAAGTTTCCTCTGGGCGGAAATATCATCAGCGAAGAAAAGCAGAAGGAATTCATCTTGCTCTTCGGCGTCCTGCTTCGCATGAGAAATCTGCTTTCGTCTTTCGATGAATTCAAAGGAAAGGAAATTCTTTCCGCCCGTGACTGGCAGGATTACCAGGGGCGGTATCTCGATATCAAAGAAGAGTGGGACCGCAGGAAAAAGCATGATAAAAAAGATGTCACGGAGGATGTAGTCTTCGAGACGGAGCTCATCCGCCAGGTGGAGATCAATATCGACTATATCCTGATGCTGGTAAAAAAGTATCATGATACCCATTGTGAGGATAAAGAGGTGCTGATTTCCATTCGTAAGGCTATCGACGCGAGCCCTGAGCTTCGCAGCAAGAAGGATCTGATCGAGAATTTCATAGCCGGTGTCAATGAGTCGGGAGATATCCTGAATGAGTGGAATGGCTATGTCGCAGAAAAGAGAGAAGAGGATCTTTCAGCTATCATTCAGGGGGAACGGCTAAAGGAGGACGATACCCGCCGTTATATGGAAAATGCTTTCCGTGATGGGGAAATCAAGACCGCGGGAACTGATATTGATGCCCTTCTCCCACCGATTTCCCGCTTTGGGTCTGGGACACGTGCCAAAAAGAAACAGAGTGTAATCGACAAGTTCAAAGGTTTCTTTGAACGCTACTTTGGCATTGGCGGTGCTCCGTCTTTCGAGAAACCCAAAGCTGCTATGCCTTATGATGGGAAAGAGAAAATGTCCGTGGCAGCAGAACGTCCGATGACGTATGGCCGGTGAGAGAAAAACGGTTCATCTTTCTGTCTATTGACCCGATATCGCGGCATTAGGACCCGTAGAACCTGTCAAACCTATCGAACCCGTTATATCATTACTCACACAATCGCATTGCGCACCATTGCCATTTCCTTCCAATCGCGGTATGATAGATGCATAAAAATAAAAGGAAGCACCGAGGCTTCAAAGTATCAGGCATCCGCCCTGATGCTTTTGGCGCGGTGCTTTTCATTTCTGCCGACGGCAGAAAAGAATGGGAGGAATACAAATGCCGGTTTCTTACATGGAAATCAATCTGAATGCGCTTCGTCACAATCTCAAGGTCATTCGTGCGCATCTGCCGAAGGAAGTGAATGTGCTCGCTGTCGTGAAGGCGAATGCCTATGGGCATGGCGCGAAGGAGACGCTGCGCATCGCCCTCGAGGAAGGCTACGTCGCTGCTGCTGTTGCCCGTGTGGAAGAAGGAGCGGAGCTGCGCGACGCCGGATTCACATGCCCGATCTATGTACTGGGACTGCCGCTGCCGGAGGATATGCCTATCGGTGTGAATAAAGACCTCATCATGCCGATCGATGATACCGTCGATCTTGACGTCCTGGAAGCCATCGCGGCTGTTTCGAAGAAAACGATCGAAGTCATGCTGCCGATCGATACCGGCATGAACCGTATCGGAACCCATCCGAAGGACGTACCTGCGCTCCTCAAAAAGCTCGCAGGCTATCCGCACATTCACGCACATGGCACCTTCACTCATATGGCAACGGCGGATCACAAGGAGAAGGATGCCGCACTGAAGCAGCTCGACCGTTTCGATGAAGCAATCTCCTACATGCCGGTCGATGAAAACTTTGTGATTTCCTCCGCCAACAGCGCCGGTGTCATCGACATCCCGAGAAGCTGGCATAACCTCGCCCGCCCGGGCATCATCATCTATGGGCCGCAGCCGTCGGACGTCATGACGAACAAGCTCGACCTCCAGTATGCGATGAGCGTCGTGAGCCATGTCACCCATGTCCAGATTCTGCATAAGGGCGAAGCTATCGGCTACGGCGGTACCTATGTCGCCAAAGAGGATATGAAGACCGCGACCGTCCCGATCGGCTATGCCGACGGCTGGCACAGAAGCCTCTCCAATAAAGGCGTCGTCCTCATCAATGGCAAGCGTTGCCCGATCGTCGGCCGCATCTGCATGGATCAATTCATGGTCGCTTGCGATGACGAAGTCCGTCCCGGCGATGAAGTCATCCTCATGGGCAAGCAGGGAGAGGAAGAGATCACCGTCGATGAAGTGTCTGCTACGGCTGAGACCATCCCGCATGAAATCATGTGCGACCTGAAGCGCATCCCGAGAGTATTTGTAGAAAAATAGTTTTGAAGGATCCGGCACTGGAGGAGAGCGGGATCTATTCGTATCGTCCTGTCGGGCAAAAGCGAGATATCTTTTCCCCTTTCTTATTTTCTTTCCATATGCTATAATAACGCTTGTTAAGCGTCTATAGCTCAGTGGATAGAGCACTGGTCTCCGGAACCAGGTGTCGAGAGTTCGAATCCCTCTAGACGCACCAGAATTTCTCCGATATTATCGGACAAAATATAATTCGTCCAGTTACACCCATGAAGGTGGGGTAATACATGGGGGAATCGACCTTTGAGGAGGTCAGAAAGCCGAGGCGGTATGCCCCGGCTTTTTATCATGCCTTTTTCTTTGTCGTAGCAGCAAATCCCTGATCTAAGTCCGATGGCTCGGCATCGCATATTTCCTTGGCTATGGTGCTTCCAAACCGTCTCTTTCTACTGTATTCTCCATGGTAAACATGCTATAATAATAAGACATTTCATTTGAATACATCGGACAGAGACAGGGGCTGCGCTTCCTGAGGCGTAGTGCTTATTAAGATCACTGCGCTTCAGGATGCGCCGCGGATTTTCGCTGTATCTCACGGGTCTTTGACCGCGGGAGCTCTGTACCGGCCTTTATATATCGTGAGGGTTTACCATGAAAATGTTTCGAGGACTATCGAACTGGATCGGTATGGACATGGGCTCGTCCCAAGTCCGTATCTACCGGGAAAATAAAGTGATCCTTGCTGAAGCGAGTACGGTCGCGGTGGATAACATCGACGGCCATGTACTGGGCTTTGGCACGGAGGCGCTCATTCATTACCACAAGGCGCCGGAGAATATTTCTCTGGAGTGGCCGGTACAGAATGGCGTCATCGCTGATTATGATATGACGAAGGCGATGCTTCGTTTTTTTATCCGCAAATCGCTTCATCATGCGGTGTCGCGTCCGACGGTGATGATCTCCATTCCGGGCGAGACGAGCTCGGTCACGCGGCATGCGCTGGTGGATGCTTTGATCCACGCCGGCGCGCAGCATGTGTACCTTCTTCCTTCGCCGGCAGCTGCGGCTATTGGGGCGGGGAAGGATATGCTGGCACCGTCTGTGATCTTTTCTCTTGTCATCGGGCGTGATGTCGCTGATGCGGGGCTTTACAGCTGCGGAGGGATCGTCACGCAGGAGGGGATCCCTTTCGGCGGGCATCATATCGATAAGGGGATCTGCCAGTATCTGCAGGAAAAGTATCAGATCATGATCGGGCTGGATCAGGCGGAGAAGCTGAAGAGTGAAGTGATCTCTCTCAAAGCGGCGGATGGGCAGGCGACATTCACTATCCGCGGGCGCAGGATCCGTGATGGTGTGGAAGTGGTGGTGGAGCTTTCCACAGAGGAATTAAGACCGGTGATGCAGCGCATCCTGCAGCCTGTTCTGAAGCTCATCCGCCGTGTCCTTCGCGAGGCGAAACCGGAGATGGCGGGCGATCTTCTGAAGAATGGTCTGCTTCTTTCCGGCGGCAGTGCGCTTCTGGATGGGCTGAAGGACTGGCTCGCCGGAGAGCTTCATATGCCTGTCTTCGTACCGGCTCTGCCGGGGGATGTATTGGCCGTGGGCTGCTATCAGGCTCTTGGTATGTATAAGGATCTGCCGCTTCTCATTGAGAACGGTGAAAAATATTATGGAGGCGCTTGATCGTGATATTCTTTGGCAGAAAAAAGATGGCCGCCGCGGTCGCACTCTTTGTTTTCATGGGCGCATGCGGCTGGTTCTGGCGGCATAGGGAGTATATCCCTTTCATTTCGCAGCCGCTTTCTATCGGTGCGGCGCCTTTCAACTATACGGCGAGCAAGACAGCGCTTTCCTTCACACAGGGATTTGGCATACTTTCCGGTGTGTGGGAGAACTGGAGTGAGCTGGATGCGCTCCGGAAGGAAAATGAAAGTCTTCGCGCGGAGCAGACGCAGTATAGAGAGATTCTCGCGGAGAATATCCGGCTGAAGAGTCTCCTTTCATTCAAGCAGGGCTATAAGCAGTACCACCTGACGGGGGCGTCTGTCATCACGCGGGACTACGGTGGATGGACACAGACGCTGGTCGTGGACAGGGGCAGTGACAGCGGCATTCAGAAATATATGCCGGTCATCGTCCCGACGGGTCTGGTGGGTTTTGTAAGTGAAGTGTATCAGAATTCCGCGCGCGTGCAGCTCCTTCTGGATCCGCGTACATCGGTGGGGGGCATCGTTGCGCGTCCAGCTTCGCGCGTGGTGGCGATGGTTTCCGGGAACAGCAGTGAACCTGGCAAGCTCTCTTTCGTGAATCTGCCGCGAGAGGCAGACGTCATCAAGGGAGATACCATCGTGGCATCCGGCTATGGCGGGGTTTATCCGAAGGGGATGGTCATCGGTACGGTCGAGCAGGTGGATGTCGACTCCATCGGCGGCACGCAGGTGGCACGCATTGTTCCGGCGGCTGATTTCTCTCATCTGGAAGAGGTCTTCATCATCACAGACCATATTCAGCGGGCAACGCCAGAGAGTATCTTGGTGAAGCCGCCGAAGAAGGAACCGCCGATGAATCCTAATAAACATCAGGCAGGTGAGAAGGAATGAGCGGCTATGCACTGGCTTTTTTGAGCTTCTTCATTTTCCTCGTGCAGTCCTCGGTGATGCCATTCATTTTTTCAGGGCTGCATCAGCCGGATCTGTGGCTGGCTGTCATCGTCCTTGCGACGCTGATCTTTGACAACAAGACAGCGATGACGCTGGCGCTCGTGGGCGGGCTCCTTACGGATCTTGTGACGGGAAATCTTTTCGGACTGCATCTCCTGCCGTACCTGGCGATCGCAGGGCTGTATCTCGCTTTGGGGAGGAAGCGCTACAATCGTCACTGGTACATTTCGCTCTTTGCGATGACGCTGGCTTCGCTCCTCTATGCGTTGCTGTCTTGGCTGGTGCTTTTCGCAGCCGGCAGCCATGTCTTCTCGATTTCTTATATCCTGTACTTTGTGATGAGCACCACCTTCATGAATGGAGCGGCCGTGCTCGTTCTTCACAGGCCGCTGTGGGCCATGAAACGGGAGGGAGAACCGAAGTGGTGAATAAACATGTGCCCTCGATTCTCAGTGGGCTTTTGAAAAATACGGAGGAGTCCCGCTATGCGCGTATGATCTATGCGGCGATCTTCCTCCTGCTCGTCTTAGGGCTGCGTCTCTTCTATATGCAGGTCATTCAGGGCGGGTACTATAAAGAAGAAGCGGATGGGAACCGCATCCGCCATCTCCCTATGCAGGCGATGCGTGGTGTCATGTATGACCGGAACGGCGTGATCCTTGCGGGGTCCCGCTCGGCATACAGTGTCGTCATGCCGGTCGACCGCAAGGGAAATACGCTCTCCGATGAGGCGCTTACCCGCCTGTCGCAGCTGCTTCATGTGCCGACTGCGGATATCAAGAAAAAGATCGAAGACAATAAGCTGGCCTTCGGTGCGATCTATCTGGCAAACGATGTCGGCATCGATGTCGCGACGCAGATCGAGGAGAAGAAGGATGAATTCCCCGGCATCGAAATCGAAGTGAACCCGCTGCGCGTATACCCGCTCGGCAATGCGGGGGCGCAGGTATTAGGCTATGTCGGTGAAGCGGGGCCGGATGACAGGGACGTCGAAGGAAATCCGTATACGACCACGACCTTGATCGGCCGTGCGGGTCTTGAGAGCCGCTATAACAATTATCTCGAAGGCAAGAATGGTTCAAAGACGGTCGAAGTCAATGCATCGGGCCAGCCTGTCCGCTATGTGGGCGGCACGCCTTCTGTTACGGGGAACAGCGTGCGCCTGACACTGGATGCGAATCTGCAGAAAGCGGCAGAGGATGCGATGGAAGCACAGGTGAAGACGCTCGTCCATGGCGGCGTCATGCCGACGGGGGCTTCAGCGGTGGCTGTCGATCCGAATAGCGGTGCGATCCTTGCGATGGCCAGCTGGCCGAGCTATGATCCGAACCGCTTCAGCAAGGGGATCTCCTCGAAGGACTGGAATGAGATCGTCAACAATAAAAATCATCCGATGCAGAACCGCACGATCCAGTCGATGTATCCGCCCGGATCGCTCTTCAAAGTCATCACGGGCGCGGCAGCGCTCGAGGCGAAGGTGACGACGCCGGAAGAGCGTATCTTCGACAACGGCAAGCACTGGCTCGTCGATAAGAGAAACTCGGAGGGCGAAGCCTTCGGATGGATCAATTTCTATGAAGCGATCGAAAAGTCGGATAACGTCTATTTCTATGAAATGGGACGTCGTGCGGGCATCGACCGCATCTCCCATATGGCGGAGGAATTCGGTCTGGGGAAAACGACAGGCATCGACCTTGCCGGAGAATCGGACGGCAATGTCGCAAGCGAAGCCTACAAGATGAAAGTCTTCAAGCAGGACTGGTATCTCGGGGAGACGATGGATGCCGCGATCGGACAGAGCTTCACGCTGACGACGCCGCTGCAGATGGCGATGGTATACTCGGCGATCGCCAATGGCGGTTTCCGCTACCAGCCATACCTTGTGAACCGCATCGATCAGCTGGACGGGACACCGCTCAAGATCTTCTCACCGGAGAAGGTGGGGACGCTTCCGGTGTCTAAGGATACGCTCGATGCGATCCACAAGGGGCTTCGGATGGTCATGAGCAAGGATGGGACCGGCGGACAGATCTTCGAGCATTATCCGATCTCGATCGCCGGCAAGTCCGGTACGGCGGAAACGAATGGTCTCGATAATGGCTGGTTCGTGGCGTATGCGCCTTTCGATAAGCCGGAGGTCGTGATCCTGTGCATGTTCGAACACAGCGGCTTCGGCTCGGAGTCCGCGGCACCGGTCGTCAAGAAGATGATGGATGCCTATTTCCATATCGGAGATTATTCGCCGGCAAAGCTGAAGGCAGCGGATGAGGCGAAGGCAGGAGGCAAAAAGAATGGCTGAGATCGTATCCTTTGCTTCCGGTAAGGGCGGCGTGGGGAAGACGCTCCTCACCGCTGCTCTGGGGATCTTCCTCTCTCGGAAGGGGAAGAAAGTCCTCCTCATCGATGGGGATATGGGCATGAGAAATATGGATCTCGTGCTGGGGCTGGAAAATGAATGCTTCTATCATGTGATGGATCTGGCGGAAGGCCGCTGCTTTGCGAAAGATGTCATCCTGGAAGTGAATGACCACCTGGATTTCCTGCCGGCAGCGCAGAATGATACCTGGGAGACGGTCCTCCCTGCGGCGATGGATACCGTGCTGGAGGATGTGGAGGATAAGTATGACTACATCCTCCTCGACTGTCCGGCGGGGCGAGGGGAGGGCATCCGTTTTGCGGAGCATCTCTCGGATCATATGTTCCTCGTCGTGGCGCCGTCATGGGCGTCGAAGCGGAATGCAGAGCGCCTCATGACGGGACCGCGCAAGCGGTACATGACCTATGTGCTGAACCAGTTCTCCCTCTCGGGGGATACGCAGATCTCCTTGACGGATATGCTGGAGACGCTCGATGAAGAGTCCGTCTCAGCCATCATCCCGTATACGGAGGAGGCAGACCGCCTCGCGCATCAGGGAGAGCTTTCAGATTTTTCTGAAAAAGGGGCGCTCGGTGAAGCGCTCGCTCTTTTTTGGAAATCGTATAAAGAAGAGAAACAGATCCCGCTTTCGCGCTGGAAGAAGCTGCTCTTGAAAGCAGAAGAGGAGAATGCGCGGGAGAAGGCACCTGTGAAGACGGCGCCGACTGGCCTTTCCTGGCACTCCGGTAGCCGCTCGTATAAATGGCAGAGGAGGAGATAACGGAATGAATCTCATTCGGTACTGGCGGCGCATCGACAGCACGCTGCTGATGGCTGTCCTGGGCCTTGCCGTCATCTGTCTTCTGATCATTGCGAGCGCCACCCATGCGAATATGGATGGACAGCCGGGGCAGTATGACTTCGTCATGAAGCAGGGGGTCTTCCTGGTCGGCGGTCTTATCATCGCGGGGGGCTCGCTTTATTTTGACTACAGGAAACTCTATCGCTTCGTACCTATCCTCTATGGGATCAATGCGATCCTGCTTCTGGTCGTCAAATTCGCCGGGACAAGTGCGCTCGGGGCGCAGCGCTGGATCCAGATCGGCCCTTTCACGCTGCAGCCTTCGGAATTTGCGAAAATCATCATGATCATCTGTCTGGCAAGGCTCATGGCGAATGACAAATCCGGCTTCCAGACATGGAAGAGCCTTCTGCCTGTCGCGGGGATGATGGCACTTCCGACACTTTTGATTTTCATCCAGCCGGACCTTGGTACGAGCCTTGTCTTCGCGGCCATCACCTTCGGCATGCTTTATATTTCCGGACTCAAGATGCAGCTTGTGAAACGCGCCTTTCTTGCGTTCGTCGTAGTCTTCCCGCTCATCTGGTTCTTCGTGCTGCACAGCTATCAGAAGATGCGTATCCTCGTCCTCTTCAATCCGGATGTCGATCCGTATGGCTCCGGCTACCATGTCATCCAGTCGAAGATATCCATCGGCAGCGGCGGCTTCATCGGGCAGGGGCTCTTCGAAGGTACGCAGAGCCAGCTGAATTTTCTCCCGGAAAATCACACCGACTTCATCTTCTCCGTCATCGGGGAAGAGCTGGGCTTCGTCGGAGCGATCTTCGTCCTCTTTTTGTTTTTCGTCCTTTTATACAGGACACTCATGATTTCCCGCTCTTCGGGGGATGCCTTCGGCAGCCTGCTCGCCTGTGGGATCTTTTCCATGTGGCTCTTCCAGATCTTCATCAATGTTGGCATGACCCTCGGCATCATGCCCGTCACCGGCATCCCGCTGCCCTTCATGAGCTATGGCGGCTCGGCCCTCCTCATGAACCTTCTCTGCGTCGGGCTACTGATGAATATCTATTTAAGAAGAAAGAAATTGATGTTTGATTGATTGGTGACTAGTGACTGGTGACTAGTGACTAGTGACTGGTGGCTGGTGACTAGGGACTAGTAGCTAGGGACTAGGAGACTAGGAGACTAAGAGCCTTTCTCACATTGTCATTTCGAGCGAAGCGAGAAATCTTTGTCATTCGCGGCTCAGTGGTCGATGGGTGAAAACAACAAACGAGAAACCTGCTATCCACTCACCTTCGGACATCGTCCCATAAATATTTGCGGCGAAGCCGCCACCACAACCCCGAACCCTGAACCCTGAACCCCATTGAACCTGTAACCCCATTTATTTTAGGAGTATCAAATGAACCGTGTAACTATCGATCCCGTATGGCTGATGCATATCCAAAAGCCTGCCCGCTACATTGGCGGAGAGTGGAACAGCGTGGTGAAGAACCACGATGAGATCCCGGTGAAGGTGGCGCTGGCATTCCCTGATGTCTACGAAGTCGCCATGAGCCATCTGGGACTCAAAATCATTTACAGTGTCCTGAACGCCAGAGATGATGCGCTGGCAGAGCGCGTGTATGCGCCATGGGTGGACATGGAAGCGATGATGAGAGAGAAGCACATCCCGCTCTTTTCTCTGGAAAATAAATGTCCGGTCAAGGATTTCGACGTACTGGGCTTCACCATGCCGTATGAAATGTGCTACACGAATATCCTGAACATGATCGACATGGCAGGCATTCCTGTCTGGGCGAAGGACCGCACGGAGGAGGATCCTCTCGTCGTTGCCGGCGGCCCCTGCGTGTACAATGCAGAGCCAGTCGCTGATTTCTTCGACGTCTTCTTCATCGGAGAATCCGAAGAAGCCATCGGAGAGATGGTGGATATCGTGAAAGCATGGAAAGCGGAAGGGAAGCCCGGCGGCCGCAAGGAGGCGATCCGCCGTCTTGCTCAGATCGATGGTTGCTATGCGCCGTCCCTCTATGAGGTCTCTTACTATGAGAATGGCGTCTTCCGCAGCATCCGTCCCATCGACGAAGCGGCACAGTTTCCTGTGAAGAAGCGTGTCATCCGTGATGTCGACCATGTCCACATCGATGACAAGCCGATCCTCCCGCATATCGAGATCGTGCATGATCGTGCCGTCTTGGAAATGTTCCGCGGATGCAGCCGCGGATGCCGTTTCTGCCAGGCGGGGATGATCTACCGCCCTGTGCGCGAGAAGAGCGAAGAGAGACTGCAGGAGATCGCAGATACCCTGATCAAGAATACGGGCTATAATGAGATTTCCCTCATGTCCCTCTCTTCGGCAGACTACTCCTGCCTGCCCGAGCTCGTCGATCACCTCTTGGAAAATTTCAAAGACAAGCGCGTGAGCGTCAGTCTCCCGTCACTGCGTGTCGACAGCTTCTCCATCGACATCGCGAAAAAGATCCAGCAGGTACGAAAGAGCGGTCTCACGCTGGCACCGGAAGCCGGTACGCAGCGCATGCGCGACGTCATCAATAAGGGCGTCACGGAAGAAGATATCATGGGTGCGTGCGCGAATGCGTTCAAAAATGGCTGGAAAAAGGTGAAACTCTACTTCATGATGGGCCTTCCGACAGAAACCGATGAAGACCTGAAGGGCATCGCCGACCTGGCGAACCGCATCCATGAGCTCTATCACGAGATCAAGGGGCGCTATGACCTGCGTATCACCGTCAGTGTCTCGAGCTTCGTGCCGAAGCCTTTCACGCCTTTCCAGTGGATGCCGCAGTGCAGCGTAGAGGAAATCGAGCGCAAACAGCAGTACCTGAAGAGCCTTTTCACAAACCGTCATATCAAGTACGCCTACCATGATGCCAAGACAGGCTATATCGAAGCCGTCCTCGCTCGCGGCGACCGCAAGCTCTCTTCTGCGATCTATACCGCATGGAAAAAAGGCTGTACCTATGACAGCTGGACGGAATTTTTCCACTTTGACGTCTGGATGGACAGCTTCCGTGAATGCGGCATCGATCCCGATGAATATGCAGCGCGCATCCGCGATTTCTACGAATGCGAACCGTGGGATCACATCGACAGCGGCGTCACGAAGGACTACCTCCTGAAAGAATGGCGCATGGCCGAGAAGGGGATCCTCACCCACGACTGCCGCCATCAGGCCTGCAATGGCTGCGGCGTCTGCCCGATCCTCGATGTGAACCTCCTCGATCATAAGGTGGAAAGCGATCAGCCCAAGCGTGTCTTCACGTATCGCCAGCCGAAGGCGGGGGAGTAGCTGTTTAGTGGCTAGGGATTAATAGCTGGTAGCTAGTAGCTAGGAATTAGGAATTTTCCCCCTTACCATTTCTCCATACTATCGGTTTATGAAATCGACACGAAAGCGAGGTCCATCGGGCCTCGCTTTTTACGTGTTATATTTTTCACGATCTGTTTCGGGCAAACAAAAACCGTCATGACCATTTCGATCATGACGGTTTTCTTTTGGGATCGGGTATAGCGGAGTAGCGGGAAATGTGAGGCAAACTTCCTAATCCCTAGCTACTCATCCCTAGCTACTAGTCACTAGTCACTAGCTACTAAAACGTCACCATCCTCAGAACATATTCAGGATGCCCTTGAAGCCATAGTAATTGGTCGGCAGGAAAGCGTCCACGTACTTGGAGACACCGACAGGCTCCGGTGCGGTGAGGAAGAGGAGGAAGAGGCCGAGGACGGTGAAGCCGATCGCGATGAGGCTCGCCTTGCCCTTGCCGGACATTTCATAGTAGCCGAAGAGACGCAGACCGAGTGCGCCGAAGAAGGTGATGCACATGCCGGAGAGGGAGAAGACACCGAAGAGGATATTCGCCATCAGGAAGCCGACATAGAAGACCGGCAGGAAAATGAAAGGCAGATTGTATGCGATGCGGGTCGGGTTCACGCTGCGGCGCATATCATCCATCCAGTCTGCCATATCGAAGCCGAAGAGGCCGAGCGGGATGAAGGAGAGCAGGATGACTGTATCCCAGATACCGGAAAGTCTGTCACGATCCTGACCCAGCCACCATACGAAGGCACAGAGGAAAAGACCGACAGCGCCGCCCAGTGCATAGTACCAGGAAGCGGGGATGAATTTCACGGCAATCATAGAGACGGTGGTCAGGAGAGAACCGATCACGATGTACTTGGTGAGTTCTCCCTTCGAAAGCTGTCTGTCTTCCGGGATTTCCGCCTTGATCTGTGCGAGGATTTCCACCATGAAGAGCAGGAGGAAGATCGCCAGTGCTGCGAATGGATACAGGAAAAGAGAGATCACGATCAGAAGGACGGGGACAAAGACTCGCATCCCTTTGAAAACCTGCAGCTTCTTGAAATTCAGCTTGCGCTTCTGGGTGTAAATGGTGAGGCGCATGAAGACCAGGTACGTCAGCATGATGCCCACCGTTTCCATCGGTTCACTCCCCATGTAGAGCAGTGCACAGAAAACGAGCATTGCCATATTCGCTCCGGTAAAGCGGCAGATCAGCGTGCTGAAAATGCCAATGTTCAGAAAGGCCACTACGGCGTCAACAAAATTCAAAACATCCATCTCCTTAATAAAAAATAGAATTATCTTTTCTAGTATATATGGTGCGCGGGTTTTACGCAAGGGAGGTTGGGGGATTCGTGACTGGTGGACTGGTAGCTGGTGACTGGTGACTAGTAACTGGTAGCTGGGGATTAGGGACTAGGGATTAGGTCGTTTTCTCACATGTGAGATAGCCCGTTTTCCCGTATCGTCATCGAAAGCGGAGCCGAGGGATCTTTTTCGGCTGCGGGTTTCTTCTTTCCTGCGTGAATCTGTCTGCATGAAACACTGTAGTTTCCAGTTCGTATGGAGCATGGCGTTTCCCGTTATGTGTTCTCCTCGCATCCTTGGCTTGACCGCGAACGAAAAGATTTCTCGCTTTCGCTCGAAATGACGATATGGGGAAAACGTTATTTTTGTTTGAGACGCTCATTCTCTCGCGTTTTCATCCCGCTAGAACCCTATCCGGCTCGCTATGCTCGCCACCTTCCCCATGCGGGGAAGGCTATGGTGCGGAGAAGCGGTATTCTCGGATGTCGCGCTTTTGCATGACTGCTGAGCAGCCCCTTGAAGAAGGGGCGCGCCGAAGGCGGAGGATAGATCTGCCCCGCAGGGGCAGCCTTCTACGGGAAGAGATGAAAGGAAATGTGAGGTGAGCGGCGCTCGGGTACTCTCGTAAATCGCCGGCTTGAGAAGGTTTTTCTCTCTCGCTTTCATCCCGCTAGAACCCTATCCGGCTTGCTACGCTTGCCACCTTCTCCATGCGGGGAAGGCTATGGTGAGGGAAGCGGTATTCTCGTATACCGCGCTTTTGCATGACCACTGAGCAGCCCCTTGAAGAAGGGGCGCGCCGAAGGCGGAGGATAGATCTGCCCCGCAGGGGCAGCCTTCTACGGGAAGGAATGAAAGGGAATGTGAGGTGAGCGGCGCTCGGGTACTCTCGTAAATCGCCGGCTTGAGATGCTCATTCTCTCGCGTTTTCATCCCGCTAGAACCCTATCCGGCTCGCTACGCTCGCCACCTTCCCCATGCGGGGAAGGCTATGGTTCGGGGGATAGTGTGTATTCTACCTCCTTCCCTTGGAAGGAGGTGCCCCGAAGGGGCGGAGGTTGGCTCCGCAGCGGTATGAAAGGAAATGTGAGAGAGTCCGTTTTCCCGTATCGTCATCCCGAGCGGAGCCGAGGGATCTTTTTCGGCTACGGGTTTCTTTTTTCCTGTGTGAATCTGTCTGTATGAAACACCGTAGTGTCCAGTTCATATGGAGCATGGCGTTTCCCGTTATCCGTTGTTCTCGCATCCTTGGCTTGACCGCGAACGGAAAAGATTTCTCGCTTTCGCTCGAAATGACGATATGGGGAAAGCGGTATTCTCCTTTCTCATCCCTAGTCCCTAGCCACTAGTCACCAGTCACCAGTCCCTAGTCAACAGCCGCTAGCCACGCATCCCTCTTGCGTAATCTGTTATAATAGAAACGTAGAAATATATCTCTTCAGGGCGGGGCGGAATTCCCCACCGGTGGTAAAGATCTTCTGAGCCCACGAGCTGCAGATGTCCTGCAGTAGATCTGGTGAGAACCCAGAGCCGACGGTTAGAGTCCGGATGAAAGAAGAGTGGTAGACTTTTTGGCTGTCCACCTCCCTGAAGGAAAGGAAGGTGGATTTTTTGCGTATCGATGAAGACAGAAAATTCATGAGCCGTGCGCTGGAGCTAGCGGTGCGCGGCATGGGACATACCCGTCCGAATCCGATGGTCGGGGCGGTGCTTGTGAAAGATGGCCGCATCATCGGAGAAGGCTGGCATGAAGTATATGGCGGACCGCATGCGGAAGTGAACTGCTTCGCTCACGCGACAGAAGATCCGAAGGGGGCGACGCTCTATGTGACGCTCGAGCCATGTTCGCACTATGGGAAGACGCCGCCGTGCGCTGACCTCGTGGTAGAAAAAGGCGTCGACCGCGTGGTCGTCGCGATGGAGGATCCGAATCCTCTCGTTGCCGGCAAGGGGATCCGCAAGCTGAAGGAAGCGGGGATTTTCGTGACGGTCGGTATCATGGAAGAAGAAGCGAAGAAGCTGAATGAAGTCTTCCTGAAATACATCACCCAGCATAAGCCCTTCGTCCTCTACAAGGCTGCGATGTCTCTGGATGGCAAGACGGCTTGCCACACGGGGGACTCCCAGTGGATTTCCTGTGAAGACTCGCGGGAAGAAGTACATGTCCTGCGCGGCTGCTACAAGGGCATCATGGTCGGCGCGGGGACGATCCTTGCGGACAACCCGCAGCTCACTGCCCGCACAGAGGGTATGATCGACCCCGTGCGTATCATCGTGGATGGGCATCTTTCGGTGCCGCTCAAAGCGAAGGTATTTCAGGAAGAGGGGGAGAATATCATCCTCACCACGACGGCCTCCGATGAGGGAAAGCGCAAAGCGCTCTCGGATATGGGCGTCGATATCATCATGACGGACAGCGAAGAGAAAGGCGAAGTCGATCTCGAGGCTGCCATGACGGGGCTCGCCCTGAAAGGCATCGACAGCATCCTCTTAGAGGGCGGCGCGACGCTCGCTGCGTCTGCCTTTGAGGCCGGTATCGTCGACAAGGTACGCATCTATACCGCGCCGATGATCATCGGCGGCGTCTCTGCGCCCGGGCTCATCGGCGGCGAGGGCGCACCGACCATCCCGAAGGCCATCCGTCTTCGGGACATCCAAACGCAGATGACGGGGAAGGATCTCGTCATCGAGGCGTATGTAGAAAAAGAAGCCAAAGAAGAAAAGGCAGAGTCCGCGCGCCCGAAGGACGTCGACCTGCTGAAGAGAGAGGAAGAGCCATGTTCACAGGGATCGTAGAGGAAATCGGGATGCTTCGCGGGATGAAGCCCACAGCGTCTTCCTGCACGCTCACCATTTCTTGTGAAAAAGTCCTCGAAGGGACGAAGCTCGGCGACAGCATCGCGGTGAACGGTACCTGCCTCACCGTGACGCGGATGGATACGCACTCTTTCGATTGCGACGTCACGCCGGAGACACTTTCGCGCACGTCGTTTTCCATGGTGCGCATCGGTTCGCCCCTGAATCTCGAGCGTGCGCTCCGTCTCTCGGATCGCTTGGGCGGTCACATCGTGCTCGGCCATGTCGATACCACGGGACGCCTGATCTCCTTCATCAAGGACGGAAACGCGGTGAATATCACGATTTCCATTGAAAAGAAATGGATGAAATACATCATAGAAAAAGGCTCTGTCGCTATCGACGGCGTGAGCCTCACGGTCGCAAGGCGCGAAGCAGACCGCTTCACGATCTCCCTCATCCCACATACGGGGGAGAAGACCATCCTTCTCGGGAAGCACCCGGGAGACCCGGTGAATGTCGAGTGCGACTACTTGGGAAAATATGTGGAGCAGCTCATGAAAAAGGACACGGAAGAAGGTCTCACCATGGGTATGCTTGAGACACTTTCTGGAGGAAACTATGGAATTTAAATTTGACCCGATTGAAGATATTTTAGAAGAGATCAGGCAGGGACACATCGTCATCATGCAGGACGCAGAGTCCCGCGAAAATGAAGGCGACTACATCTGCGCCGCAGAATTCGCCACGCCTGAGAATGTGAATCGCATGGCGTCCGAAGCGAAAGGCGTCATCTGCATGCCGATGTCCGAGGAGATCGCAGAATCCCTGTACCTCGGACCGATGATCCGTCACAATACAGACAATCACCAGACCGCCTTCCTCGAGTCCATTGATTACAAGGACTCCGGTACCGGCGTCTCTGCCGCCGCCCGCTCCATGACAGCCTTGGAAGCCATCAAAGACGGCGCGAAGCCGGAAGATTTCCGCCGCCCGGGACATCTCTTCCCGCTGAAAGCTCGCCGATGGGGCGTCCTCGAACGGCAGGGTCATACTGAAGCGACCGTCGACCTCGCCCGCCTTGCGGGGCTCAAGCCCGCCGGCCTGTGCTGTGAGATCATGAATGAAGACGGCACCATGGCCCGCCGTGAAGACCTCTTCCGCCTTGCGAAGGAAAAAGGCCTCAAGATCGGCAACATTCAGGAGCTCATCGAATACAGGAAAAAGCATGAGATCTTCGTCGAGCGCATCACCGCCGCAAAACTCCCGACCAAGTACGGCGACTTTGAGATCTACGGCTTCGTGAACCGCATGAATGGCGAGCACCACGTCGCTCTCACCATGGGCAAGGTCGATGACGGATCTCCCGTCCTCTGCCGCATCCACTCGGAATGTCTCACTGGTGACTGCTTCGGATCGCTGCGCTGCGACTGCGGACAGCAGCTTTCCGCAGCCATGCGCCAGATCGCCAAGGAAGGCCGCGGCGTCCTCGTCTACCTGCGTCAGGAAGGCCGCGGCATCGGCCTCATCAATAAGATCCGCGCCTATGCCCTGCAGGACGAAGGCTATGACACTGTCGAAGCGAATCTCAAGCTCGGCTTCGCTGCCGACCTTCGCGAGTACATGACTGGAGCGCAGATCCTTAGAAATCTAGGTGCAGTCCACATCCGCCTCCTGACCAATAACCCGCAGAAGATCGACGACGTCAGTGAGTACGGCATCACCATCACCGAGCGCGTCCCCATCGAGATCGCGCCCACCAGAGAAGACGAATTCTACCTCAAGACCAAGCAGGAAAAAATGGGCCACATGCTGAAGCTCGACCAGGACATCGTAGAACCGAAGGCATAGGATTTTAGTGGCTAGTGGCTAGTGGCTAGTGGCTAGTGGCTAGTGACTGGTGACTAGTGACTGGGGATTAGTATCTAGGGATTAGGGGTGCAAAGTAACTGGTGACTAAATACCACCTTCGGGCATCGCCCTATTTATACTCTGCGGCGCTTCTGATTTTTATGCGCCGCACCACCACTCCTAACTCCTAACTCCTAACTAGAGAGCAAAGCTTTCATCCACAATCCATGGGCAGCACGCCCCAGGGGATAACCCCGAACCCTGAACCTTGAACCCTAGACTTTACCATTTACAAAATATGTTACATATACCCAAAGGAGACTTCCTCATGAATATCATTTCCGGACTTTTTAATGAAAGCGACATCCGCGTCGGCATTATCGCTTCCCGTTTCAATGAAGTCATCGTTTCCAAACTCATCGACGGCGCAGCCGATGGTCTTGCCCGTCACGGCGTCGATATGGACAAAGTCGATCTCGCCTGGGTGCCGGGTGCCTTCGAGATCCCGCTCGCAGCGAAGAAAATGGCAGAAAGCGGGAAATATGATGCCGTCATCTGCCTTGGCGCTGTCATCCGCGGCGAGACCGATCACTACGAGCACGTAGCGACCGAAGTCACGAAAGGCGTCGCTATGGCCTCCCTCTCCAGCGGTATCCCCGTCCTCTACGGTGTCCTCACCACGGATACCATCGAGCAGGCCATCAACCGCGCCGGCCTCAAATCCGGCAACAAAGGCTTCGAATGTGCGATGGATGCACTCGAAATGGCGAGCCTTTTCAAAAAGCTGGAAAAATAAAAATCATAGAAAAGCAGCCTGTCGGTTTTCATCGGCAGACTGCTTTTTTATTGCCTGTTTCCCTCATACAGATACAAAATATGATGAGAGAATGTTTCTTTTCTGCTGGTATATTGCGGAATTTCTCTTCGCTTTTTCTCTATTTTTTGTTACAATACAGGTAGAAAGGCGGTGATGCCATGGGACGATTCAAACAATGGGAAGAGCTGACCATCCAGGATAATTTTCTTTTCCAGAAAGTCATGCAGAACCAGCGGATCTGCAAATACCTGATCGAGAAGATTTTGGGCATCCGGATCGAAAAGATCACATTTCCAGAAGGCGAAAAATCCATAGACAACCGCTACGACAGCAAAAGCATCCGTCTGGACGTCTATGTGCACGATGAAAACGGCCATGTCTATGACATCGAGATGCAATGTACGAATGGCAGCGAAGGGGAACTCCCCAAGCGGACCCGCTACTATCAAGGCATGATCGATATGGACGAGCTGAAAAAAGGGCAGTACTATACAGAGCTGAAAGAGTCCTTCATCATCTTCATCTGTACCTTCGACCCCTTCGGTGAAAATCTCCCCATGTATACCTTCCGCCATCGCTGCATCGAAAAGGAAGGTCTGGAGCTGGGGGATCTTTCGACAAAGATCTTCCTGAACGCGAAAGGCGAAAGTGATACCCTTGACCCGGATATAGCAGCCTTCCTGCGCTATGTGGACGGGAAAGCAGCAGAGGGTGCATTGACGAAAGAAATCAACGAAGAAGTGATCCGGATCAAAGAACATAAAGAAATGAGGCGAGAATATATGACACTTTTGATGGAACTCCAAAAATATAAAACCGAAGGCATGCAGGAAGGGATCGAAATCGGTATGGAGAAAAAAGGTAGAACAGTGATCATGAATCTGCTCAAACTGAACATGCCGATCGACAACATTGCTGCTGCGACAGAAA
>CAKPUX010000032.1 GCA_934193095.1 uncultured Dialister sp. | reverse complement strand
TCTTTCTTGCCGTCCGTCACGTACTGGGAACGGTTCACCGCCGAGGCAAAGTAGGCGGAGGAAAATATATGAAATTTCGTGATGTCTTTGATTTCAGCCATAGGATAGCTCCTTTCTGCGGAAGCGCCGATTCGGCGATGGAATCAGCATTCCTTTAAGAATCACTCATTGGTTTCAGAAATGTATGGTTAGGGATGCAGAGCGGTATTCGGCTGCTTTCGTATATCGCCTGCTTGAGACGATCTCCCCCGCTCTTTTTCATACCGCTAGAACCCTATCCGGCTCGCTCCGCTTGCCACCTTCCCCTCGAGGGGAAGGCTTTGTTTCGGGGATATTGTTTTTCCACATATATCCTGTATTCGCTCTGACGTTATGGGAATAGCGGTATTCTCGTTTCGCTGCCTTCCCCATCGGGCAATGCTATTAAGTTAAGGAAAATGTTAGCGCCGTAACGACTTGCTTCCCCCTTCGAGGGAAGTGCCGAAGGCAATAGGGGCATGCCAGCGGTATAGCGTGCTATGTTGAATAGTCCGATGCTATCGATATTCCAACACTTTCATGCAATACCGCTACGTAGCCCCCTCATCTCACTTCGTTCGAAATGGCGTCTCACTGGATTTTCGCGTCGCTTCACTCCTAAAAATCCAGTTCGCTTGCACAAGCCCTTCGGGCAGCTCCCCCGATGGGGAGCCAAGAACGTTCTGCCGCTTAACTTAAAAGCATTACCCATCGGGGAAGGGGGACCGCGCCAGCGGTGGATAGGGTACTTTCGTAAACGGCGTACTTGAGACGGTCTTCTCCGCTCTTTTTCATACCGCTTTCCCCATCCAACCTCCGCCCCTTCGGGGCACCTCCTTCCATAGGAAGGAGGGAGTATCCACGCGAGCCCCTTCCCTTGGAAGGGGCTGCCGAGCGCAGCGAGGCGGGGTTGGCTTCCTTTTTTTGCGGCGGAGCCGCCTCCTCTTTGCCTTCCCCATCGGGGAAGGGGGACCGCGTCAGCGGTGGATAGGGTACTTGCACTTGTCAACAAAAATTGGACACGAAACTAAAAAAATTAGGCATAAAAATTGAATACTTGTACAAGATACAGTGAATCTTCCAACATCGTCTCGGGAACCGCCAGACACTTTATGCCAACTACAACTTGAATAAGTTCAGCATTTAGAAATATGGCGTTCTCGGTACTGCTTCGGCGTCAAGTAGCCCAATGTATAGGCTGGCCTATATTCGTTAAAGAAATGGATGTAATCATCCACCTCTTCCGCGATGGGCTTCTCTCCGGTCACGTGCAAGTCCATGAACATCTCGGCCTTAATCCATCCATTAACAGATTCCATTGTAGCGTTATCTGTCGGCGTTCCGGCACGTGACATCGACCGGGTAATGCCGTACATGGGCAGCAGGTCGTTGTAGGCCTTAGATGCGTAGACAGATCCCTGGTCCGTATGCAGGATCATTTGGTGTTCTGGATGTTGCTCCTTCCATGCAATCAGATCTCTCAGCCCACTGATATAGGTCATGCGGTCGCCACGCTTTGCCGAAAGGGAATAGATGACAATCTCATTGTTCCAGAGATCCATGTAAAGAGTCAGTTCGTAGTAGGCGCCCTTCACATAAAACGCTGTCATATCGCTCACGATGCACTGCATCGGCCCGTCAATCTGCATCTCTGACAGGAGCAGATTTGGGAATATCCGTGCCGGATCTCCAGCCTTCTTGTAGCGGTAATGCTTGGACTTGCTCTTGATTCCCGCAATCTTGCAACACTTATGAGCATAGGGGTCAGACAGGACAATGTTTTTGTCTAGGCGTATCTTGGCATTCAGCCAGCGGTAACCATGCGACGGATACTTCGAGTGGTATTCTTGAAACAGCCTGACATTGCTTGCAAGGTTCTTCTCTCTTTCCGAAGGATGGGAGAGATGCTTCTTCCATGCGTAGAAACTGCTCCGCTGGATGCCCATTGCTTTACATAGGATCTTTACTGGGATTTCTCCTGACAACTCCATAATCACTTGGTAGTCTTGCTGGCGTATAGAATTACCGTACCATCTCCCTTCACCTCGTATCCTTTTTTTAACCTTGCTTCTGTGATCCTGGCCTTGATCAGCTCCTGGATCAATTCCTCCTTTGTCATAGATTTCAGTTCATCCAGCTCTACCGGCTCTTTCTTGAAAGAGAGTGCGCCGATGGATCTCTGACCGTGTTTGGGCGGCAGCCGATTGACATCCCGATACATTCTCATGTAATTCCGTGCGGTCTGCTCACTAATGCCATATTCTTCCGCGGCTTCATACCGACTTATTTCGCTGTAGTAAATTCGTCGACCGATGTCCAATCTTTGTTCTTTCGTGTACTTCATGGCAAACCTCCTGTCCAGTAAGGGGGACACTCTGTCCAGCGCTTATTTTGCACTGCCTATGCAGTGTACACTGTATGTCTAAAGATTACCCCCTCTGTGTCCAATTTTAGTTTACCACTTCATTAGTGGCTAGGGATTAGGTTTTCGATACGAGAAAACCGCTAAATTTCAAATCTCCGCGGCGCTTCCATATTTTTATGCGCCGCACCACCCCAGTTGAACCTGTTGAACCTATAGAACCTGCTCCCCCTCTTTCGTAAACAATCAAAGGGTAGCACGCCCCATGGGCTAACCCTGAACCCTGAACCCTGAACCCTGAACCCTCCCCCATTATACCAAAAAGAGGCTCCCTTGCGTCCCATTCTACATCCCTTTCTCCGCTTTGCGGCCACCGGGCTTGCTCTCTTCGCCCTCATCTACGGGCTGCACCTTGCCGTGACCGGCGAAGTCTTCCCGCCATGGAACGACGTGTCCATCTTCTTCACCTGCGTGACACTCTCCCTCCTCTTCACCTTCTACCGCCCCGCACTCCGGCAGCTGCCGCTCCTTTTCTTCGCCCTTTCCGCGATCTCCGTCCGCTTTCTGACAGGCCTTCTCACCCCTTCATGGGATCTCTACGGCTGCCTTTCCTTCTCAGTCGCCACATGGGGCATCCTCGCACTTCTTTCGCCGCCTGCACGCTTTGCGCGAGAGAGAGCCTGCTATGTCTTCCTCGCCGGCTTTCTCATGACGCTCCCCGCCCTCGTGACATGGAGCTGCTACTTCCTGACAGACAGCTTCCCACAGTCCGAAACGCTTCTCGCACTTCTGCAGACCAATGTCAGTGAAGCCGCCGGATACCTCTCCGGACATCTCTCCCTTCCCCTTTTGCTATGCCTTCCACTCTACTTTGGCGCGCTCTTCCTGATCTCCGGAAAAAGCAGCACAGGTGAGCTCTTCTCCCGCCCTTCTCTCCTTCCGCGGCTTGCCCTCCTCCTCGTCACCCCCGTCAGCCTCACCCTTTCCTACAGCAATCCCGTCACCACGCCATGGATCGGCATCAAGGACTACATGAAAGCCTACGCCGACTTTGAGCAGAAATCCAAAGAACGCACAAGCCGTCTCACGAACCTCACCATTTCCTCAGCTCCCGGCCTCTACGTCCTTGCCATCGGCGAATCCGAGAACAGTGAGCACATGAGTGTCTATGGCTACCCGCGCCCGACCACCCCCTGGCTTTCTTCTCGCAGAAACGACCCGCACTTTCTTTTCTTTGATGACGCCTACAGCTGCTACGTGCAGACCGTCCCTGCACTCTCCTATGCTCTGACCGCGAAGAACCAGTACAACGACATGTCCCTCGCAGACGCCCCCTCCCTCATCGAAGCCGCCAAAGCCGCCGGATTCCATACCGTCTGGATCAGCAACCAGGTCCGCTTCAGCGCCTGGGATACCCCGACCACCATCATCGCCTCTGAAGCCGACGAGCAGCATTGGCGAAACAGTCACCTCGGCACCACCGCCGACCTTGACGTCTACGACAATGCCCTCGCCGAAGAGCTCACACGCATAAAGAGCAGCGAGAAGACCCTCGTCATCCTTCATTATATGGGAAGCCACATGCCGTACGCCTACCACCATCCCAAAAGCTACGAGAAGATCCACAGCGACGACCCCTATCGCGACCAATATGACGATACCATCCTCTTCCACGACTACGTGATGGAAAAGCTGTATGAGACACTCGCTGCCCGCCCCGACTTCCAGACCCTCCTCTACTTTTCCGACCACGGCGAAGGCATCGACCTGCACCTCGACCACAATCCCGCCACCTACATCCCCGCCATGACCTACATCCCCTTCTACATGGCCTTCTCCGACACCTACCTCTCCGCCCACCCGAAGCTCATCAGAAATCTGACCGCCCGCCAAAAGAGCCGCTGGACCAATGACCTCGTCTTCGACACCCAGCTCGCCCTGATGGGCATCCGCCTCCCTGATTTCTATGAACCGGAGAACGACATCACTTCCGATCACTATGACGATACACCGGATCGGTTTAAGACCCTCTTTGGGGCAAGAGCGATCACGGGTAAATAAAAAAAGGAGCTGTGAAGAAATGAATCCTCATTTCTTCACAGCCCCTTTTTACTTTGCTTTCATTTGGTTCAGGGTTCAAGGTTCAGGGCTCTCGTGGCGGCTTCGCCGCCTTTTTTTAGAAGATGGTATTCTCATATCGCAGCCTTCCCCTCTAGGTAATGCTATTAAGTTAAGGAAATCGTTAGCTACGTAACGTCTTGCTTCCCCCTTCGGGGGAAGTGCCGAAGGCAATATGTGCAAGCGAACTGGATTTTTAGGAGCGTAGCGACGCTAAAATCCAGTGAGACGCCATTTCGAGCGCAGTGAGATGGGGCATGCTAGCGGTATAGCGTGCTATGTTGAATAGTCTGATGCTATCGATATTCCAACACTTTCATGCAATACCGCTACGTAGCCCCCTCACCCCTTCGGGGAGCTCCCCCTTCGGGGAGCCAAGAACGTTCTGCCGCTTAACTTAATGGCCTTCCCCTCTAGGGGAAGGTGCCCGCAGGGGCGGATAGGGTGACTATGGCATGAAAGACAGCTGGGATAAGGTTTCCCGGTCACTCCTATGAGAGCTGCAAGTCCCCCGCGGCAGATGGAACGCGAAAATGAGATGATCGTTATTTCATAGCCCCTTCTTTTTGACTCAAAATTCCGAATGCGTGCCCCGCACGACCTCGATGCCATTCTCCCGGAAGATACCTGCAAGTGCTTCAATCTCCCGGCACAGCTCCTGATCTCTCCCATCATGACAGCAGCAGATCCCGAGGTGGACCGCCTCCGGATGCAGCTTTACGATCCTCTCCACCTTTTCTTGGAGCCCCTTGTCATTTTCCATGGTATGCCCGCAGCCGCTGCACCGCATGAAAGCCTCGATCTCCAGCGGCTCCTTCCCATAGCGGGCAAAGGACCTCGTCCGCTGGTTGAACGCCTGAAAGCAAGCCGCCCCCGTGCAGACACGGCTTGCCTTAAGACATGTTAAAATCACGATCCGTTTCATCATAGGCCTCCTTCCAAAGGCGCGGAATGTACATGATATTCATGCGCCCCGTTTTTTCATCATAGATGATTTTAATGTTACATGATTAGAACTTATCTTTCAAGTAATTTTTAATTTAAGCGTTATGCATAGAAATATATGCTTTACCATTTCTAATATTTTCAATAGATAACGCCAGCATTCTATCATTTCCAGCCAAGCCTACGACTTTGCAAGCGCAAGATCGCTCCACCGGACCATTTCCCTTTCCTCTTGACAATCCCACCCTGATAGAGTATTCTTTCTCTGACAGAACAAGGGAGACGCTGGTAAAGTCGCAGAGTCTGATGGGATCAGTGCTTCCCCTGTGAGATCCGTCCATGCTCTATGGATATCCCGAAGGGAGTCTGAAAGAAATCAGGACGGCAGCATGAATCCTCGGCCATTCGAGCAGTATCAGCTGAACTGTATCGAGGAAAGGCCATCGGGCGCTCTATGATCTCACCGTCTGTCAAACTTTAATATCGCTTGGATTTTTATAACCGAGACGAATGCAGAGATTTCAAATCAGAATGCATCCCTCTGGGATGTATTTTTAATTTGCCTTCCTGCCAAGCTGGTATTGCTGGCAAGGGCTGGTTTCTGAAACCGCATTCATTTTGGGTGCGGTTTTTTTGATGGAAAGATCCGCACTCACCCAAGCATTTGACGGGAAGCCCTGCTTCCGGGAAGGAATCTACTATGAAAGTCATCCACACCATCAAAGAACTGAAAGAGTACGTCCACCAGTGCAAGAAGGATGGGAGATCCATCGGTCTTGTGACCACCATGGGCGCACTTCATGAAGGACATGCATCCCTGATTCAGGCCGCTCGCAAGGAAAATGATTTTGTCATCACTTCTGTCTTTGTGAATCCGACCCAGTTCGGACCGAACGAAGACTACGAAGCATATCCGAGAATGCTCGAAGCCGATGCGAAGGTCGCAGAAGCCGCCGGCGCAGATCTTCTCTTCGCTCCGTCTCCCGCTGAAATGTATCCGCATAAGGATATGACATGGGTGGAAGTCACCGGCCCGATCACGAAAGTCCTCTGCGGACGCACACGCCCGATCCATTTCCGCGGCGTCGCAACGGTCTGCACGAAATTCTTCAATCTGACGGAATGCGACCGTGCTTACTATGGCCTGAAGGATGCCCAGCAGACACAGGTGCTTCAGCGCATGGTGGAAGACCTCTTCATGAATGTGGAGCTCCGCCTGATGCCGATCGTCCGTGAAGCGGACGGCCTTGCGAAGTCTTCGAGAAATGTATATCTTTCTCAGGAAGAACGCACCGCAGCACTTGTCCTCTCGAGAAGCCTTTCCCATGCAAAGGAAGCCTTCGAAGCCGGTGAAAGAAATAAGCAGAAGCTGATCGATCAGGTGACGAAGGAAATCGAAGCCGAACCGATGAGCGATATCGACTATGTTGAAATGTATGGCATGCCGGGTCTTCCGGAGGTCGGAGAAACGATCGAAGGTCAGGTCCTCCTCGCTCTCGCTGTCCGTTTCGGCAAGACAAGACTCATTGATAATGTGATTCTGGGATAATTCGCTTTTGGGTTTGAGGTTTGAAAGCAGGGATGAGTGGCCAGGGATTAGGGATTGGGGATTAGGAGTGACTGGGATTCTCAGGCATCGTCATCCCGAGCGCAGTCGAGGGATCTTTACTGCATTGCGGGAATCAGCGTGTATGCGCCGAGGGAAAACGATGTCCTGGTGCTGCCTCATATCAGACGATGAACGTTCTGCAATAAAGATTTCTCGGCTACGCTCGAAATGACGATGCGCGCGAAGCGCTATCAAAACTTCGCGGCGCTTCTGATTTTTATGCGCCGCACCAACACTTCTCACGCCTCACTCCTAACTGGCGAGTAGAGCTTTCAAACGTAATCATGGGACGGCACGCCCGAGGGACTAACCCTGAAGTTTGAAAGCAGGGATGATTAGTGGCTAGGGATTAGGAGCGCCAAGTGACTGGTGACTGGGAGACATTAGACATCAGACGTTTTCCCGTATCGTCATCCCGACCGAAGTGGAGGGATCTTTATGGCACAACGCTTATCATCATGCATGCCGTGACCGGGAAATGACGTCTTGCTGATGCTGTTCTACTGTCTATTCCACATTTTCCGTTTCTCATTCTGCAGAATTCTGCCTCTTCGAGGCAGTCTATCCCCTGCCCTTCGGGCACCCCCTTCTTCAAGGGGGAACGCGTTTTACGCTTATTTCAATACTCCGCGGCGCTTCTGATTTTTATGCGCCGCCCCACCACTCCTCACTCCTAACTGGCGAGTAGAGCTTTCAAACGTAATCATGGGACGGCACGCCCGAGGGGCTAACCCTGAACCCTGAACCCATCAACTTGAACCCCTCTATACAAAGGAGCTACTCTATGCTTTCTCTCATCGTTCGTTTTTGTACGAAATACATGTCCATCGGCGTCGTGCTGATCGGCATTTTCAGTATTTTCTGGCCGGAAGTGATGAAGCCATTCGCCCCGAAGATCCCGACGCTGCTCGGTATCATCATGTTCGGCATGGGCATGAGCCTCACCCCCGGTGATTTCAAGAATGTATTCAAGCAGCCGAAGAATGTAGCGATCGGCACGGTGCTGCAGTTCATCATCATGCCGGCTGCTGCTTTCGCACTGATTCATCTCTTCGCCCTTCCGCCGGAAATCGCGATCGGCGTCGTCCTGGTCGGCTGCTGCCCCGGCGGCACGGCTTCGAATGTCATTTCCTACATCGCCAAAGCGGACGTTGCTCTGTCCGTATCCATGACGATGGTGAATACCATCCTTGCGCCATTTGTCACGCCATTTCTGGTATGGCTCATTGCCGGTGCCTGGGTCGATATCGATTTCATGTCCATGATGATGTCCATCGTGAAGATGGTGCTCCTGCCGCTCCTCATCGGTGTCGGCATCAATACTTTCTTCCCGCGTCAGGTGAAGAAGGTGAATACGATCATGCCGATGTTTTCAGCGCTGGTCGTCATCATTACGGTCGGCTGCGTGGTCTCCCTCTCCGGGCGCACCATCCTTGACAACGGCCTTGTGATCCTCGCCGTCGTCATCCTGCATAACCTCTGCGGCATGCTGCTCGGCCATGTCTGCGCCCGCCGCTTCGGTCTCAATAAGGCACAGACCCGCGCTATGACCATCGAGGTCGGCATGCAGAATTCCGGTCTGGCTTCCACGCTGGCTCTCATGTACTTCACAGCGGCCGGCGGCATCGCAGGCGCTATTTTCTCCGTCTGGCACAATGTGTCCGGCTCTCTCTTCGCCTCCTACTGTGTAGGCAAGGACGAGGAAGCAGAGAAGGAGACGAAGATTTCTTCCGCTGTCGAATTGAAATAGTTTCCCGCAAGCAAAAAGAGATTCCGATTTTTCGGAATCTCTTTTTTTTAGCGATGAAATAGTGCACCACACCTTGCTGACCTGAAAAATTTCCCTTCTAACTGATCCTCAGCACACGTCTCCCCTCTTCCCAGCCGCCGAGGTGGCGGAGGAAGAAGCGGGCGATGATGCCGGTGATGAAGACAGAAATCAGCGTGCCTTCACGGACGCCCTCGATGCTCCCGATTTCCACATAGGAGAGACAGATGGCGAGCGTCACGAGGATCCCATCGTTTGCGATCTTGACCTTGCCGAAGTCCAGATGATAGGTGTCTGAAATGGTATAGACCAGTCCCTCTCCCGGAAGCTTCAGGACGTCCGCGATGCCCTGAAGTGCCACCCCCAGAGAGACCATGGACGCGCCGAGCAAGAGAATGATGAGCTCTTGCCAGTAAGCGCCCGGCGTGATGTTTCCCAAAGCATGCATGCAGAGGTCGATGAAGGCAGCAAAAATCATCGTCATGGGCGCCTGCAGCAGCTGCACCTTCGGGAATTTCTTTCTGAGTATCAGCATCTGTCCCAAAAGGAAGACCATATTGACCGCAAAAGTCGTCTCTCCGAGCGTGAAGGGAAATGTCTCGCTCATGACATAGGGCAGACTGGAAATCGGGGAAGTCCCGAGAAAACTTTTCACCACCAGCACGATGCCGGCGGACTGGATCCATAAAGCCACTAAAAAAAGCAGCCAACGGCTGACAACAGACATATATTCCTCCTTGTGATATTGTCTATTGTACGGCGAAGACCGCTCGGGTGTCAAATGATTCAGGGTTCAGGGTTAGGCCGTGGGGCGTGCTGCCCTGAACCCTGAAGTTTGAAAGCAGGGATGAGTGGCTAGGGATTAGGGATTGGGGATTAGGAGTGACTAGGAGACTAGGAGACATCAGACTCTCGTATCGTCATTGAAAGCGAAGCGAGAAATCTTTCTTGCTTACCGCTAAACGAAAGATGTGTGAAAGCAGAAATACGTAGCACCAAGGCGTCGTTTCTCTGCCGGTGCTTATGTGATACTGACCGCAGCGCAAGAAAGATCCCTCGGCTACGCTCGGGATGACGATAGCGCGAAGCACTATCAAAATTCCGCGGCGCTTCATTATTTTATGCGCCGCACCACCATTTCTCATTTCTCATTTCTCATTCAAGCGAAGCTTTCAAACGGAATCAAAGGGCAGCACGCCCCACGGGGCTAACCCCTGAACCCTGAACCCTGAACCCCCAAATTATATCTCATCCTCATCCTGGATATGCAGTTTCTTTCTCCAGTATCTCGAGTAGATCGCGCCGAGCGGATTGTGCGCAAGAAGTCTGTCTTTCACGACAAGAGATGTGACGGGGCCTACTGCATTCGAGGTGAAGATCGTGTCATGTCCCACGCAAAGGCCGCAGATGATATTGAGATCCACGCCTTTTTCTGCCAAAAACTTTGCCTGATACTTCGGATTGCACATCGCTTCATGCTCCGCCTCCGGATGCACCTGCTTCAAGCCGAAGTTTTTCTTCGCAAAGGAACAGTTCTTGCAGCAGAGGGAGTAGACCTCGAAGCCCTGCTGTCGGAAATATTTCACGATGTACCTGGCTTCTTCATGAAGACCGATGCAGAAGGCCAGTCCGAGCTTCTTGTAGCCCATCTTTTTGGCAAATTCAGCGGTTTCCTGCAGGCGGCAGATGTCGCTGTAGTATGTCCCTTCGACATAGGCCGCCGCCTCCATGATTTTCCGTTCTTCTTCGGTATAGGCCTTACGGATCTCCTCTTCTTTCACACCCGTACAATTCGCCCCACGGGTATAGCAGGCATGGTGCGGGCAGTTTGCACAATCAGCTTTCATAATGGTTCCTCCTTTTATTTTTACACCTGTCTCTATTATAGCGCAAAAAAGAAAGTTAGGGATTAGGGAGTGACTAACTGGTGGCAGTGCAAGAAATACCTCTCGCCTCTTCCTTTCGAAAGGACAGACGAGCGCAGCGAGGTGGGAGCGGCCGCACTTGTACGACAGGCGCTTCCCTTCTTCTGCATATCATTTTCATACCAACAGCACCCTATCCGCCCTTCGGGCACCTTCCCCAGTGGGGAAGGCTGCGATACGAGAATACTGTTCCTTTCATTCGCGGCACTTCCTAAGGCTAATAAGGATGAGTAGCCATGATCTGAAGCTTCGGGGTTCCTGGTGACTTACATACATCTTTCGGGCATCGCCCCGTTTCGTCATCCTGAGCGGCGAGAAACGTCGTATGTGAGATAACGAATGCCAGAACAGCTACGACCTAAGTCATCGATCTCGGCGAAGCCGCCACCTTCATTCCTCATTCCCCATTCCTCATTCCCCATTCCTAATTCCCCATTTGAGCAGAGCTTTCACGCGCAATCAAGGAGCAGTACATCCCACGGGCTACCCCCCATTGTCCTTTCCTGCCTTTTCCGATACAATAAAGAAAATCGATTTTCCACTTGTTGTAAAAGGAGACCGCCTATGACTTCTTTCCTGCTCTTGACGGCCATTGTGATCTTTGCCTGTGTGTTTTTGAACCGTGTCTCGGACAAGCTCGGCATCCCTGTGCTTCTCGCCTTTATACTGCTCGGTATGTTTTTCGGCTCGGATGGTCCTATCAATATTGCTTTTGAAAACTACAACTTTGCCGAAGAGATCTGCTCGACCGCACTCATCTTTATCATGTTCTACGGGGGCTTCGGGACGAACTGGTCTATGGCAAAGCCTGTCGCCGCCCCTGCGATCGTACTTTCGAGTGCGGGCGTCGTCGTGACAGCCCTTTTGACAGGCGGATTCATCCACTTCATCCTAGGCGAACCATGGCTTCTGAGCTTCCTCATGGGGTCGGTCATCGCCTCGACGGATGCTGCATCCGTCTTCTCCATCCTCCGTGCGAAAAGGCTGAATCTCAAGTATCACACCGCCTCGCTCCTGGAAGTAGAGAGCGGCAGTAACGATCCCGCCGCTTACATGATGACGATCATCTGCATTTCTCTCATGCAGGGTTCCGCTGACCTTTGGGGAACGCTCACACTTCTCGCAGCACAGATCGTTTTCGGGCTTGCCTTCGGCTTCGGCATCGCAGCCATCTCGAAGTGGGCGCTGAAAAAGACCGACTATCTCGCGGGCGGCTTCGACATGGTGCTGCTGACCGCCATCGCGATCTTTGCCTATGCCGCTCCTGCGATGCTGGATGGAAATGGCTACCTCTCCGCCTATATTGCCGGCATCATTTTAGGAAACAGCGATTTTCCCGGAAAGCGATCTATCGTTCATTTCTTCAATGGCGCAACGAATCTCCTCTCCATGATGATTTTCTTCCTGCTGGGGCTTCTTTCCACGCCATCGAAACTCCCTGAGATCGCATGGCCTGCCTTCCTCATCGCGCTCTTCCTGACCTTCGTGGCAAGGCCTCTCGGCGTCTTCGCTCTCCTTGCCCCTTTCAAAACGCCCGCTGCCGCAAGCGCTCTGATCTCCTTCGCAGGCCTTCGCGGCGCCTCTGCCATCGTCTTTGCCATCGTCGCTTATACGCAGGCGCCGGTGAATGACATCGTCTTCCATGTCACCTTCTTCATCGTTCTTCTTTCCATCCTCTTTCAGGGCGCGCTTCTGCCTCTCGCAGCGAAGAAGCTCTCTATGATCGATCATGAGAGCGATGTCATGAAGTCCTTCACGGACTACACGGAAGAGATGCCGGTACAATTCATCCAGTTCACCCTGCCCGCGGGGCATGCGTGGTGCGGAAAGGCACTCTCGGAGATCGCATTCCCTCCTGAGACGCTCGCCATCCTTCTTTCCCGCGGCGCCGAGAAGATCATCCCGAATGGCGACACGAGGCTCTCTGCCGGAGATACGCTCGTCCTTTCCGCTTTGAGCGTCGCTCCTGTCACAGGCCTTGCCCTCTCGGAAATCCATGTCACGAAGAAGAGCCGCTATTACCAGAAGAGCCTCTCCTCTCTCCGCCTCCCCCACGGTCATCTTGTCGTCCTCATCCTAAGACAGGGAGAAGTCATCATCCCGAAAGGAGATACCGTACTCGAAGCGGGAGACGTGATGGTGATGAATGGAAAAAATTAGGGACTGGTGACTAGTAGCTAGGGACTAGGAAATCCTCGCGAGCTGAGCAGACCCCTGGAGATGGGTCGCGCCAAAGGCGCCGGATAGAGTGCCCCGCAGGGGCACAACTCTACGTAGCCGTCAGCGTCCCATCTGCGTGAATCGTTTTTCGGCTATCCCCAAGCAACCCACTGGCGTTAGGTTTCACCGGTTCAACATGTTCTACAGGTTCTACGGGTTCAGCGGGGAAGGTGCGGCGCATAAAAATATAGAAGCGCCGCAGAGTTTTAGATAGCGCTTCGCGCCGTCGTCATTTCGAGCGTAGCCGAGAAATCTCTATGGCAGAACGCTCATTGCCTGATGTGAGACAGCACCAAGACAACGTTTTTCCTCGGCGCATACACGCTGATTCCCGAAGGGCAGTAGAGATCCCTCGGCTACGCTCGGGATGACGATGCCGGAGAATCCCAGTCACCAGTCACTCCTAATCCCTAATCCCCAATCCCTAGCCACTCCTCCCTGCTTTCAAATTTCGAAGAAAAGAAATCCTCGCGAGCTGAGCATTGCCCTGGAGAAGGGTCGCGCCAACGGTGCCGGATAGAGTGCCCCACAGGGCACAACGCTACGTAGCTGTCAGTCTCCCATCTGCGTGAATCGTTTTTCGGCTATCCCCAAGCAACCCACTGGCGTTAGGTTTCACCGGTTCAACATGTTCAACATGTTCTACGGGTTCAGCGGGTTCAGCGGGTTCAGCGGGGAAGGTGCGGCGCATAAAAATATAGAAGCGCCGCAGAGTTTTAGATAGCGCTTCGCGCCGTCGTCATTTCGAGCGTAGCCGAGAAATCTCTATGGCAGAACGCTCATTGCCTGATGTGAGACAGCACCAAGACAACGTTTTTCCTCGGCGCATACACGCTGATTCCCGAAGGGCAGTAGAGATCCCTCGGCTACGCTCGGGATGACGATGCCGGAGAATCCCAGTCACCAGTCACTCCTAATCCCCAATCCCTAATTCCTAGCCACTCCTCCCTGCTTTCAAATTTCGAGGAAAAGAAATCCTCGCGAGCTGAGCATTGCCCTGGAGAGGGGTCGCGCCAGAGGCGCCGGATAGAGTGCCCCGCAGAGGCGCAACTCTACGTAGCTGTCAGCGTCCCATCTGCGTGAATCATTTTTCAGTGATCCTCAAGAGGCCTACTGACCGTTCTGCAGAAATCTGCCTCTTCGAGGCAGTCTATCCCTGGCCTTCGGCCTGCCCCTTCTCCAAGGGGCGACGCATTTTACGTGATTCCAATAATCCGCAGCGCTTTCATTGTATGATGCGCCGCACCACCATTCTTCATTCCTCATTTTTCGCCTTCTTCTCCAAATAAAAAACGAACCCTTGCGGGTTCGTTTTTTTATTCAGCCATTACTGCTGGCTTTTCTTTACATTGGCACTCTTATATCTAGCCTGACGGGAAAGAACCATCTTTCTCATGCGGATGCTTTCCGGAGTGACTTCGACGAGTTCATCATCATTGATCCATTCGAGCGCCCCTTCCAGCGTGAACTTGCGGCATGGCGGCAGCTTGATGGCATCATCAGAACCGGAAGCACGGGTGTTGGTCAGATGTTTCTTTTTGCATGGGTTGACATCCATATCCTGATCACGGGTATTTTCACCGATGATCATGCCTTCATAGACTTCGACGCCCGGTTCCAGGAAGAGTTCGCCACGGTCGAGTACGGAGTTCAGACCGTACGCAGTGGTGGTACCGGATTCGAAAGCAACGAGGGAGCCTCTGGTTCTGCCCGGGATATCACCTTTGTATGGCGCATAGCCCTGGAAGACATGGTAGAGGATACCTGTGCCGCGGGTGGTGGTCAGGAGTTCATTACGGAAGCCGATGAGGCCGCGAGCCGGGATGGAGAATTCCATCTTCATGTAGCCTGCGAGTTCTTCCATGGAAATCATTTCTGCTTTTCTCGGTCCCAGACCTTCCATGACAGCACCCATGAATTCCTGTGGTACTTCAATGGTCAGACGTTCGAGCGGTTCGCACTTCTGTCCGTTGATTTCCTTGAAAATGACCTGCGGCTTGGAGACTTCGAGTTCGAAGCCTTCACGGCGCATGGTTTCGATCAGGACGGAGAGATGGAGTTCACCGCGGCCGGAAACTTTGAATGCATCAGACGTTTCCGTGTCTTCTACGCGAAGAGCCACGTTGGTTTCGATTTCTTTGTAGAGACGGGCACGGATGTGGCGGGAAGTGACGAAATCACCTTCACGACCGGCAAACGGGCTCTTATTGACATGGAATACCATCGACAGGGTCGGTTCGTCGATATGGATCGCCGGCAGTGCTTCCGGATTCGTCGCATCAGCGACTGTTTCACCGATATTGATATCTTTGAAGCCAGCCATAGCGATGATGTCGCCGACCTTCGCTTCATCGACAGGAGTACGTTTCATGCCCTGCCAGTGGAAAAGCTGACCGATATGGTCGCTTCTGATCTTGTCGCCATCAGTGATAGCGACCGGCATCCCCTGCTTCGCAGTACCGCGGGTGACACGGCCGATAGCGACCTTGCCGAGGTAGTCATCCGCTTCGAGCGTGGTGACCATGACCTGCAGGCCAGCGTCCGGATCGCCTTCCGGACATGGGATATACTTCAGGATCGCGTCAAAGAGCGGATCCAGATTCTTTCCTTCGTCATTCATATGGAGCTTGGCGATACCGCTTCTAGCCGATGCATAGAGCAGCGGGAAATCGAGCTGGTCATCGTCCGCATCGAGTTCCATGAAGAGCTCGAGGATCTCGCCTTCGACATCGGAAATACGCTGATCCGGACGGTCGATCTTATTGATGACGACGATCGGCTTCAGCTTGTGTTCCAGCGCTTTTCTCAGGACGTACTTCGTCTGCGGCATCGGGCCTTCATGAGCATCGACGAGGAGCAGTACGCCATCGACCATGTTCAGGATACGTTCGACTTCGCCGCCGAAGTCCGCATGCCCTGGGGTGTCGACGATATTGATCTTCACACCGTCATGCATGACAGAGGTATTTTTCGCCAGGATCGTGATGCCGCGTTCACGTTCCAGTGGATTCGAGTCCATGACGCGTTCTGCGACCTTCTGGTTATCTCTGAAAATGTGGCTCTGCTTCAGCATGGCATCGACCAGAGTCGTCTTACCATGGTCGACGTGAGCGATGATGGCAATGTTGCGGATATCTTCTCTTTTCATTTCTTTCCTTTTCCCCCTCGGGCAACCTATTGCGCCTAGGCGCACTTTTTTGATGATGACTTCACTGCATGGTGAAACCATCAAGCTATCACATATTCGGAAATACAATTTATTATACCACGTCTACGCAAGAGTAGGAAATAATTTTTTGTAAAGAACGAGTAGGGGCTCAGCGGATTCAGCAGGTTCTGAAGGTTCAATGGGTTCAATGGGTTCAACGGGGAAGGTGCGGTGCTGCGCGCCGTTTTTTATGCGTACTTCTCATATTCCCGCCCCTTCCTTTGGAAGGGGCAGACGAGCGCAGCGAGACGGGGTTGGCTTCGCCTTGGTTGGACGGACTGGCGCCTTCTCTAGTCTCCCGCTGACCATCCATAAAAATTGTGGCGAAGCTGCCATCTTTCAGCCTCCCCCATGGAAGGAAGACTGATGATATGGGGATGCCGCTTTCCCCATACTTTTCCAAAATCAAAATCGTGTAAAACGAAAAAGTCCTCCGATAGTATTTAGTGGAGAGAGGAAAATCTTCCCGGGAGCCAAAAGCTTATCTCTTCGTCCCTACGTGCACTGACCTATAGGAATGGGACAGCGTGAATGAGCTGACAGCGGATCCGATATCCCTCCTCCCGCCCGAAAGCGTGCTAGCCGCCGGAAGGTGAGTCAGACCCAAGCCACATAAAGACGCAGCATGGCGAAGAAGCATCCCATGCAGGATTCGCCTCGCGGGCAAACCCTAGAGCGAAGTTTAGCCGTACTTGTACGACATGAACCGTGAAATGCGCTGGTGCCAGATTGCAGGGAATGCCTCCATGAATCGCTATCTATCATGCTGCGTCTTTTGGCATGCAAAAAAGGCTTTGCCCGTTCGGGCAAGGCCTTTTTATTGTCTTTCTTATACGCCAAAGTGCGCATTCACACGTTCGGCGAGGCAACCATTTTTAGCGGCTTCTGCTGCGTCTTCCTGCACGAAGTGCGGATTGTTTTCTTTGAATCGTTCGTTAAATCCCATGATATAGTTTGTCGCGATAAGATAAATAATCCTCGTAGGTGCCATACCATAGACCTGATGCGCGAGGATATGGCGGATGCGCGCCTCACTGTCAGGGTAGAGCCTCTTCATCTTTTCACTGCGATAGAGGCGCTTCACGATTTCCGTGATGTAGAGCCCCGACTTCATGTAAAGATCCGCGAAGGTCGCCTTCGGGTCATCAAAGCAGCCCGGATTCTCCTCTTCGAGCTCATCCACCATTTTCTCCACGACCCAGCGCGGGGTGAAGATCTGGTTCGTCTGCTGCGGCGGGATATAGTCGAAGATATCCTCTTCCTGGCTTTCATCGAAGTAGTTTGCGAGCGCTTCCTTCTTATTCAGAAATTCCTGCACCGCATCATTGAAGACCGTCTCATCAAAAAGGTGACCCTTGAAATGCTCGATCTTCCCCGTTTCCGGGTTCAGCTTGTCCCCGCCGTCACGCAAGAAGCGGAACTCTTCTTCCGTGATGTTTGTCACCTCATAGAATACGTCATCCTCCGTATAGTCATCGAGGTTCGCAAGTGTCAACTTCCGATCCCCATACGCCATGAGAAAACTTGGGATCGCACGGGAGAAGCCACGCAGATGGTCGCGGATCGAAGTCTCGATGGACTTCTTCTCTTCCGCCGCTTTGTGCTCTTCCATCTGCCGGATGAGCTCCTTCGGTTTCTCCTGGATGGTCTTCTGCACCGTTTCCTGAATCCCCGTTTTCAGCTGATTGATAAGCCCATCCATCACTTCGCCATAGCTGTCATGGGCTTCTGCGATTTTCTTCGCATCCCCCTCCGCTTCCTTGACCTTGCGATCCATATCAAGTTTGGCAAGATTCGCCCCTTGGATGAACTGGTCCTTCTTCTCTTCTACCTTCCCTTTGACATCGGAGCGGATGTCATTCTCCATGCGCTTCTGCCGCGCCTTGGTCACGCCATAGGTTGCCGACACCTGGGGCACCAGGTGAGAAATCACGGTATCTGCCACCGCATCCGTCGCCCTATCGATCTTCCTCGTGATCTCCTCCACCGGATTTCCCGTCTCCGGTGTATGCTGAACAACATCCTGCAATGGCTTTTCCACATCATCCGCAAGTTTCTCGTAAATCTTATCACCGAAAATATCCGGCGTCTTGCCGATGACGATGGACTCTACATCTCGATTTCCTTCTTCATCGAAAGGCTTGTCTTCACTTCCAAGATCCTTCGCCCCATCGTCTTTCTTTTTCTGCTCTTCCTGCGCCGTCGGCAGCTTCTCGATGATCTCCTTTACCGCTGCCGGTGCGCCAAAGACATTGGAAATATTCTGGAAAAGGAAATTAGAAAGGAAACCGCGCCGCACAACTTCTGTGCTCTTGAGTTTTCTCGGGATGGAGAGTACCTTCGCTGCATCGAGCTCCACCATCTCCCCATCGCTGTCCTCCCCGATGACCGGGAAGAAATTCAAAAGCCGCTTGATGTTCTGCCTGCGGTCATCCGCCGTCCCGCTGCCGCCAGCGGTATCCGAGAGCAGGTCATTCGCAAACTGATCGAAGATGATGAGCGTCCGCGCCGGGTCGAAGTCGAAGACATACGCATTTTCCTTGCGATACATCTTTCCATCCTCGCCCTGAAAACGGCACGGATTCTGCGCACGGAATGCCGCCTGCATGTACGACGACGGGCTTTCCAGATTGCAGAGCATCAGCACCGCCGACCACTCCTTCACCGTCACCCCCACCGTCAGCTGTCCGACCGTCAAAGTGATGGTCTTATCGTGCGTCTTGATCGCCTGCTTCACGCGTTCATAGGCTTTGTCATTCGTCGTATCTTCCTCAGCCTGCCTCCCATCGCCTGCGGCGATGATGACTTCATAGTCCTTGAAGACCGGATCCTCTCTGAGAAGTTTCGCAAGCGCTTTGGCTGCCGCGACACGATTCAGGTACCACATCGTATGCGCGAGCTCTTTCCGAAGCTCTGGCGTCGAGAAAGGATACTTCGCCCCCGTCCGGAGCTGCACGAGAAATTTCCGCACTTCCTCCTTATGGACGAACTGTCCGCTCTCATTCACCGCGAAAAATTCATTGAGGTCGAAGGCATAGTCCGCCTTCCCTTCCTCCGACATATCTGCGCCCTGCGTGATCTTCTCCATGATCATGGGGGAGATCTGATAGGTCAGCATCGTGAGCTTCGGGAGCTCCTCATACGGATTGTACCCATCCCCCGTCCAGGATGCCTTCGCCTCCTGCTCATCCGCATACGACCAGTTATACACCTGATCTTCTGCGAAATCACCACGCGCAAGCTGCTTGAACGGCGTACCCGAGAGATAGAGCATGTGCGCTTTCTTCATCTTGCCGAAAGCCCAATCCGTCTTCTTCGTGTCCACACCTTCCTGCGACTCATCGACGATCACGAGGTCAAAAGAAAGATCTGCGATCCACCTCAGCTTGTCGATCCCATCTTTTGCAAAGTACGCCGAGCCCTTCAGCCCCTGCAGCGACTCGAAAGCCACCATGCGATACGCTTTGTCCTCATTGAGGCACGCATTGACATACTCCTCATGAGAAAGCACGCCCGCCTTCCCCTTCAAAGCATCCGTCTCCGACACGAAAAGGATCGGCTCCTGCCAGGCGATGAATTTGCGAAAATCCTCCAACCAAGAATTGGCGATGCTCGGCCGATTTGTCACAATGAGCACATTCTGCGCCTGCATCTTCCGTACAAGATCATAGGCCGCGAGCGTCTTACCGAATCGCGGCTTCGCATTCCAAAGAAATTCCTTCCCTCCCTTCTCGAAGTACCCCTTCGCCCTCGCGACAGCCTCCGCCTGCTCGCGCCGAAGCGTGTAGGACATTCCTTCCTTCGCCTTTGTCAGGTACCTTCGGCTGGCAAATTCAAAGAAATCCCGCTGCGAATCCCATCCGCTGATCTGGAACCACTCTGTCCCCTTCCTGCGAGGGACTTTTTTATTCGTTTCCAGGAAATGGTGGAAATCGTAGTCTTTGAACCATTCACCACTGTCATCCTTGTAGCGGGCGAAGTCGTTCCAAAGGATCTCATAGTCGAGCCCGGCGGTATGTGTCTGCTGCTCGACGCGCTTCTTCACGCCCTGCTCCGTGTAGCCGATCTTCGTCCAGCCGTCATTCTTCGGGTATCCCGGGGTGGTGTAGGCGTAAATCATGGGGGTGATCCGGGTGGCAGTGTGGATCATTTGGGCTGCTTTCATTTTATTTCATCTCCTTTACGTTTTTCTCAATAAAGGAGATTTCGTTCTCGTCAAGCCCGTACTTCGCGTAAAGCTGGCGGTCGATCTCAGGGATTGGTTTCGTCCAATCGATGTCGGAGTTGGCGGTGAAGTCTTGGAGGGGGATCAGTGACCAAGCTGACTTAGGATTGTCTTGCGTTACTTTTTTAGCACTAAGCAATGTTCTAAAAAACTTTGTCTTAATATATTTAATCAATGCTGCAGCATCTTTATATGATTCAAACCTACCAATACTAATAAATGTATCTGTTGCCCCCTCACTCGGAGCTGCTATAACAGGCATACTCAACGGCTCACCAAAAGTCCCCGTGCCGTTAGACTTCGGAATCAACACATTATAACTGCTTAGATATGGATTATCGATAACATATCTTGATAAAATAAACCGATAGACTCTCCCATTCCCCAACCGTCCCAGCAACTTGCAATAGTACGAAGAATTGCACGGTTCCGGTATTTTCTCGGTAAATATTTCTGGTATTTTTTCAAAAACATTCGACACAATCATATTTCCAGTCCCGTTACCAACTCTGCTAGCCGCATATGGGTAATCTGAAAAAAAGGTGTCAGTAAAACGATATAGACCACGAGAGCCTACTATTGAATCCAGCATCAAAGTTTGGTTCTCAAATACTTTATGCACAATTTTGTTCAACACTTCATATTGGGTAAATACCTTTATTGCACCAAATATTTTATCGGATGACCTAAATGTTACTGCTACCCCCCCCTAATTTCAGTATTAGGAAAAACTTTTCTCCCATTACTCTCATAATAAAGTACTTTAAAATGCTCATCATTCAACATTTTTCGGTTCCATTTTTTCGGCGTCTGACCTGCATCAAATAAAAATCTAGCAGGCGATATCAGTTCAACATTATTGGCGATTTTATAAGCCTCATCCATAAAAAAATGATAAATCGGCGGCTGACGTCCATTATTTTTCTGCTCTCCCTGATACGGCGGATTTCCCACAATATAATCAAACCTCATCCCACAAGACCTCGCTTTCACATCCTCATACGAAACACTCTGGCAATCACTTCTCCACGAATATACCCGGCACACCGGCTGCCCCACAGAGAGGAGCGGGCGAATATCTATATCCCCAAAAGAGAATAGATCCGCGCCCTCCGGATCCTCCGCGCAGTACGGGATACGGCCTGAGAGTCCATCCATCTGCCAGAGATTCCACGCTACCTTATTCGTCAGCTTTCGGAGGAAAGAGACGGGCGCTGCCTCCTCCCACTTCGAGAAGTAATGCTCCATCACCGTCTTCATGATATTCACACGGGCGATCAAGAGATTATCTCCCTGAAACTCATAGCCATATGTTGCTTCCACCGCGCGAAGTGCCCAGTGCTGCCAGTCCTCTCTCGTCTCGGCAAAGTGCGAGATCGCAAGGAGCTTCCTATCAAGCAGCCCGCGGCGGGAAGAGACTTTGATTTCTTCCCCCGTCGATACATCATAGCGCTCGACCAGATAGGGTGCCTCTCCGCAGGTGATTTCCAGACGCCGGCTGTCCACATACCGCTGCCAGCGCGGTGTCTTATGTCCCTTCTTCTGCAAAAAGAGCGCATCCAGATCCTCCCACACGTCCGGCTCCATCTTTTCTACGCCGAACCAGTCTCGATCGAGCGCGTCATTCATGAAATCACAGACCCAGCGCGGCGTGAACACCTCGCCATGCCTTCGCGTACGGCTCGACTGCTGCTCCGCCGCCTTCCGCGCCCGCGTCTTCACGAGCGAAATCTCCGCGAGCTCGATTTCCCGCCCGCGTCCATACGCTTCGCCCTCCGTCTCATAGGCATCTGTCGCCCAGAGGATATGGCGTCCCGTGGTCTTGTCCGCGAGCAGCTTCTCCATGAGTCCCATATCAGAGAGCTCTCTGATATCCTTCTGTATATCGATCAAAGGCTCACCTCCTGTCTGTTTCTTACAGTATAGCATAAATAAGATCCACTTTTCTCACTTTGCATCCGCATCGCGGATGCAGCGGCGCTGCGCGCCACCCATCACCCCTGCCCCTCTTCCAGAGGAAGAGGGGAGCGATACGGGGAGAGCTCCCCACTTGCCCCTTCCTCTGGAGAGGCCGCTGAAAAACCCCTTGAAAAATGAGGTTTGGAACATGCTATTTGGCAACCGTGTAA
>CAKPUX010000031.1 GCA_934193095.1 uncultured Dialister sp. | reverse complement strand
GAACCCTGAACCAAATGAAAGCAAAGTAAAAAGGGGCTGTGAAGAAATGAGGATTCATTTCTTCACAGCCCCTTTTGGCATGCGCTATTTCATGAAGCGGCTCTCTTACAGCAGACCGCCGTAATTTTCAAGCATCTGACGTACCTTTGCTTTTTCTGCTTCCGTCGGTTCGACCATCGGCAGGCGGAAGTGTCCACCAGGCTGGCCGACCAGATTCGTAGCCGTTTTGACAGGAGTCGGGCTTGCCGTAAAGAACATGCCTTTGTTGATCTCATACATCTTGAGGTGCAGCTCTCTGGCTTTTGCAAGATCGCCTTTTTCAAAAGCATCCACCATAGCGAGCATGTCATCCCCGATGACATGTGCGGAAACGGAAATGATGCCTACGCCGCCGGCAAGAAGAACAGGCAGTGTGAATGCATCATCACCGCTGTAGATCATGAAGTCTTCCGGAAGAAGCGCTTTTTCCTTGGTGACCTGATCCCAGTTGCCGGTTGCATCTTTGATGCCGACGACATTCGGGCATTCATCCACGATTCTCTTGATGGTTTCCGGCTGGATAGACACGCCAGTTCTGCCCGGTACGTTGTAAAGAACGAGCGGCAGATCTACGCCTTTAGCGACAGCCGTGAAGTGCTGGTACATCCCTTCCTGGTTCGGTTTGACATAGAAAGGAACGATCACCAGCGCGCAGTCAATGCCCGTTTCCTTGGCTTTGTTGCCGAATGCAATGGTATCTGCGGTGCTGATAGTACCGATATTGCCCATGACAGGCACTTTCTTGCCTTCACCGCGTTTGCCGACAGCATCTACGATAAGGGTATACAGTTTCAGCTTTTCTTCTGCAGTCATGGTAGCACCTTCGCCGGTGGTTCCACCGACAAGGAGGCCCTCAGAGCCATGAGCGACAAGATGCTTTGCGAGTGCGACAGCACTTTCGTAGTCGACAGCACCGTCTTCTGTGAATGGAGTGATCATGGCCGTAATGACGCGGCCAAACTGAGCAGTTGCCATAGTTATATCTCCTTTGGATCTTTATCTTTGAACTAGGAATTAGTGGCTAGGGATTAGGGATTAGAAGTGACTGGTGACTAGTGACTTCAATGCCACTTTCGGGCATCGCCCCATATATATTCGCGGCGAAGCCGCCACCTTCATTCCTCATTCGAGCAAAGCTTTTATTCACAATCAAGGGACAGAACGTCCCCGGGGCTACCCCTGAACCCATCAACCATTTTTATAACATATCATGCGCGATCATATATTCTGCGATCTGCAGGGTATTGAGCGCTGCGCCTTTTCTGATCTGATCGCCGGACACCCAGAGGTTGATGCCATTCGGATTCACGAGATCCTTGCGGATACGACCGACAGCTACATCTGTTTTATCAGAGGTATCCAGAGGCATCGGGTAGATCATATTCTTTACGTCATCGACCAGTTCAGCGCCCTCGAAGTCTTCGATCGCTTTCTTCACCTGTTCGACGGTGAGCAGCTCTTCGGTTTCTACATAGATAGACTCCGCATGGCTTCTTGCGACCGGCACACGAACAGCGGTCGGGGTGATGCCGATCTCCGCATCATGCATGATCTTATGAGTTTCATTCACCATCTTCATTTCTTCCTTGGTGTAGTCATTATCAAGGAAGATATCGATCTGCGGGATCAGATTGTATGCGATCTGGTAATGTTTCGGAAGGCTGGCCGACGGAAGGATCTTCGGTTCATAATTCTCGCCTTTAGCAAAAGCAGCAGCTTCTTCATAGAGCTCATCGATGCCTTCTTTGCCCGCACCGGATACCGCCTGATAGGTGCTGACGACGATGCGTTTGATGCGGGAAAGGTCATAAATCGGCTTCAGTGCCATCAGCATGATGATGGTGGAGCAGTTCGGATTTGCGATGATGCCTTTGTGCTTTGCGATATCCTCCGGGTTGATCTCCGGAATGACGAGCGGTACTTCCGGATCCATGCGGAAGGTGGAGGAGTTATCAATGACTACAGCGCCGCGTTTGGCTGCTTCCGGTGCCAGCGTCTTGCTGATGCTGCCGCCAGCAAAAAGAGCCACATCAATGTTTTCAAAAGATTCGGGCTTGGCTTCCTCTACCGTATATTCCTTGCCGCAGACCATGAGCTTCTTGCCTGCACTGCGTTTGGAGGCCAGAAGCTTCAGGGAAGCGAACTGGAAATTTCTTTCTTCAAACAGACGGATAAATTCCTGTCCGACGGCACCAGTAGCACCAAGGACGGCGACGCGCGGGAGTTTACTCATAGTCAAGCACCTCATTCCAAATAATTTTCAAGTCCATAAACAAAGCCTTTGACCGTCATGCACTTCTTGCAGGCAAGCATGACGCCCGGCATAAAGGATTTGCGATCCAGAGAATCGTGACGCAGTGTCAGGATCTCCCCATAGCCACCAAAGAGGACTTCCTGATGTGCCACATAGCCCGGGAGACGGACAGAGTGAATGGTGATCCCTTCGTATTTGCCGCCGCGAACGCCCGGCAGGCTTTCCTTTGTTTCATCCGCTTCCGGTTCCATGGTGCGGGCAGCTGCCATTTTTTCGGCAGTCAGCTTCGCTGTGCCGGAAGGAGCATCATATTTATGATTGTGATGGAGCTCGATGATTTCTGCATTCGGCATGTATTTGGAGATCTCAGCCGATACCTTCATCAGAAGGACAGCGCCCAGAGAGAAATTCGGCGCAACAAGTCCATTGGCGCCTGTCTTTTTGGCAATGCCAGCGAGTTCCTCTCTCTGCTTCGCCGTGAGACCGGTCGTTCCGATGACGATATTGACCCCATTTTCAAGGACATACTTTGCATTTTCATAAATGACCTTCGGACTGGTGAAATCAACGATCACATCCGGCTTGCCTTTGGCAAATGCTTCTTCCAGCGTCTTGTCAATGGTCATCCCATTGTGTCCGATACCGATCACTTCTCCCAGATCTTTGCCAGCTGCACCGATATCGACGCCGCCGCAAAGCTCCAGACCATCTTCTGCAAGGACTGAGCGGACGACCTCACTGCCCATGCGTCCTGCAGCCCCATTCACTAATACACGAATCATTCTGACTCCTCCTTTATCGCAAGTGAGGACACAGACCCCCCACCGCTTTTGAATAGATTTAAGTCAATGGTAGTATAAAAATGAAAATGCGTCAATAGGTGAATTTCGATAGTTGCATCATTTGATGAGAAATATGAAATGAGGGAGGGGTTCAGGGTTCAGGGGTTAGCTCATGGGGCGAATCGCCCTTTGATTGCGTGCGAAAGAGGTTCAGCGGGTTCTGTAGGTTCTATGGGTTCAGCGGGGAAGGTGCGGCGCATAAAAATCAAAAGCGCCGCGGAATTTTGATAGCGCTTCGCGTCATCAGAATTGCGGCGCAGCCGCCATCACAACCCGTTGAACCTTCAGAACCCCTTGAACCCATTATACCCTTTTCTCGCAAATAAAAAGAGCTGTACTCTTTCGAGTACAACTCTTTACGTTTAGATTATTCACCTACAGGATAAACACTGACCTGTCTCTTATCTCTGCCGAGACGTTCGAAAGCAACTCTGCCTTCTGCGACTGCAAAGAGCGTATCGTCCTTGCCAATCTTAACGTTCAGACCCGGATGGAGATGGGTGCCTCTCTGGCGAACGATGATGTTGCCAGGTTTAGCGATCTGACCTGCGTGCATTTTGGTTCCCAGGCGCTGCGCATTGGAGTCGCGGCCGTTCTTTGTGCTGGAAACACCTTTTTTATGAGCGAATAACTGAAGATCAAACAGTAACATGTAATTCACCCCTTTGCCGTTATAATTTTAAGTTTATCAGGATACTGCTCCTGAATGGCTTCCAAACCATGAACCATGGTTTCTATCAGAATCTGGCTCTTTTCATTCGCATGCGACTGAAGATCCACATTCATGAAGCCGGATCTCGAATCAAAAGTCCCATCCATCTGCAGGATATCCTGCAATCCGGCAGCAATCGTCAGTGTGATCGCTGACACCGCTGCACAGATGAGATCGTACTCATTATCTTCCCTCGCCCCATCGGCATGGCCGGTAATGGTAAATCCCTGATAGAGCCCTTCGACTAAATGTAGTCTTGCGGTAATCATTAGCCTTCGATCTTTTCGATCTGAACCTTGGTGAAAGGCTGACGATGACCCTGGCGACGACGGTAGTTGGACTTAGCTTTGTATTTGAAAATACGAATCTTAGCACCTTTACCCTGTTCCAGAACCTTGCCAGTAACCTTTGCGCCTGCAACGGTTGGCTGACCGATCTTTACGCTGTCGCCGGATACGAGAAGAACTTCATCAAAAGCTACTTCTGCGCCTGCTTCAACGTCCAGTTTTTCAATGGTAATGACTTTGCCTTCTTCAACGCAGTACTGTTTACCACCGGTTTTGATAATTGCGTACATGTGTGCACCTCCTCTTTACTATACTCGCCGAATATGGCAGCTTACGAAAGCATTTACGGAGCCGTCTCCGTGCGGTTGCGTCATGGCACCTTGTACAATGACTTGATTATTTTAGCAGAAATAAAAATAGATGTCAAATATTTTTTTGACATCTATTTGGGAAATTGGGGTCAGGGTTAGCCCGTGGGGCGGCTCGTCCACTGATCGTGGATGAAAGCTTTGCTCGCCAGTGAGGAGTTAGGAGTTAGGAGTTAGGAGTGCTGGTGCGACGCATAAAAATATGGAAGCGCCGCAGAGTATAGATAGTGGCGATGCCCGAAAGTAGCATTTAGTCACCAGTCACAAGTCACTAGTCACTCGAGGCCCCTAATCCCTAGCCACTAATCCCTAGCTACCAGTCACTAGTCACGAGTCACTATTCACTCATCCCTGCTTTCAAACTTAGGGAAACACTGATTAAATCATTGTCAGATTTCATTCTTGGATTTTTTATACAGAGCAAGGAATCATCTGACGCGAATAGCGAGCTATTTAAGGAAGATGATGACAAAGCTATGTATAAAAATCCATATGAAATCCGACTCTGCGATTTAATCAGCGTTTCCCTAGTCTCTGGGACTAACCCCAAGCCCTTTTCTACACCGTCTCATAAATCTTCCTCACCAGCTTCTTGGTGATCGTCCCGAAGAAATCCTGGTCGGCAAAGCGGATAAAACGGATCGGCTTATTGGCTCCTTTGATAAAAAGGCGGTCTGTCGTTTTGAACGGGCAGGATTCGCTGCCATCGAGCGAAATACAGAGATTCTTCTCCCGCGGCGGAGCAGTGACTTCTACCGTATCACTGCATTTCAAGACGATGGCGAAGCGCTGCAGCGTATGCGCGCAGATAGGGATCACGATCATACGGTCATCGCCAGGCCCCATGACCGGACCGCCGCAGGAAAGAGCGTAACCGGTAGACCCGGTCGGCGAAGAAACGATGAGTCCGTCAGAAGCATATTCCTGGATCAGATGCCCGTTGACGGAAAGATTCAGCCGTGCCAGCTGCCCGATCTCGTTATGCCCGATGACGACATCATTCAGCACGCTGGTCAGCCATTCCTGACTGCCATCCTCATGCTTCAGGATAGAGTCCAAAAACAGCCGCGACTCTTCGGTATAATGCCGCGCAAGGATCTGGTCCAGACGCAGCGCAGCGTCTTCGACGGTGATGCTGTTCAGAAATCCCAGCTCACCCAAGTGGATCCCCGCCATCAGGATGGGATAGTCCCGAAACGTACGCGCCGCCCCCAAGAAGGAACCGTCGCCGCCGATGGAGAGCAGGCAGTCACAATTTCCCAGCTCATCGATGCTGCCATAAGAAGCCCCCTTGATACCTCCCGCTTCCAGTCCTTCTTTCATAGAAAGCGGCAGCAGCGCGCTCGACTTTCTTTCTTCTATCATCCCAAGAAGCTCGGGCAGAAAGGTAAAGAGCTTCTCTTTTCCCAAATTCGGAAAAATGGCAAATCGCAATGAAATCACCGCCTCGTCTATTATCGTTATAATGTATGATTCTACACCTATTTTTTCAAAGTCTCATGTGCCTCCTCGACCACCTGATGGATCCGTTCTTCACTGATCGCTTCCTGTGGCTTTTTCCACTTCAGATAGGCTAGAAACTCAATATTCCCTGAGCCGCCTTTGATGGGCGAAAACGTCAGATCCCAGCAGTGGAATCCTTCTTCTTCGAAAGCGGTGAGAGTATCCAAAATGACCTCTTCATGGATGTCTTTTTCTCTCACGATGCCGCCTTTTCCCACCTTGTCCCTGCCGGCTTCAAACTGCGGCTTGATCAGGATCGCCATCGCACCATCCTCCTTCAGGATGGATCTGACCGCCGGAATGATCTTCAGGACGGATATGAAAGATACATCTGTCGAAACGAGATCGACCTTTTCTCCCAGCATCTCTTCTGTCACGACTTTGATGTTCGTCTTTTCCATATTGACGACCTGCGGATGAGAGCGGAGCTTCCAGTCGAGCTGATTGGTCCCGACATCGATAGCAAAGACCTTCGCCGCGCCATTCTGCAATGCACAGTCAGTGAAGCCGCCGGTAGAAGCACCGATGTCCGCCATGACCTTTCCCTTCATATCGATGCCGAATGTCTTGATCGCTTTCTCCAGCTTGTAGCCGCCGCGACCCACATACGGCATCACATGTCCTTTGATCCGCAGCTTTGCATCCACAGGGATCTTCGTCCCCGCTTTATCGACAGGCACATCATTGACAAGGATAATGCCTGCCATGATATGTCGTTTCGCATTCTCCCGGCTGTCGAAAAAGCCCTGCTCTACGAGCATGACATCCAGCCGTTCTTTCTTGACCTTCTGATTTCCCATATACTTCCTCTACTTCGTGCGTACCAGCAGCATGTCCACAAGCTCTGTGAGAAGGCTTGTGTCCCGATCGACCCTTCCCAGTATCTCTTTGGCATGCCTTGCTTCTTCTTCTGCGAGTGCCTTTGTCCGCTCCTTGCCAAGAAGGCTTACGTAGGTGGACTTATGATCTGCCGCATCCTGATGCGGCATTTTTCCCATCTCATCCAGATGCCCGTTCACATCAAGAAGGTCATCCGTCATCTGGAAAAGCAGTCCCACATGGACAGCAAATGCATGCAGAAGGTTCTTTTCTTCTTCACTGCTCTCTGTCATTGCCAGTGCCATATCCACCGGTGCCGTCAAAAGGCAGCCTGTCTTGCAATGGTCCATGAGCTGTAATTCCGGAAGAGTCAGCGTCCGGCCTTCGCTCTCGATATCATGCGCCTGTCCGCCCACCATGCCTTCGGGGCCAGCAGCCTTGGCCAGGATGGAGATCAATTCGCAGCGGAGCGCAGGCGCGATCTGCTGCTCGCCTGCCAAAAGCTCAAAGGCAAAGGTCAGAAGCCCATCCCCTGCCATGGTCGCCATGCCTGCCCCAAAGACCTTGTGATTCGTGGGGCGGCCGCGGCGGTAGTCATCATTATCCATGGCCGGAAGGTCGTCATGGATGAGGGAATACGTATGCACGCATTCCAGCGCACAGGCAATATCCAGATACAGCCGCGCATCTTTTCCCCAAAGTTCCAGGATCAGAAGAAACAGAAAGGGACGGATACGCTTCCCCCCAGCCGAAAGGCTGTAGTTCATGGCATCAAACAATTTTTGATGAGCGCTCAGGTCAGAGACCAGCAGCGTCTCAAGTCTTTCGTTGATTTCCTTCTGCTTTGCGAGCAAAACATCTTTCAGCATGGGTGGCTCCTTTCTGGATCATTGAGTATGTGCTTTTTTAAATTCATAAATGGTGTCAGCTTCCCCGCAAATATCACGGACCGATGCCCGAAAGTGATCTTTCAGTCACCCGCAACGCTCAAGCGATCTTCCATATATGCGCCAAACGCATTGCCCGTCGCATTGTCACTGCTATAGCGTGGATCGGCGAAGAGCGGCGTGAGACCGATAGCTTGGCAAATCTCTTCGACCCTTGCCCGAAGATAGCGGTTTGCCATGACCCCGCCCACTGCGATGAAGGGACGGCCCTTTCCGAAAGGATAGCCGCTGAGCTCCTTTTCGAGAGCACGCCCTATGTGGATGAGGACTCCTTTGGCGATGTCTTCCTTCCGATAAGCGTCAGACGCTATATCACGCTGGACGCGTGTTTCGGGGCCGGAAAAGCTGAACGCCCCTTTCACGGACGAGCGGGGGATCTGATACGTATCATTTCCCTGTTCTGCCAGCGCTTCCAGCCATTTCCCGCAGGGGAATGGAAGTCCCAAAGCCACGCCCACGCGGTCAATGAACTGCCCTGCCGTAATGTCTTTGGACGTCAGGAGCTCATGGATCTCCATCCCCTCTTCCTGCCATTGGCAGGAGAGCACATCCTGTGTGCCGCCGGACATATGCATCATATAAAACGGCTTTCCCCAAAGAGCCGGTGCCTCTCGGATCGCTGCCATCGCATGATTTTCCTGATGGCTGAATACATAAAGAGGAATGTGATGCGAAGAGGACAGCGCCTCAGCCATACCCCGACCAACAAGAAAGGCGGGCATGTATGAATCTGCCCGCCTCCGTGGAAATCCTGAAACGCCTATGCCCTTCAGATCCTGCAGCAAAGGAGAAAGCCTTCGAAGCAGGACGGGAAGATTCTTCACATGCTGGAAAACCATCTCAGACTGAGACAGTCCCCGCCGCCCTTCCTTCACTGAAAGGACGATCCGTTCTTCCCCCATCAGCCCCTTGGAAGAATCATAAACCGCTGCCGATGTCGTATAGCAGCTGGTATCTATTCCAAGAAACCTCATGATTATTCACCTTGTAATGCCTTATCCAGAAGTCCATTGATGAATCGATAGGACCCTTCACCGCCATATGTCTTGGCAAGCTCTATCGCTTCATTGATAATGACCTTCTTATCCGGGCGGTCTTCCCCGGAATGATAAAACTCAGCGACAGCCAGACGGAGAATATTCTTATCCACCACATTGAGCTGCGTGAGCGACCAGTTCTTTTTCAAATATGTCTTGATCTTATCATCGACATCTTCATGAGCTGCCGCTTCGATCAAAGCATCTGCAAAAGCCTTGTCCTTTTCTTCCAAATGAAGCGTCTCTTCCTCGATCGGCTCTGACTCCGGATTGAGCTCTCTGGAGTACAGCACCTTGAGTGCATATTCTCTTGCGCTTGTTCTACTCATGTCAGCCTCTCTCTATGCTATGAAATTTCCTGTCTTACATACATGGTTTCCCATGACTCCACAGGCCAGGCGGATCCAGCAGATCCTGCCGGGAGCGGTTTCCCTAAAGAAACTTTGACGGCAGGATCTGATGACACCCATTCACTCTACCATTTCAGTAATCGTCACATCAATGCTTTCGATGTCCTCTCTTCTAAGCGAAGAGAATACATTCTTCACCACCATCTGGATATAGCGGGCAGTCTCCTGTACCTGACAGCCTTTATGCAGTGCGACAGAGAGCGCCACCTTCACACGTCCATCCTTCAGATTTCGTATCCAAAGCCCGCGATGAGCCTTGAAGCCAAAGGCCTGACTGATCCCCTGCATCAGATACTGAAAGCCATCCGCGGTGAAATGAGATACCTCAGGCATGGCAAGCAGAGCCTCTTCAATTTTCTGATATACGACTTCTTCCGATCGTTTCTTCTCTGCTTCTTCACCGGACATCTCTATTTCTCCTCACCGAAAACGATGCGTTCCACATTGACATTGACTGCATTCACTCTAAGGCCCGTAGAATCTCCGACGCTTTCCTTGACTGCTTCCTGCAGCTGTAAAGCGATAGCCGGCAGGCGTTCGCCATGCCAGGCTGCCACGTAGAGATCGATGACGATCCCATTCTCCCGGATGGAGACACGCACGCCTTCTGCTTCCGCATCACTGATGACAGCAGAGATCCCATGAGAAAATCGATCATCCATCCCATAGATCCCCTTCACATGGAGCGCTGCTTCTCGGGCAATGACTGCAATGACCTGGTCCGATACACGAACGGTTCCCAGGTCATTTTTTACTTCTGCAGTTTCCATATAGAAATTACTTTACGCGTTCGATGTAAGCGCCGGTACGGGTATCAATGCGGAGCATTTCACCTTCATTGATGAAGAGCGGTACAGAAACGACATAGCCGGTTTCCATCTTAGCCGGTTTGGAACCGCCGGTCGCTGTATCACCGCGGATGCCAGGTTCAGTCTCTACGACTTTCAGTTCTACAGAGTTCGGGATATCGACGCCGATGATGGTGCCGTTGAAGAATACAACATTGCATTCCATTTCTTCCTTCAGGAAGTTGATCTTGTCGCCGAGCTGTTCTTTGTTCAGCATGATCTGTTCATAGGTTTCCGTATCCATGAAGCAGTAGGAACCATCAGCTTCATACAGGTACTGCATTGGTTTACGTTCTACAGTAGCCGGCTGCAGTTTGATGCCTGCATTGAATTTACGTTCTACGACAGAGCCGCTCTGCAGGTTTTTCAGCTTAGCACGTACAAAAGCTGCCCCTTTGCCTGGCTTTACGTGAAGGAATTCAATACACTGCCATACCTGTCCATCCAATTCTACGGTAATGCCCGGGCGTAAATCGTTACTAGAAATCATTTAGTTTTTCCTCCTGCTACACTCTTAAAAATTTCTTTGGGAATTTAGTCAAGATGGAGATTCCATCCTTTTCTATTACAACCGTATCTTCGATACGGACTCCACCAACACCTGGGATATAAACCCCCGGCTCCACAGTTTCTGTCATACCTGCGCAAAGGACGGTATGATCCCTTGGCGACAGCGTGGGTGTTTCATGGATCTCCAGTCCTACACTGTGTCCCAGCGCATGACCGAACCACTTATCCAGATCCTTCTCTTTTAAATATTTTCGGGACTCCTGGTCCACATCTGCTGCTGCAAGGCCAGCCCTCAGTATCTTTTCGATATGCTCATTGCATCCCAGCACCGCATCATAGATGTAGCGCTGCCGCTCTGAGATCTCCCCGACAGCCACCGTCCTCGTGATATCCGAGTGGTAACCATGGTAGATCGCACCGAAATCAAAAGTGACGAGATCGCCTTCTTCGATCACCTTATCTGTCGCTGTCCCGTGAGGATAGGCAGACCGCCAGCCGGATGCCACGATGGTATCGAAAGATTTCCCTTCCGATCCGGCCTCCAGCATCGCACACTCCAGGATCGTCCGAAGTTCTGCCTCTGTCACGCCCGCCTTGATATAAGGCACGGTCTTCTCAAAGCCCAGATCGGAAATCCGGCATGCTTCTTCAATGAGGCGGATCTCTTCCGCGCTTTTGATCTGGCGCAGCGTATCAGGCACTACGAAGACGAAATCCGTTTCCTGCAGTACCTCATCGAAAGAAAGATACATCTTATACGTCATGCCTGCTTCGATCCCGAAACGAGTGACGTGATGCTTTGCAGAAAGCTCTCCCACCGTCTTCGCCAGTTTTCCGGCATAGTCGATGATGGTAAAGCCCTTCGCTTCTTCCTTCGCCTGTTCTGTATAACGGCTGTCTGTCAATAAATAGCAGTCATCGGCCGTTAAAAAGAGATAGCTGTCAGATCCGGTAAAGCCAGAGATGTATCGGCAGTTTTCATCCTTCTCTATGAAAGCTGCATCTACACCGCTCTCTTTCAGAAAATCTGAAATCATTGCTCTTTCTATCAACATATATCACCGCTTTCTATCATCTAAATATATTACCGTATTTACCCTCTTTTGTCCATGAAAAAATTAAGAAGGTCAGAGATCCCGGCCAATCGGGCAGGGTGCTCTCTGAAATGCAGGACCCATTGCACGCTCGGACCCTTTCGAACCTGTGCCGCAGCAAAATGAAAAGCCGCCCGATAGGCACCGGGCGGCGATGAGATCGTTGTTTGATCCGCTCTTGCACGTTCATGCAAGAGCGGAAAAAGAGACAGCGATCCACGTAGTGAGTATACCGACGAAGTGTTTCATGAACATGCTTACAGCGTCAGACTCCTCGATGGGATCGGCATTCCCCTAGTTCCCATTTCTGAGCTGATTCAGCTTATCCTGCACAGACTTTGGAAGCGCGCGGCCGATCTCGCTTCGAAGATTTTGATTGTTATGATGAGAAATGAAAGTGGTCTGCACCTTCTTGTCTTCATTCACTGCACGGATGAGATCATCGACAGCCACACGATACGCCCCATTCCCAAGGACCTGGCTCTGTTCCGGTCCATCCGAAGTGACGACGTAGATCGAGCGGTACTCCTCCCTGCGATCATAGGACTCTTTTTCGATATAGCTGTCAGCCGTCATGCGGCTCGGTGTGAAAACAATGGTGAAATTTTTCCCCATCTTTTCGATCCTGGCCTTATTCGAGCTGCCTTGTCCATCGAAGACGACGATCATCTCCAGATTGTTGTGCGCCCCGTAGTCTTCCAGAAGATCGATCAGCTTCTTGCGGCTTGACTCGAGGTCCTCCCGGTCAAAGACCTTCGGAAGCCAAAAGATCACGTTGTAGCCATCGACCAAGTATAAATCTTTCATAATACGGCTCCTTGCTATTCAGTAACGGATAACCAAAGATCGGATGAAGCGGGTGACGGGCAGCTCAGCTCCTCTCACGCCGGAGATCTGTCACTCACTTCTCTGCTTTGCCGCCTCATAAATAAGGAGCGCAGCTGCCACCGAGACATTGAGCGAAGAGACCTTCCCCTTCATCGGTATACGGACACAGAAGTCACAGAGTTTTCTGGTGAGAGGCGAGACGCCCTTCCCTTCCGCGCCCATGACGATGACCAAAGGCCCCTTGAGATCGGCATCATAATAGAGGCTTTCTCCATCCATATCCGCGCCCACGACCCAGAAGCCTTTTTCTTTCAGCCCCTCCAGCGTTTGACGGATGTTTCCCGTCTGGCACACCGGAAGATAGGCAAAAGCTCCGGCCGCTGTCTTCATGGCCGCCGCCGTGACGGGCGGGCTCTTGTGCTTCGGAAGGAGGACAGCCGCCGCTCCCGCGCACTCTGCCGTGCGGACAATGGCGCCCAGATTTCTCACATCCTCCAATCCGTCCAACAGGATGAGGATGGGATCTTTTCCCTCCCAGTCCGAAAGCACTTTGTCAAGTTCTGCATATTCATACGGTTTGAGGAGAGCGGCTGCTCCCTGATGCACGACACCGCCAGCCATGGCATCCAGCTTATCTTCTGCGATCTCAATCACAGGAAGTCCTTTGCTTATAGCTTCTTCTGCGATCCGGGCGAGCCTTTCATCTTTCCGGCCTTCCTTGATGAAGACACTGCGCACCCGATCAGCCCGCAGGAATTCAGTGACGCTGTTTCTGCCGAAGGTCATGAGCGAGTCATCCTTCACGGGACGAACCCCATCACTGCTTCTCCGCTTCGGCGGTCTTTTCTCCCTGTGCCTGGCAGAAGGAAACCGGCCTTCCGCCGGTTTTTCCCCCCTCTGTTTTCTATTGCTTTGCTTTTTAGTCTGCATGTTGGAATTCTCCTGCCACATACTTCAAGCTTTTTTGGAGGATGAACCGCAGGCGTTCCTCCTCTCCCGCAAGCTTCAGATAGCCAAGAAGAGCTTCAAAAGCAGTGGCTTCACGGTACTCTTCGACAGTCGCACTCTTCGGTACCGTACTCGATGTATTTCTTCCTCGCTTGCATACCTTGAGCTCTCTGTCATTCAAAACTTCGCGAATCTCAAAAAGGATACGGCTCTGCCAGCGTGCCGATACAATTTCCGAAGTCAGTGTCGAAAGGATCTGCACCTGGTAGATACCGGTATGAATGAGTGTATCCCGGATGAAGAGGGACCAGACGACATCTCCCATATAGGCGAGCGTCAGTGCATCCATAGAGAAAGCATCCTGCTCCGTGATGGGCGCAGCCTGCTTTCCCATCTTTTGCACCATCTGTTTTTTCAGAAATAAAACTCTCTTAAACTCCACGTTTCTTCCACCTTGCTCCTGTCGGGGTATCTTCGATCACGATACCGATGTCCCCCAGCTTATCACGAATCTCATCAGCCAGCTGATACTGCTTTGCCTTGCGGGCAGACTGGCGGACCGCAAGGATCACATCCATAAGGTCGTTGTAGTCCTTGTCATCATAGGCCTCCTGCTTCTTCCATTCCTTTTCAAGAATGCCGAGGATGTCTAAAATGGTCTTGAAGGTCTTGCCTGCCTTTTCAAAAGCCGCCTTGTCGAATGCGATACCGCCATGGACTTCATTGTAGTATACATTGATCGCTTTGGCGATCTCAAACATGGCACCTGTGGCAAGGCCGGTATTAAAGTCGTCGTCCATCGCTTCATGGAAGACTGCCATCGCATGATCAGAAGCATCGACAAGTGCTTTGGAGGCTTCCGTGACTGCACTCCCCTCAGCAGAAGAGAGCTCTTTCACGCGAGCAATGACATCTTTCAGTTTTTCCATATTCTTTTCCGCTTCTTCCAGACGGTCATCAGAGAAGTCGAGCGGGCTTCTGTAATGGGTGGAAAGCAGGAAATAGCGGAGCGCATCGCCGGAGTATTTTTCCAGCACATCTTTGACAAGGAAGAAATTATTAAGCGATTTGCTCATCTTTTCCGAATTGATGGTGATGAATCCATTATGCAGCCAGTAGTCTACGAAGTGGCAACCGGTGCAGCCTTCGGACTGTGCGATTTCATTTTCATGATGCGGGAAGATCAGATCGCTGCCGCCACCATGGAAGTCGAGTGTATTGCCCAGATAGTGGGTGGACATGGCCGAGCATTCGATGTGCCAGCCCGGGCGTCCCTTGCCCCACGGGCTTTCCCAAAATGGTTCGCCTGGCTTTGCCGCTTTCCAAAGTGCAAAGTCTCCCGGATTTCTCTTTTCATCATTGACTTCGATGCGGGCGCCGGCCAGCATATCTTCGATCTTGCGTCCGGAAAGTTTGCCGTAGTCTTTGAATGTAGAAATGTCATAGTAAACATCGCCGCCAAGGACATAGGCATGCCCCTTCTCGATCAGTGTCTTCACCATATCGATGATATCCTTCATGTGATCGGACACTCTCGGATAAATATCGGCACGACGAACATGGAGCTTATCCATGACTTCAAAGTACGCATCAATGTAACGATCGGAGATCGTTTTCCAGTCGCTGCCTTCCGCATTGGCTTTATTGATGATCTTATCATCGACATCCGTGAAATTCTGTACAAAGGTCACTTTATAACCGATGAATTCCAAATAGCGGCGGATGATATCCCAAGTAACAGCCGGACGGGCATTGCCGATATGCGGATGGTTGTAGGGAGTGACGCCGCAGACGTAGATCTTCGCTTCTCCTTCCGTGATCGGATGGAATACTTCTTTTTCTTTTGTCAGTGTGTTATATACCTTGATCTCTTCCATAAAAGCCTCCTGTTTAATTATATATGGTATATGGTATTTTTTGAATCGATGCATAACATGAGGAAGCCGGTCATGCCATCTTCTGATTTTCACGTATAGAAATCATGGCTTCCTCCTATGGCGCCTGAAACAGCTCGATGTTTTTGGCAAACAAAAACCACCGCCTCACAGAGACGGTGGCCCGCTATTCCACTCTGTCGGCCGAAGCCGCGCAAAATGTTTTTATCGCAAACACATCACGGAAAAGGATACTTGCGAAAACACTGGTCGATCGCAGGAACAGTATTCCCCTGCTTTCCCCTTTTCAGCTCCCAAATGCATTTCCTTACGAATCACCTGGATAGTTTCACCGGTCCTATCCTCTCTGAAAAGCTTTTCGAAAGTACTTCTTCTGTTCATCGCCTGCATATGATATTGACAAATGAAGCATCTACAGCTGACCTGGCTTTTGACCCCACACTCGCCTGCTGGAGCTTTAGCTACCCGGCGCTCGCCTCTCACAACTCACTCTCTCGGTTTTCCCGGCAGGACTTACTTCTAAACCGCACCATGCTCAGCAGCCCTTTTGACTGCGTTACGTGGATCGTTTTGGCTGCGACTGCCATCGACTTTCAGCCACAGACCTGTGATGCTTATTGATTATTATAGATGGAATAGGGATATTCTGTCAAGGGGATTTCGTGACTAGTAACTAGTGACTGGTGACTGGTAGCTAGGGATTAGGAGAAAGCGGTGATTGAAATAGCGCAGTTGGTACACTGACCGTTCTGCAAGGAAGATCTCTCGGCTACGCTCGAGATGACGACAGCGCGAAGCGCTATCAAAATTCTGCGGCGCTTCACTATTATTTGCGCCGCACCGCCCCCGTTGAACCCGTAGAACCCATAGAACCCGCTGAACCTCTTTCGCACGCAATCAACGCCCCAGAGGCTAAGTTTGAAAGCAGGGATCAGGGATTAGTGGCCAGGAATTAGGAGCCTCGAGTGACTGGTGACTAGTGACTAGTGACTTGAATGCTGCCTTCGGGCATCGCCCCATTTATACTTCGCGGCGCTTCTGATTTTTATACGCCGCACCACCCCCGTTGAACCCTCTGAACCTGTTGAACCCGTCGAACCCTTTTAGTTATTCTCCACTCCGAGCTCATGCTCTACGACGGAGGCAATGTCATCAATGATCCGTTCAAGCTGATTGATCTCCTTGCCCTCCCCCATGACACGGATGAGCGGCTCCGTGCCGGATGCACGGACGAGGATGCGGCCATCGCTGCCGAGTTCTTCTTCAGCAGCACGGATGGAGTCACGGATGAGTTCATTGTCTTCCCAGCCATTCTTGCTGTAGACCTCGACATTTTTGAGGATCTGTGGATATGTGACCATGAGGTGATTGAGTTCGGACATGGTCTTTCCGGATTCGCGCAGGACCTTCAGCGTCTGCACCGCAGTGATGAGGCCGTCGCCTGTCGTATTGAATTCTGGGAAAATGATATGGCCGGACTGTTCACCGCCGATGGAGTAGTCATGCTTCAGCATTTCTTCAAGAACATAGCGGTCGCCCACCTGCGTGGATACCGTCTGACAGCCGTTTTCCTTCAGGGCTTTGCCAAAGCCAAGATTGCTCATGACAGTGCCGACGACCATATTCTCATGAAGACGTCCTTCTTTCTTCATCTGGAGGGCATTGATGAGCATCAGATGGTCACCGTCCATGACCTGTCCTTTTTCATCGACAAAGAGACAGCGGTCTGCATCGCCGTCATTGGCGATGCCGCAGTCCGCGCCAAGCTCCAAGACCTTCTTCTGCAGTGTCTCGATATGCGTGGAGCCGCAGCCGTTATTGATATTCACACCATTTGGTTCATGGAAGATCGCAGTGACTTCTGCCCCAAGCTCTTCCAGCATCGCCGGCAGGAAATCACTCGCTGCGCCATTCGCAGAGTCCGTCACGATCTTAAGACCTTTGAAATCGCCCTGCACAGTCGAAAGGACATGTGCTCTGTACTTATCGGCCAGCTCGGGGCGGTGCGAGATCACACCGATCTTATCCCCTGTCGGACGCGGGATCTCTTCATCATGACGAAGGATATTTTCGATATCTTCCTCAGTCTCATCTGGCAGCTTATAGCCATTTTTATCAAAGAACTTGATTCCATTATCTGGGAATGGATTGTGTGAAGCAGAGATCATGACGCCGGCATCATAGCCTTCCGTGCGGGTGAGGTAGGCAATGCCCGGTGTCGGAATGACGCCTGCAAGATCGACATCAACGCCGGATGCACAAAGACCGGCAGAAAGAGCCGCCGTCAGCATGGAGCCGGAAATGCGGGTATCCATACCGATCAGGAATCGATGCTTACCGCTGGCCTTGCAGAAGTACGCGCCTGCCGCGCGTCCGAGCTGGTACGCCAGCTCCGGCATCAATGTGGAATTTACGAGTCCACGCACACCATCGGTACCAAACAATGTAACCATTTTATTTCCTCCCAATAATTTCTTGATAACTTTCGTATTCTACCGCGAAGGGACCATTTCGTCAACAGGGCGAGAAATGGACGCCGGAGAAATGCGGCTCAAATTGCAGGATCCGGCAGGACCGGTGTCTCTTTAATCCTTATCTATTTCTATCGTGACAGTCGTCTGTGAAACAGTGGTACTGCCGCCTGCGGGCTTCGGGATGGTCACGGTCTTCCGGATCGTATCCCTGGCCCCTGTGACGTCGATAGGATCAAGACTCAGTACACTGTTTTTTTCGAAGTAACTGATCGGCGCAGTCAGTGTAGCGACAGGCGGATCAATGGTGATCTTACCCACCTTGTATCCTTTGGCCGGTTCACCTGTCGTTTCCGCCTTCATCGGCAGGTTGCCGATCCTTGTTTCCTCCTTCATCTTTACATTGATGCGGACCTGGCTCGGCATCACATCAAGACCGGTGACGGTATTGCCATCTGCATCAAGTACATTCACGCTGTCAAATTCCACAAAGTTCTTGTCCTTGCCGGATATATTGACAGAGACCACGGCGCGATCCGCCTCTGCGATCTTGGAAGAGCTTCCCGCGATCGTGATCGTGTCCGGTGTCGCTTTGCGGCTTTCGACTGAGAAATTCGCATCCGGTGTACCGAAGACTTCGATCACGGCAGGAAGTGTCTTCACGGCATAGGTGTCGATATTGAGGTCAAAATACTCCGGCGTGACCGAGATGACGGATTCATCCCCCGGTACGGAGATATGGATCTTCGTATTCGGGAAATCGCCATCGGTAAGACCAGAAAGGTCCACATAGGCTTTGATGTTATCTGAACGCATATAGACCATATCGCTCCTCGGCATGCGGATCTTTGCCTTGACTTTGTGAGGCACATTGGTCGCCACCAGCGAGCGATCCAGATTTCTGACTTCCACGGGGACCGTGTAGGTATTCTCCACCATCGGATTCTGTTCATTCATCACGTACACCCAAAGGGCGCAGGCTGCGATCAGACAGAAGATTTTGGGCAGCCACCACTCATGTTTGGCAAATCTCATTTCAGGGGGCTCCATTTCTGTAATACATCACTGACATTCTTCGGCTTGCCTTGCATCAGGTAGTTGCGAAGGATATTTCTAAGACTCTCTGCATCCTGACCACGATAAATATGACCACCATAGGTGTAGGATACGATGCCCGTCTCTTCGCTGACGACCACCACGACACAGTCTGCCTGTTCGCTCATCCCGATAGCCGCTCTATGGCGGGTACCCAGTTCGGAAGAAAGGCTGTGATCGCGTGTCAGCGGGAGCAGACAGCCTGCCGCCATGACACGGTTCTCACGGATGATGACCGCACCATCGTGCAGCGGGGTATTCACGATGAAAATATTTCCCAAAAGCTCCTTGGACACCAGCCCCTCGATGCGAATGCCCGTATCGATGCGATCATCGAGACCGACGCTTCGCTCGAAAACGATAAGGGCGCCGATCTTATTCGCGGACATGACCATGGCCGCATCGACAACATCATCGATCACGTGATCCCACTCGATCTCATTCATCATGCGGGAGGAAACATAGAATTTCCCGCGGCCGATCTGCTCCAGCGCCCGGCGCAGCTCCGGCTGAAAAACGACCGGAAGAGCAACGATGAGGACAGTCATCAGTTTATCCAGGATCCAGCTGACTACATGCAGCTGCAGCCATCCCGCCAGCACGGTAAAAAGCCCGAGAAATATCAGCCCTTTCAGAAGAGCTGTCGCTCGGGTATCCCGGATCAGGATGTAAATACGGTATAAGAAAAAAGCGACTACCAGGATGTCCAGCACATCCCAAAGCCGCATGGTCATAAAGAGTCCCTGTATCTGACTTGACATAGTAGTACCTCATAAAAATAAGCAGAGCGATATCGCCTTCGGAGAGGCCCGCCTTTGAAAACAATTTCTTCAGGCTTACCTAGGGAAACGCTGATTCAATCGCAGAGTCAGCTTTAATCAGTGTTTCCCTAGTCTCATTTTATCATGAATCACTGCACGTGAAAAGAGGAATCCGACGTCCGGACTCCTCTGACCGATACGCTCCCCATCGCTGTCTTTCGGAGAGAACGCAGGCTGTCTATTACTAGCAGCCAAGATGTTTTGCTTTTTCATCGAGCTTTGCTTGGATGCGCTTACCGGTCTCTGTCATCGCAAGACCAGCGCGGCTGGTTTCCTTGAGCTCGACAGGAAGCCTGCGCCCCACATCCGCCATGGCAGAAATGACTTCATCTGCAGGAATGGCACTTCGGACCCCATTCATGACCATTTCCACCGCAACCAGAGCGTGGACGGCATGGAACGCATTCCGCTTCACGCAGGGGACTTCGACAAGTCCGCCGACCGGGTCACAGACCAGACCCAGGATATTTTTCAGCGCGAGCGCGAAGGCATCCGCCATCTGTGCATTCGTCCCGCCCAAAAGGTCCACAGCCGCCGCTGCCGCCATCGCAGCCGCAGTGCCGCATTCCGCCTGGCAGCCTCCGACCGCCCCTGCGATCGATGCCTTCTCTGCCACGACCTTACCGATCGCGCCTGCCGTAAAAAGTGCTCGCGTCATGTCATTCATGGTGGCATTCACTTCTTCCGAGACCGCAGCCAGTACCGCAGGCAGAATGCCGCAGGAGCCTGCTGTAGGACACGCCACGATGCGATACATCTTGGCATTCGCTTCCGCTGTCGCAACGGCATATGCTGCCGCGCGCTGACAGGCCGGAGAGAGGAAATGCATCTTGCCTTGGAAAAGGCGATTGGCATCGCCTCCGACGAGGCCGCTCGAAGACTTCGCCGTATCGGACAGTCCTTCCTGGATCGACTGCCGGAAAATAGGGATCATGTCTTTCATACGTTCCCAGACGTCCTCAAAAGACTTTCCACTCTCCTCTGCCTCTTGGCGGCAGGCAAGCTCCCCCGGAGCACAGTGCGCCGCATCAGCGGCAGCAAAAAATTCAGATAATGTATGGTAAGTAAGCATGTTTATCTCCTTGGAATGGACTTAGTGATGGTTATTGGCAGATCGAGAGGTGCAATAGTTCCAGAGGGACAGGCAGCGCAAAACGGAATGGCATCACCCGCCATCATTTCTCACTGTCTCCTCCCTGAATTTCTAGGGAAACATTGATTAAATCGTTGTCAGATTTTACTCTTGAATTTTTATGCATAGCGAGGAATAACCTGACGCGAATAGCGAGCTATTTAAGGAAGGCTATGACGAAGCTATGTATAAAAATTCTTGTAAAAGCTGACTCTGCGATTAAATCAACGTTTCCCTAGATAATATCCATTGCCATTGCGTACACGATGTTGGCATTCGAGGCGGCGATCTCGTCAGCAAGCTTCTGCGAGACGCACTGGTCCGTATGGATGATCATGACTGCTTCATCCCCTTTTCCCTTGCGGAAAAGACGCATATTGGAAATATTGATCTCTTCGGCAGCGAGCGCGCGGCAGACCTCAGCCACGATCCCCGGTACGTCGTGATGACGTGTCAGGAAGGTGTACTCTTCTCCCGTGATCTCGACAGGATACCCATCGATTTCTGTGATCAGCACACGACCTCCCCCCAGCGATCGGCCCACGACCGTCACATGCGCGCCATTTTTGCCGTAGGCTTCGATCTTGGCCACATTCGGATGCCCCATATCATCTTCGGAAAGGGCAAAGGAGATCGGGATCTCCTTCTCTTCTGCAATGTGCAGTGCATCACGGATGGAGCCGCTGTCCGGCGCATAGCCCATCAGCCCTGCTGCCAGCGCACGATCGGTCCCATGACCTTTCCCTGTTTTTGCAAAAGAACCATAGAGTGTGATCTTCGCTTCTTTCAGAGGTTCTCCCAGAATGCGGCCTGCGACCTGCCCGATGCGTGCCGCTCCTGCGGTATGTGAGCTGGATGGCCCGATCATGACGGGACCGATGATATCGAAAATTCCCATTTCTCATTCTCCTTATCCTATAACTGTAAAATCAGTCCGGGAAGTACGGGTGACTTTATTCCATAATAAAAATCTGCCCCAAAGGGCAGATTTCCTTCAAGCACAATCGCCCCACGGGTGAAATTCGGCATTGAATCAATGATACATGCAGTTGTCTAGTTTTCAAAAGGCATGGCCCGATCGCCTGCCACATCACATCCAGTGGCTGAGGTCGAAGTCTTCGCCAATGGTCTCACGGATGCAGATCTTGGCGATGTACATGCCCATGAGTGTCAGTGACGAACGGCGAAGGAGGCTCGTATCCCAGGCATCCTGCAGTTTGACCAGATCCGGAGAAATGCGGCCAAGGATATAGCTCATTTCCTTCCTGTCATACGGCGCCGGACGAGACTCTGTCAGTGCCTGCAGGGTACTTCTCATGACGGCATCCTCAATGCCAAGATCATCCAGAAGTGATGTCAGCATGGCTTCGTCAACAGCCGCCAGCTTGTAGTAGGAATTATACAAGCTATTGACAATGACACCGGCCGGCCAGGAAGGACGCACTGCTTCCAGCTCACTCTTCATGCAGCCGCGGAAGGCAAAGACGAAGGGATATGAATCATGCAGCACCTGTCCGAAAGGATCCTCTTTATTTTCAAGAGAAATGCAGTGCAGGTACTCGAGCTGCTGATAGCCGCTGTATTCGTTCGGAAGCTCGCCCACAAAAGGCGTGATGTACTTTTCTGTATATTTTTTGAGATGTAGGGCATCCACGTTATCCGTATTTCTGGAGTAGTGGAAAATGAGCAGCAAAGACAACGCGTGGAATCCGGTCTCCTCCATGCGCGGCATAGCTTTCAGAGCATCGTAGGCAAGGATGGTCTTTGTATCCGACCTGTTTCCATGCGCCACATCCGAGAAAGCATCCGAGACCATGGCGAGCACGACCGGTGTCGGCATCATGACATAGGTGCGCTGGGCATTCTGCATCGCTTCCTGCACCATGATATGTGTCAGCGTATCCACCAGCTCCCGGTCGCTCATGGCGAGCTTCTCGATGAGATGATGTGTCACTTTGCGTGTATCCTGCTCTACCGTCCGCGATACAGCACCATAACGGTTCAGGAAATGGCGGACAAAATACTCCTCGAGCGTATCCACCTTGGGGTGGTCCTCCAGGATCTTGGGCGCAGGCTCCGGCGGAAAGGGACTCTTTTCCGCAGAAGCCACAGCTTCAAAGGGCGCTGTATTTTCAAAATCCTTTTTGGCAAAGACGCGCGTCTTTTCTTCCTCGGCATCGTCCTTTTCGATGATCGGAAGGATCTCTGTCGCATCATCGACGGCAGGCTTTCCGGCGATCGGAGAAGCGGCTGCTTTTTCTTTAGAAATCGTAGGAATTTCCATGGTCTTATCCAGATCGGCCATGATGGGTTCTGCATTTTTCTTCTTTCCGGGCAGTCCGAATACCATGAGGCAGGTCACCGCAAAGAACAGAAGAACGACCCCGGCAAGGACCAGGTAGGGAATGATAAACATCGATGCTCCTTATATACT
>CAKPUX010000030.1 GCA_934193095.1 uncultured Dialister sp. | reverse complement strand
CGGTGACGGTCGTCCATGAGCACCGAAGTGCGGGAGGGCCTGTGCTATCGTCGGAACCCGGCCTCGCAGAGGACAGGCAAGTGGAAAAGCCATGCTTCCGGATATTCATTTTTCTTACTTGTCAGCCTAAAATGGGTATCGGCAGCAGGCTGTACGCTTCCTCTGACCCATCCGATGACGCAAGGTACATTCTGCAGATCTGCCCCTTCCGGTCCGGCTCTCCCTGTGATCTCGTAGCGCTTAGAGAATTCTGGAAATCGAAGAAACCGTCCGTCCGGGGAACATGTTCAGATATGTCCACGCTTCATGCTTATATAGTACTACGTTCTAGAGGAAAAAACAAGTGGGGAAATTTAGATAATGCAATATGTAGTTTGTTTTATGGATTGCAAGAGGGGAAGATATACCATTCATGCGGTAAATACAGGGGGTTAGATGGTGTATGATGCTCGGTGACTGGTGACTGGTGACTGGCGTCTTAAAGTAGCTGGGGATTAGTGGCTGGGGAGCGGAGATGAATGACCGGAATCGGATGATCCGCTTTCTATCAACGGTCAGAGATATTTATAATAAGGATTTTACAAGGAATAGGGATTTAAACGTCACCATTATTGGATATGGATAATTCCTATAGCTATCATAGCAGAGAAAAGCTCCTTTTTCAGAGAAGGTTGGCTCGTGTTTACGAGTTGAAGTAAAAATTCAAGATATTGCCAATTTTAGTCCGATTCGATTGGTATAATGTCTGATGAGAGTATGATACATAAAGGATAAAACATGTATCGCTAATTATATGTGAATGATATAATGTAAATGTAAGAGGGTTTTGATATATGCACTCCTATGAATGTAACTTGTTGCCCTGGCAGGCTCAATCGATAAGAAAGGAGCGGTGTTATAATGAGCAGTTTGAGATATTGTGTTCGTTTCATTCGAAAAGACGGGGCAGCGCCGGATACAGAAAACTATTACTATTGGAGTCAGACCGACGCTGCTGAACACCTGCAGATGTTCATTGACATGGATGATCCTGATTTAAAAGAAATGTATAGTCGGATTCAGATGCTGGTTATCAATGGTCAGATCTCGAGGGTATTACAGGAAATAAAGTACTGAAATGGGTAGCATAACAGGTAGAACAGACAAGTTTTCTGAGATACTTGATTCATGTTTTTTTTGCTCATTCTTGATGAAGGGGAAAATGGATATCATATAGATTCTTTCTTTAATCCTGCCTTGTAGAACCTCAAAAAGTTAGCAACTCTCATTTTAAATGGGGGGCTAACTTTATGTCTCAGATCCGCGCTCAAAATCCAAGGGCGCTGAATCTTCGGATCCATTACAGCCTTTGTTTTTGCAGATTGGAAATGTATAATGATGATAGTGTAATTTGTGTTTTTGCTTCCACCTGTGTAACTGCTGATTTATGTTGCTGAAACGAAAGGAATTGAGTAAATGGATACTTCGGTTGAATCTATAACTATCCAAAGTCTGGACTATAAACTAGATAGCAAAGCTGGTATTTCTAAGGGAAAGAAAAGGGCCTACAGTCGGGTAATGACAGAGGCACTTCTTTCGGAAGGTATGACTGACCAGAACCAGGTGCGGTTTTGCCATGCTTTCGTAGCGACAGGAATTGCCCCCCTTGTAAGACTGCTGAATTCAGAGAAAGGCAAAGACTGGAAAGGAATCATTCAATCTCTTATGAAGCAGACTTACTTTGTTAAAGTGGTAAGAATGAGACTTCGTTTTTTCATGCAGCTTTTATCTGAAAGTATTCATGATAAGGTAAAAAATAGTCAACTAATATTTTCTTACAGCATTTTGAATATTGTGGGAATGCAATCTAACAGCAAGGGGGGATTCAAGCTGGATAGCATACCTCTGTTTAAAGAGTGTATTCTAAATCGTTGGAGAGAAGGAAAACTTCTTTCATACGTGAACGATGTAAAAGCAGCAATTCAGTTGAAGGAGTTTGTTGTTCGCTGTCTAGAAAAAGATAAAAATGGCAGCATGAAGAAACATGAGAAACTTACCGAATTCTGGTCATGGATAGGGAAAGTTTCAAAGCAGAATCAGGCAGTAAAGCATGAAAAAGGCGTAGTAATTAAGTCGGTGGACATAGCGAAACCTGAAGGGGAAAAGCCGGCGGAAGTAACAAAAGAATCTATTCCTGCCGGGGAAGCAGATCAGCATGAAGCTCCTGTTGTATCTTTACAGAAAGCCATTGATCTGTTTGAACAGAGAATTGTAGAGCGAGATACAGAAATCAAAGAGCTGAAAAAGCAGATTGATGGGTTGAAAGATCGGATTCAGAAAGACAGACAGGCTGCTATCGATGAGAAGGAGCAGTTGTTTCATGAGATGGAGCGGGAAAAACAAGGATTTGCGGAAAAAAGCAAAGAATTTCAGAATACGATCAATTCATTGCAGGAGACGCTGAAGCAGAAGGCAGATCTTATTGATAAGCAGGATGAGCAGTTGAAAGAACGAAAACAATTGCTGCAAGATAATGATATTCGTTTCGAAAATCATTACAAACAGCAGATGATGGCTTTGGGAAATAAGTTGAAGCAATCTTTTTCGGACTTAAGAGATTCGATTAATGATGTATCGTCTGATGATAAAGAATTTCTGGAATTGCCGTTGCAGGATATCATAAAAATTCTTGAAAAAGAAGGGGTAAAGATATAAGGAGGAAAATTATGCCTTACAAGAATTATTTTGGAATAGATTTCGGGACAACCTGCAGCGGTGTTTCGGTATTTCAGCAAAATGATGAAGGAAGTCTGACACAGAAAACCGCGATGCATTGTGGAAATGAAATTGGTGAGCCAGACTCTTCTTTTGTCGCCATCAATAAGGAAACTGATGAGGTCATGTGCGGCTACGATGCCTGGAAAAAACGAAATAAACTGGCGCTGGATCATGTTTTGATTCCGTCTGTCAAAATGGAGCTTCGGTCAGATAAAGACTGTGTTGCATCAACGAATCATCGAAGATGGACTGCTGGTGAAGTGGCAGCAGAGTTATTCAAGCATATCAAGCTTTTGGCAAAAAAACAACAATTTGATATAGATAAAGCAATAGTTGCGATACCTGTTGGATATCCGGCGGATGCACGGCAAGCTATCCGGCAGGCGGCGAAAGATGCTGGTATTATGATTCAGCAGTTTATCAGTGAGCCCACCGCGGCCTATATGGCTAATAAACAAAAACTGGCAGGATACGCTAATGTACTTGTGTTTGACTGGGGTGGGGGTACCCTCGACGTTTCTGTTCTTCATGTTTCCAAAGGTGAAATCTCTGAGTTGGCTAAGGGGGGGATGCCTAAAGCCGGGAACGATATCAACCGCATGCTGGCAGAGCATATACATGCCAGATTGGTTGAAGAAAAGGACATTTCTTTGGCATTTGATGATATGGCTCCCGAGCTGCGTGATGAAATGGACTACCGCGCTGAAAAGCTGAAAAAAGACTTTTCTGAGAGTTCTAATGTGCGCTGCATGATTCAAAAATATGGTGAGTTTGGGAAAGCTGTTCTGACATTTGACTATGATCAGTGGTTTGTACCAATTTTACGCCCGATAATCAATGAGGCTGTGAAATGTATCTATCAGACACTGAAAGAGGCTGGGCTGAATAAAGAAAGTATAGATAAAGTGTTGATGGTGGGCGGCAGCAGCAATTTAAGACCGATTATCACTGAAATTGAAAGTATGTTTGGCATTGATAAAGTAGTGAAACCTGAGAACATGGCCTGGAGTATTTCGGATGGCGCTGCTTATCTGGCTGTGAATAAAGGAGAATATATTTCCAATCAGAACGTGGGAATTATACTGAGCGATGGGACCCCTTATTATTTCGTTTCTAAAGGAGATCCGATAAAGGATTTCCAAAAGAAACAAAGATTTGGAGTAACGGATACGACAAAGCAGATGCGGCTGGTGTTTGCTGGTGTAGACGATATTGATCGCAGATATGAGACGGTTAATCTTAAGGGAACCTTCGGCTTTTTGGACGAAGGCATTGATGTAATTGCTGAAATAGATCCCAATATGGTGCTTACTGTTCGAGCAGGCAGTGACCTGGTAAAGGATAGTATAAGTCCGGTCTGGAAATATGATCGACTGAAATGCAGCTATAAATTTTAAGTCGTCGGAGGGATAGCATGAAACAGGTCAGCCCGATTGCGTTTCGAAGTAATTTGTATCCATTGAAGCAGGATGATGCTCACATCAGATCAGATAAAGACTTTCTGACTCAGATTCGTGATAGAAAGGCTATCGCTGAGCTGCATGAGGAAATCGAGCATCGTGCAATTACAGAATGGATGTATAAGCCGTCTGAAATTCAAGAAAAAATTTATGGGAAGATTGTAGTACCGCCCGCCTGGTGTTTGCTTTATCCCGAAACACAGCCCTGGGGAGCAGTTCTTGTGGATGGGAAAGAAAGGGTCGTCTGCAAGTGCGATAGAAGTGACTGCAAAGGGTATCAGTACTGCCGAAAGTCTATTATTAACGCAGCTCCGAGTTCAGCGCCTGATGGACAGCGTGAGCAGATGGAGAAATGGTATCAGGGCTGGACAGATCTTAAATATAGAATTGAAGAAATCAGGACTCGATACAATGCCAATGAATTACCGAATGACAATATGATCGGGCAGATAGAAAAGTTTGTCAGTGAAGCTGAGAAGAAGGATTCGGTTGATTTATGGCTGCAAAAGTTATGTGATTTAAATGAAAAAGGAAATTATGAGGCATATAATGCTGAATTGTCAGGTCGAGACAAGCGGCTGGATGAAGTTTCTAAACTGAAAACCCGCTTGGAAGTAAAAGAGTGCGAGATAAAAAAACGCAAACGCATAGCGGAAAACAGTCGTGAGTTTCATCAGAACTGGAGGACAGACTGGAAAGCGCTGGAAGATGAAGCTGATCAGCATCTGAAGAATTTACCGGTAGAGCGATTTGTTTCAGACATTGCGGATAAGGTGGAAGAACTCAGACGGCGGATTGAAGCAGTCAGATCTTCAGAAAAAAGACATAAAGAAAGCATTGAAAGGTATCAGGCCGTTGAGGGGAAATGCAGCGGGCTTTTGATGCGAATTCAAGAGCTGTTTGTCCGGCTTGACGAGATTGCCACGAAAGTAAAAAAGCTAACGCCCGTGGCTGATAATTTCCAGCCGGAGACAAAAGTGGGAGGAGATATATCCAACCAACGGCTTTTTGACTCATTCAAACAGGTAGAGCAGGAAGAATTCATTCATTTCCCTGTGAATGCCAGAACGATAGTAAATGCGGGGCCTGGGAGAGGGAAAACGTATTCTCTGATAGAACGGATTACTTATCTTGTGAAAGAAGAAAATGTAGCTCCGGAGGATATACTGGTGCTTTGTTTCAGTCGTGCGGCGGTTGCTGAAGTACAGAATCGAATTCAGGAAAAATGTGCTGATGATGAAGAGCTGGAAGGCTTGGACTGGCAGATTGGTACGATAGATTCCTATTGCTGGATGCTTACGCATAGTGATGATGAACAGGTTGCCGAGAATATGATACCGAACTCGTATGATGCAGGTATCAGCAATGCGCTTGAGAGGTTAAATGCCGGAAATCAAGAGGCTCTAGACTATAAATATATCATTGTAGATGAAATTCAGGATATCATCAGCATAAGAGCCCGGTTTGTTTTGGGACTAGTGCAACATTTAGAAAAAGGAACCGGGTTCGCTCTTCTGGGGGATTTCTGCCAATCCATTTATGATTTTCAGCTTAAAGACAAAGAAAATGACGTAGTAACATCCAGCCGCTTTTTTAAATCACTTTGTAAAATTTCTGGGGTTGACAGGATCTCTTTTCTCCATAACTACCGCTCAGATGCGGACTCTGCATTAAACAAAAAACTTGATGCAATGAGACCAGCGCTGATCAATGAAGATGCGGACAGCGCAGCTCAACAAATCGAGGATATCGAAAATTCCGGGATTTTATCGAGTGATACCCTGGACTCTATTGTAGACTCTGTTATTGAGGAGAGTAAGGAGGAGAGCCATAAAACAACAGGGATTCTTACGTGGAAAAATGTGACGGTTACAGAGATTGCCTCACGTTTTTATGAGCGCATGTTTGAAAATGATGTGTACTATCCTGTGCACGTCCAAAGAAGGAAAGATAACGCATACCTGGCTGGATGGATCGGACTGCTTTTTCAGCATTATCAGGGGGACTGGATTGACAAAGAAAAATTTATCGATTCGTTTGAGTCCTTCTTTGATGATGAGACAAAGCAAAAACTAAACATGAATCTTCCGACTTCCTGTTATTGGGACGCATTGGAACAGTGCATGATCGAGGAAGATTCGTATGGCAAAGGGCATTATACGGTGGAGAGCCTTCTGCGAAACGTCAGGCTCAAAGCCTGGCGTTTCCGGGAAAACTGTGGAATCTTACTTTCCGGTTTTGTTCCGAACAGCTCCATTATCATAAGCAATGTTCATCAGGCCAAGGGCAGGGAGTATGACCAGGTGTATCTTTCGAAAAATATTCTTGATATTTCGGGCGATCCATCTGATGAGACGTGTCGGGTGGCTTATGTGGCATTAAGCCGTACCAAGGGGGATGTTGGAATTTTGGACGAGGAGTTTGACAGTTTCCCCCGATGGCATCGTATTGACGGAATGGGGCGGGGATATAAGAAAAATGGAGAGAGACGCGGTTTCCGGCCTTCCCAAATTGAATTCGGCCTTTACGGAGATATCGATGAAGCTGGATTTGCAAAGAAAGAAATCCAGCAGTATATCCAGAAATTTCTGCCGGTTGGGACACTGCTGCAGCTGAACAAGCACATTACGCAGCGGGATGGACGAAGAAAACTCGGCTATGAACTGGCGATGGATGGCGGAGATTCTGATATTCCCGATGTTTTGGGAAAAGCAGGAGATGTCTTTATGGAGGATTTATATGCCGCCATGTCAGATGCCACGCGATGGAGAGCTATCCCTTCTCCGGAGGATTATCCCAGAATAATCAATAATTTGTATGTCAATGATCTGATAACAATTATTGATAAGGATCTGGGGCAGGGAGAAGGCGTGAAAAAATATGGAAATCTTGCCATCTGGAGCGGATTATCGCTGATAGGAATAGGGAAATGTGAATATTCCTACTGATACTGATTGCCGATTTGCGTAATGATTCTGATTTTTATGATTTTTATGATTTTTATGTTATAAAAGTATTGATTTCGTCGCAGTCTGCTTTTACGCGTGCATTGTTTTGTCGCAATGGTGAAAGCAGACTCTGCGATTTTATCAGCACTTTATTTGCGCGGATGGAGGCCACACATGTCTGGATATGAGAAATTTTATAATGCCCGGGAAAATATAGTTGATATTCTGCGTAAAGACTTGATCGGTCCGATCTCGGTTGATGAAGTTTTACATGAGAATCCGGAACGCTACTATATCATTGGGAAATTATATCCGCAGAGGCCCGATGCACCAGAGGGCTCGGGCAGTATGGCCGCTGAAGAGGCTGATAGGGAAGCTGATTCTGTAATCAATCAGAGCGACCAGATTTTTACCAGAGCAGAAGATATGCAGAATAATCCGCTGGCTTTCAGTAATGCGGTCAGGCAGAGCTCTGCAGGTATCACATTCACTGTGAGAGCGGATGCTCCCTCTTTTGATTGTAAGGTGTCCTGGGCATGGTATCGTCATGAGGATACGGATGGTGATACGGACAAAAGCGCTGGATGGCGCAGAGAGCCGCAGAACTGGACTCAAAAGTTTGATATTCCTGTAGAGAATTATGGAAGCCGTTATTTTTCGATAAAAGATGACGTGTGGCTTCATATGCACTGGCTGAGAAAGGAATCTGCTGGTAATGATACCATTGTTACATTGACGTTGATCAATAAAAATGTCATTGAAGAAATGGATCCCCATACTTCTAAAGAAGAGACCATTACAAAGATATTGTTTCAAGTTCAGCTGTCAGTGGAAGGCGAAGAGGGGACTTTCGTAAAAATTCCGACCAATGGAAGCATCAGCAATGATGAGGAAACTCTAGAAATGCAGCTGCTATACCATGACTATCCATGCTTTGGTCAAGGGCATGGCTGCTCTGTGGAGTGGGATCTTGATCATGGAAATACTCCGCACTGGGTTTGCATGGCCTTTATGCCGGAATATAATTTGTGTCAGATGCGGCCAGTCATTTTCAAAGATAATCAGACATTCAACATGAAGTTCCTGATGGAAGCGGACTCTGCCCGAATTATTGGTGGTCTGAATGATTTCCTTGATCGTTATGGCAAATGGATTGAAAAGAGCGAGAAGGGGATTTTTTCGCTGGATAAGAAGCTGGTCAAAACTGCAGAAGGAAATATAAAAAAGTGTTCCACCGCTCTTCATAGGATGCGTAAGTCTGTCGAGATGCTGCAAAGTGCTGCGAAGGCATCGGGGGAAGCACGTGCGCCATGGAGAGCCTTTCAGTTGGCCAACCAGGTCATGTATATGCAGAGAAAGCAGTCTGGGGTGAAGCTTTATGGTACGGAGAACGATGACAGAGATATCAACTGGTATCCATTCCAGCTCGCGTTTTTTCTGCATGAAATTGCAGGGATTATTGATCCGTCAGATGATACCAGAAATATAGTGGATTTACTGTGGTTTCCTACCGGCGGGGGTAAAACAGAAGCGTACCTTGGTATAGCGGCTTTTACCATTCTTCTAAGACGGATGAGAAATCGGCATGACAAGACCACTGCAGTTTTTATGCGGTATACTTTACGACTTCTTACCCTGCAGCAGTTTGAACGAGCGTCAATGATGATCATGGCGTGCAATGATTTGAATCGGCAGGAGAACATCAGTGATGGGGAAATCGGTATTGGACTCTGGGTGGGGAATGGACTGACTCCCAATAAATTAGAGGATGCAGATGACTTTTTGCAAAAAGTAAAGTCAGATTCATTCAGCCGAGTGAGCAATCAAAGTGGGAGTCCTTGTCTCCTAAAATGTTGCCCATGGTGCGGGCATTCGATCAATGAGACAAATTATGAGGTTAATGAAACTTCGCGCAGGCTTGAAGTTCATTGTGATAATCCAGATTGCATTTCTCAGCGTTTTAATCACGGTGTGTTGCCAATTCATCTGGTGGATGAAGACATCTATGCCCACAAGCCAACTTTTATCGTATCCACGGTTGATAAATTTGCGCAGCTCCCCAAACAGGATCAGGCAGCTGCTTTGTTTGACAGGGAGCATGCAGCGCCCAACTGTCCGCCAGAACTGATTATCCAGGACGAAATGCATTTGATTTCAGGACCACTGGGAAGTATGGTCGGTCTGTATGAAACGGCTGTCAATGCACTATGTACAACAGATCAGGGGACTGGTCCTAAAATCATCGCTTCTACTGCGACGGTATCGAATGCAGCTTATCAAATTGAACAGCTGTATGGAAGAAATTATTCTCAATTCCCGCCACAGTGTCTCACTACTGATGATTCTTTCTTCGCTTTTAAGTCAAAGATGACAGAAAAACCGGCAAGACTTTATTGTGGCATTATGAGCAGCAGCGCTACTCTGGCAACCACTCTGATTCGAGTACAGGCGGCACTCTTTTTCGCTGCAAGAAGTTTGCTGTACCGTGATCAGTTTGAGCGGGGAGTTGCGGATAACTACTGGACGATGGTCTGCTATTTTAACAGCATCAGAGAGCTGGGCAATTCATTAACGCAGCTGGAAGACGATGTCAGAGGCCGATTTGAATATCTACGGGATACGAAATTTAAACATATGCAGGAAATGAAGGATGTCGAGTATCCGTCCTGTTTTGCAGAACTGACAAGCAGAAAAGGCTCTGATGAGGTCGCAGGAATTTTATCAAGACTTGAGTATTCTATTACTGATGAAAACAAAACAGACAATGTCATAGATTGCGTGGCTTCGTCCAATATGATATCGGTTGGTGTGGATGTGTCAAGGCTGGGAACCATGGTAGTTGTCGGACAGCCGAAGACCAATTCGGAGTATATCCAGGCTACAAGTCGCGTGGGGCGAAAAAATCCAGGACTTGTGCTTGCATTGTACAATGCAAGCCGTTCACGTGATCGAAGCCATTATGAACAGTTTTTAAAGTATCACGCGGGCATGTATCGATATGTGGAAGCAACCAGCCTGACTCCGTTTTCAGACCAGGCAGTATTGAAAGGTGTACATGCTGTATTCGTTACATTATGCAGATATCTGGATTTGAGTTTGCAGCCGAATAACAAGGCTGAAATGTTTAGATTGGATTTGCCGGTTGTGAAGAAGGCTAAAAGTATTATTTTAAATCGTGTAAAAGCCGTTGATCCAAGGGCAACTGATCTGGTGGAAGCACGACTGGATGAGTTTATTGATTGCTGGAATCACATGAAGGAAAGCTGCTCTTATACCAAAAAATCTTCCCGTGACAAGTATTATCTCCTAAAAGATGATAACAGCGGAGAAGATTTCAGCACAATGAACAGCATGAGAACGGTTGACGAAACGTCTGGCGTTTATGTTTACAATAACTAAAGGAGTCTGCTATGGGTTTTACCAAAAAGCCGCTAAAAAAGAAGAACTCGAGTGAAGAGAGAACTGAGTGGAGTGCACCGTTGCCGGCAGGCGAACTGAGGAAAAGCCAGATCATCACAACCTTTGGTCCAGGAGCCGTCGTAGATCTTGAAAAATTCTCCGGCATTATTGCATCGGCTGATTTATGGGAAAGAGCCTATAAGAATTCAAATCAGCAAAAACGAATTCCAGAGTCTGCCAAAATTCATGACGGGAATTTGGAGCGTCTGCTTGGTGTCCGATATTTTCTCGCGCCAAAAACAATGGAAAGCAATAAAAATAGCAGCAATCATCTTTCACAGGATGTATATGCTTTTCGATTTCCCTATATGCACTTCTGTCCTGCCTGCGGAAGACTGGATGTCTATTGGCAGCTGGGGAGTGGGGATGATGATTTTACTACCTGCCGGCACTGCGGGAAAAAGCACAAATTGATTCCATCCAGATTTGTTGCGGCCTGCATAAATGGGCATATTGAGGACTTTCCGTTTAACTGGTGGGTACATCGTGGCAAGACACAGTTGGATCATAAATTAAAGATTCGATTCAATAACACTTCTGGTGGACTGGAAAGTATTATTATTCATTGCGATACGTGCGGAAAAGAACGTTCTATGGAAGGGTGCATGTCTGCCAATGCACTTCGGGGGTACAAGTGCAACGGGAAAAGACCGTGGGGGGGAAAGAGCAAAGAGGTCTGGGAAAAAGACTGTACCGCGGAAATGCATGCACTGCAGCGTGGCGCTTCTAATGTGTATTACTCAGTCATCAGGAGTGCTTTGACAATTCCGAAACGCAGGGACTCTTTCTATCAGTTGCTGGATGATCACCCGGAATTGCTTAAATTGTATCAAGAAATTAAAAAGGCTCCGGCTGTTTCAATGCCAGTGCTTCTGGGAGCAATAAATTCTGATCTTAAAGAATATTTAACCAAGTATGGCCTTTGTGCAGTCAAAGAAAAATTTGAAAAATACAGCGCTGCAGGTGATACAAGCAATGAAGATTATTCTTATGAAAAATTGCGTGAAGATGAATATGACGCGCTCTGCGGTGGAGATTATGAAGACAGGAATTTCCATATCGAAACATCTGCTGTACCGGAGGCCTTTAGCCCGTTTTTCAAAAAGATCGTTAAAGTGCATAAACTGCGGGAAGTGATGGCGCTGGTAGGTTTCAGAAGGGTGCTGTCACTGGATCCAACCGATGAAAATAACCAGGATACAGGAAAGCTCAAAGCTTTTAATCGAGAGATTCACCCGAAGGGATATATAGAGCCGAGTATCAGGGAAACGGAATGGCTGCCGGGAATCAATCTGTATGGAGAGGGTATTTTTTTCCAGCTGAATATGGAAACCTTGGACAAATGGGTAGCAACCGTTCGTGATTCTGACCGGTACAGAGCCATGTACCAGCGGATTCCGGCGGGCAGTGCCATGCAGAACGTGTTTTCTGAACCATACGTTTTATTGCATACATTGTCTCATCTGCTCATCAGACAGATTACGCAGGAATGCGGCTATTCGGAAGCATCAATCAAAGAAAGGATTTATTCGACATATCCTGGAAGAGTGAAACCGATGGCAGGCATTCTTTTATATACCTCATCAACTGCGTCTGATGGAAGCCTCGGCGGGCTGGTACGTATGGCAGAAACTGATATCATAGAAAAGGTTTTGAAAAACATGCTTGATCAGGCAAAATGGTGTTCGTCGGATCCGTTATGTATCGAATCCACAACACAGGGATATAATTCTTTGAATTATGCAGCCTGTCATGCCTGTGCTTTATTGCCGGAGACCTGCTGTGAATCATTCAACTGCCTGCTTGATCGGGTGGCAGTTGTCGGCCGGCATGATGAAGCCAGGAATATCACTGGATTTTTTGAGCTAGGGGATCTGGGGTCTGCTGCAGAAGATTTCTTGGCAGAAACGAGACCGAAGCCGGGGCAAACATCCAGCAGCCTTACCTGCGTGGATAAAGGAATGTTATTGTCTGGTGCGGATTTCAATGAAACGATCTGGGATAATCTTCTCGATATGTGCGATGATACGCTGGAAGGCAATCTTGAAAAAGAACTGATTCATAGAATAGAAAAAGAATTACAGGGAAAACCGCTGCGCGATGAAATATATAGTGACTGCCAAATGAAATCTGATAATAAGGAGAACATTTTGTCGTGTACTCTTTGCTGGCCGGCCAAGAAGATTTTGTATTTTTGCAGCAGCCAGACATCGGGTTATCACATGGCTTGTCAATTTCAGGAATGGCACTGCTTTTGGGGAGGCGACCCGGATTTTCCCCTTGAAGAGTTTATAAGACGGATTGCTGAGTGAGAGGAAATAACCAATGGCAATAATGATTCCGGAAAGGCCAAAGGATAATGATCCCCGCAGCGATGAAGTCAGCATGTTTGCGGCACTGAGAAACTTGTCTGATGATTACTATGTGTTTCATTCCTTTCAGATAGGACAGGTTTACGAGAATTACTACAAAGAAGCGGAAATGGATTTTCTTGTCTTTCATCCTTTGAAAGGAATGATTGATATAGAAGCCAAGAATGGAAATGTGCGCTATGAAAACGGCCAATGGTATTATGCAAGTGGAATAGCTATGAAACATGGTGGTCCGTTTGGTCAGGCAAAGCGGAACTGCTATGCCCTGATTGATGCTATAGAGTTAAGCGGGGATTCACGACTAACCAATCGTGTCAGAGTCCTTCCGGCGGTATGGTTTCCTGCTATATCGAAGAACCTGCTGAATACGATGACTTTACCAATAGACATGCCGGAACAGCTTGTTTTGACAACGGAGGCTTTAGATAATCCTGAACCGTACTTTGATAGGATTTTTTCATACAAAAGATTTGAGGGGAATGAGACAAAACTTTCGGCATCAGAGGTCAAGTATCTATTAAACAACATACTGAGTCCCAAACTGCACCTCGTGCCGGATGCCTGCTCTGAAATCAATCTGAAAAAAATCGTTTTTCATCAACTGTTGAGAAATCAGGCCAATGTTCTTGATTTTCTTGTTGAGCAGAGAACTGCTGCGATTAACGGCGTGGCCGGAACCGGTAAGACGCTGATAGCCGTAGAAAAGGCGCGGAGACTGCATAGCAGAAATCAGGAGGTACTATTCCTGTGCTTCAACAAGTATCTAAAGGAATATTTGGAAGAAGCCTATGGCGATGAATTGGCTGGAGTCAAATTTTATACAATAGATGGGCTGGCCTGCAAACTGGCAGGTAATGAAGGCGACTTTAACAACGACAGAGGCAACCGGTTCAAGATGCTTGCCGATTATCTGTCAGATGTATATGCAGGTATGCTGTATGAAGGAAAAGCCAATTATCTGAGAAAAGCAGGGCTTACAGCCAACATAATTGTCGATGAAGGGCAGGACTTTGGTCAGGAGGATATCGAAGGGAATCGGATTCTGGAAGCATTGTGTAAGATTTCACAATGTGCCGGCGGTTCCTTCTATATATTTTATGATAAGCTCCAAATGATTCAGAGCAGCCGAATTCCCGCAGTGATCAGAGAGGCTGATTGCAAACTGACTCTTTATAAAAACTGCAGAAATACAGAAAATATCGCTCTGACATCGCTCCGACTCATCTCAGACAGAAAACCGGAGATGTCTGAAAATACAGTGGCTGGCTGCAGCCCGGTGATGTATTTTGCGGGGGATCTGGCAGGTGCGTTTCGCGCAGTAGATGAATCCATACGGAAATTCGAGCAAAGAGGATATCATGATATAGTTATTCTGACAATGAAAACAGAAGCCAGAAGCGTTTTGTCTGATTCTGATCAGATGCAGGAAAAGAATAACAGGCTTTATTACAGCGGCCAATATCTTTTTACATCCTGCCGGAAGTTTAAAGGACTGCAGGCGGATTGCGTCATACTTGTAGATTTTGATGCGGAAACTTTTGATGATGACGGCAAGCTTCTGTTTTATGTGGGAGCATCCAGAGCAAGGCTTGAGCTGCATGTTGTTTCTACGATGTCCGCGAATGATTGTGCCGTTGTTCTTGGGAAAACTGATGCAAAGGTCAGCAGTTTAAGTGAATCTCGAAAAGTTCGCACACAATTTGGCAGAAAAATGAAGTGTATTGCAAAGATTATCACGTAAGTGTCCACTTCTGATGCTTAAGGAAATGTCTTGATTTGAGGCATTTCCTCTTTTATTCTGCTTTTGATAATACAACTGGTTTATGATAAACTGGGAAGAAATATATAGAAAATAATTCCCGGAGGAATAATGAAAAAGATTACTGTTACGTTGGATAATGATATTTGGACTCTTATAGAAAGTCGCCTTGCTGCAGATGGAGAGACGATGCAGGATTTCGCCGTGAATGCATTGCGGGAAAAACTGATGAAGTCAGAGGATAAGAAAAAAGGTAAGTTTACTTTTATCGATTTGTTTGCCGGAATCGGCGGCATGCGCCTGGCTTATGAATCTGCAGGAGGCAAGTGTCTTTACTCCTCTGAGTGGAACAAGTATAGCCAGCAGACCTATTTTGCCAATTTTGGCGAGCTGCCGGATGGTGACATTACAAGAGTCGATGCCCGCAGTATCCCCAGACACGACATACTTGTCGCAGGCTTTCCCTGTCAGCCATTCAGTATTGCCGGTGTCTCCAAGAAGAAAAGTATGGGAAGAGCCACCGGCTTTGAAGACAAGACACAGGGGACACTTTTCTTTGATGTCTGTCGTATTCTGAAGGCTCGCAGGCCATCGGCCTTTATGCTTGAAAATGTAAAAAATTTGAAGAGTCACGATAAAGGGAACACATTCAAAGTCATTATGGAATCGCTGGAAGAATTGAATTATCAGGTTTTTACGGCAATTCTTGATGGACAGAACTTTGTTCCTCAGCATAGAGAAAGAATCCTGATTGTGGGATTTGATCGGGAAAGATTTGGAAATGATATTGATTTTGAATTTGATATCACTCCGGTAGAGCCGAAACCGGTGGTGGCTGATATTCTGATGGATCATGTGGAGTCAAGGTATACTCTCTCGGATAAGCTGTGGTCATATCTGCAGAACTATGCGGCGAAGCACAAAGCCAAAGGAAATGGATTTGGTTATGGATTGGCACCACTGGATGGCGTGACCAGAACTCTAAGCGCAAGATATTACAAGGATGGGTCTGAAATACTGATCGAGCAGAAAGGCAAGAATCCCAGACGATTGACACCGAGAGAATGCGCAAGACTGATGGGATTTCCAGATAGCTTCAAGATTCCGGTATCAGATACGCAGGCTTATAGACAATTCGGAAATTCCGTTGTCATGCCCTTGATGGCGAATGTAGCAGATCTGGTCGTAAAAAAACTTTTTGACTTAAGAAAAAGGAATCATGTAACCGATTGAATTTTTTCGGGCAGGAGGCGTCTGATATGCCGAAAGCAAGTGAAGTGGCTATAAAGTCAGTGAAAGGTGCCAGAAATTCTTTTTGTAAATTTTTATCAGCGAATGATACAGGTGCAACGGGTGGACATCAGTCCGGCATACTGGTTTCTAAAAGTGCTTCCGGTATGATGTTTCAAGAGTACCTGCCAAGTATCGGGATCTTGAAGAGAGAAGTTAAAATCACATGGCCGGATGGAATGGTAACAACCAGCCGGTTTACGTACTACAGCAGCAAGAGAGAATTGCGAATTACTTCTTTTGGACGCAATTTCAATTTTCTTCGTCCCGATCAGACCGGCTCTCTCTTTGTATTGACAGAGCAGGACTGGGAAGATTACTCGGGCTTTTTCCTGGATACTGATGCAGAAATAGACGAGTTTATGCAGGTCCTCGGAATCAGCCCGACGCAAACCAATGCGCTGATCAATTATATTCCTGTTACAGAAGAATCTCATGAGCTTGCGTTGAAACAACTGGCTGCAAAAATGCTTCATGAGAATCAGGCATTTCCAACAACTGAACAGATGTCTGCCGAAGCCAGAGTGTTGAGAAGTCGCCTGTTTAAAGAAAAAATCCTTTCCTGGGATAATCCGGATCAGCAGCTGATCAACTGGACAGATGAGGAATTCAAGTTGTTTCGCGCGGTAGAAAATGTTGAGTATGGAAGTCTCTTGCATAGAGGCTTTGACAGCGTTGATGATTTCACTGCGCTGGCGAACAGGGTATTGAACAGACGTAAAAGCAGGGCGGGCAAGAGCCCTGAACATCATCTGGCGGCGCTTTTTGATGAGAATTCGCTCGAGTATACAGCGCAGGCAAGGACAGAGGGCAAGAAGGTGCCAGACTTTATTTTTCCTTCTGAATGGAAGTACCACGATATGACTTTTTCAGCGGACAAACTCATATCTCTGGCTGCCAAAACGACCTGCAAGGATCGCTGGCGTCAGGTGATTACGGAAGCAGATCGTATTCCGGTACATCATCTGTGTACGTTGCAGCAGGGAGTCTCAGAGGCGCAGATGGATGAGATGCAGTCAGAGAATGTGATACTTGTAGTTCCCAAGCCGTATATCAGTGCTTATCCTAAAAACAAACGTGATCGAATCTGGACATTGAAAAAGTTCATTGACTTTGTGAAAGAAAAAGAAGGAATCCAGTAATGGCTGATACCATTTCTAAAGAGCATCGCAGCTGGAATATGAGTCGGATCAAAGGGAAAGATACAAAACCTGAGGTGCAGGTTCGCAGATGGCTTTTTCGGAGAGGTTACAGATTTCGGAAAAATGATAAACGCCTGCCGGGAGTACCGGATGTGGTTCTTCCGCGTTACAAAACGGTTATTTTTGTGAATGGCTGTTTCTGGCATCATCATAAGGGATGCAAGTATGCTTATATGCCTAAGAGCCGGATTGATTTTTGGAAGAACAAGTTTGCCCAAAATGAAGTAAATGATAAGCTACATCGTGATCAGTTGGAAGCAATGGGGTGGAAAGTGATTACTATCTGGGAGTGTGAATTGAAAAATAATATGGATGAAGTAATGAATAATGTAGACGTTGCATTGAAACGGAATTTGAAAAACATTGAGAGGCATTGCGGAAGGCGCTGATTTTACTATGAAATAAGGATGCCCTCATGGACTTTCATGAATATCGGGGGCCGGATACAAAGAGCACGTTTTGAGATTTGAAACGAGCTTCAATCTTGCATGATATAATTAAATAAAGAAAATGCGGTTGTAACATGTATTCGTTTATCAGGGAAGAAGATGACCATATGAAACGAGTGATCTGGGATGAGGAAGAGGTTGCCTTGCTGGTTGATACTTATAGAAGGATCGAAGCCACGCCTTCGCAAAAGAATGAGCTTCTTCATCAGCTTTCCGATGTTTTGCGAAAAAGAGCCGTTTCGAAAGGGCTGGAAGTCGATGAGCGTTTTCGGAATTTCAATGGAATGAAGTTTCAGTACGAACTCTTGCGTTATTTGATGACCGATGGGGAGCAGGGGCTTTCTGGAAATGTAGCAAAGACGATCGCGGAAGTTGCTGAGCTGTATCGGAGTGAGCCGGAAAAGTTTGAGGAAATATTGAATCGTATAGATTGAGATCCCTCTATGCCTTGGGGCATAGGGGGATTTTTTATTACTGGTGTCACTTTGTCTCTTTTCGCGGCACTTCGGGAGCGGCAGTCATTTTCATTTCCCTTTCCTTCCTCTATATGGTAAAATATAACAGTCATACTGACATAAATAGATAGAATAGAGAGGCGAAACTTATGGCTCATTGCAATGAAAATTATCTGAATCTTCAGGGTGCATACCTGTTCGCGGAAGTCCGCAAGAAGCAGGAGGCGTACAAAGCCGCACATCCGGATGCGAATATCATTTCCCTTGGTATCGGTGATGTGACGCAGCCGCTGGCTCCGGTCGTGATCGAAGCGATGAAGAAGGCTGTCGAGGAAATGGGACATGTGGAGACGTTCCGCGGCTATGGTCCGGAGCAGGGCTATCTTTTCCTGCGTGAAGCGATCGCGAAGCATGATTTCCAGGATCGCGGATGCGATATTTCCCCAGATGAGATCTTTGTCAGCGACGGCGCAAAGTGTGATGTCGGCAATATGCAGGAGATCTTTGCAGAATCGGATATCGTCGCGATCACTGACCCGGTGTACCCGGTCTATGTGGACAGCAATGTCATGGCGGGCAGAAGCGGCAAATTCGTGCGCGGGGCGTATGAACGCTTCGAATATCTGCCGTGCTATGAGGAGTGCGGTTTCAAGGCAAATCTGCCGTCTCATGATCCGATGATCATTTATCTGTGCTCGCCGAATAACCCGACCGGGTCTGCGCTGACGAAGAAGGATCTGACGGTATGGGTACGCTATGCACAGCAGACGGGCTCTGTCATTTTCTTCGATGCTGCGTATGAAGCATTCATCACGGAAGATGATGTGCCGCACAGCATTTATGAGATCGAAGGGGCGAAGGAGGTCGCTATCGAGTTCCGTTCGTACTCGAAGACGGCTGGCTTCACCGGCGTCCGCTGTGGGTACTGCGTCGTTCCGAAGGAGCTGATGCTGGAAACGAAGAAGGGTGAGAAGATCTCGGCAAACCAGCTGTGGGATCGCCGTCAGTGCACGAAGTTCAATGGCTGCTCTTATATCGTGCAGCGCGGCGCAGAAGCGATCTACACCGAAGAAGGCCAGAAGCAGATCCAGGAAACGCTGGATATCTATAGAAAGAATGCTGAGGTCATCTTGGCTGGCGCGAAGGAAGCAGGTCTTCCTGCCTGCGGTGGCGTGAATAGCCCCTATGTATGGCTGACGGTGCCGGAAGGCATGACGAGCTGGGATTTCTTCGATTTCTTGCTGAATAAGGCGGAAATCATCTGCACCCCAGGCTCTGGCTTCGGTCCGTGCGGGGAAGGCTATGTCCGTCTGACTTCTTTCAATACGCCGGAGCTGACGAAGGAAGCGGTAGAACGCATGAAGAAGGCACTGGCTGAAAGATAAATTGAAGGGGGAGGCGGCTGGCTCAGAGATTGAGGAAATCGTATTATAGAGTTAGGAGTTAGGAATGAGGAGTGAAGGTACGGCGCATAAAATATGAAAGCGCCGTGAAGTTTTATATGATTAGTTAGCACAAAACTGTTATATAAAATGAGGGTATTGGGGCGCTTTATGAATTGTGCGCCCCTTCTACCACTCCTCACTCCTAATTCCTCACTCCTCACTTTTAGCTAGGATGATTTATAGTTCTGTTAACTACTATCTGGTTAAATGCAATATGTAATCCCTAGTCACCAGTCATGTCCCATCCCTGAACCTGTTTTACAAGGAGTATCCATGAGTACGAATCTGCAGATCGGCATTGTCGGTCTTCCGAATGTAGGGAAGAGCACGCTGTTCAATGCCATCACAAAAGCCGGAGCAGAAGCGGCAAATTTTCCTTTCTGCACCATCGAGCCGAATGTGGGCGTCGTAGAGGTCCCGGATCATCGCATTTATGATCTGGCGGAGATGTTCCAGCCGAAGAAGACGACGCCGGCTTTCACTCGTTTCGTCGATATCGCCGGCCTCGTAGCGGGCGCGTCCAAGGGCGAGGGTCTGGGAAATCAGTTCCTCTCGCATATCCGTGAGACGGATGCCATCGCGCATGTCGTCCGCTGCTTCGAGGATGGAAATATCACGCACGTAGAAGGCTCTATCGATCCTGTCCGTGATATGGATATCATCAATACGGAGCTGTGTCTGGCGGATCTGGAGAGTGTCGACAAGAAGAAGGTCAAGACGGCGAAGCTCGCGCAGGCAGGGATCAAGCAGGCGAAGCTCGATCTGCCGGTGCTCGAAAAGGTATTCGATGCGCTGCAGGAAGGGACGCCGGCAAGGGCTCTTGATCTCTCGGAAGATGATCTGGAGGTCTTGAAGGAACTGAATCTCATCACGCTGAAGCCTGTCCTTTATGTGCTGAATGTCGCGGAAGATGATATCGCGGATCCGGAAGCGAATCCTTTCGTCCAAAAGGCAGCGGCGCAGGCAGAAAAGGAAGGCGCCAAGTGGGTGCCGATCTCTGCGGAGATCGAGCAGGAGGTTTCCGAGCTGGATGCCGAAGAGGCGAAGGCTTTCTTGGCCGATCTGGGCGAAGAGGAGCCTGGCCTGAATCGCCTGATCCGCAGTGCGTACTCTATGCTGGGACTTATCAATTTCTTCACCGTCGGACCGGATGAATGTCGTTCTTGGACGGTCCGTGAAGGGACGAAAGCACCGAAGGCCGCCGGCAAGATCCACAGCGATATCGAGAGAGGCTTCATCCGCGCGGAGATCGTCTCCTACAAAGACCTGATGGAATGCGGCTCGTATACGACGGTCCGTGAAAAGGGTCTCCTCCGTGTCGAAGGGAAGGACTATATCATCCAGGATGGGGATATCGCTTACTTCCGCTTCAATGTGTAGTTTTTGAAATCAGAGAGCGCAGCCCGCATGGGCTGCGCTTTTTTGTACCCTCTTTGAGGAAAGGGGGACTCTCGCATCGTTCCCTCCTTCCGCTGGAAGGAGGCGGTCCGAAGGGGCGGAGGTTGGCTCGCGCAGCGGGGCGAAAGGGAATGTGAGGGAAGCGGTATTCTCGTATTTCAGACTATACTGATTTCTCTCGCAGATTCCGTTTTTGCATGCCAGTAGAGCAGCCCCTTGAAGAAGGGGCGCGCCGAAGGCGGAGGATAGATCTGCCCCGCAGGGGCAGTCTTCTACGAGAAGGGGTGAAAGGGGATGTGAGATAGCCCGTCCTCCCGAATCGTCATCGAAAGCAGAGCCGAGGGATCTAAACGTGATAGCGGCGTTCTGCATTGGTGAGGAAACGCAAAATTTTTTTGCCGTATCGTTATCTCACAATCTTCGCTTTACCGGTGTGCAAGGAAGATTTCTCGCTTCGCTCGAAATGACGATATGGGGGAATGACAATACGGGGGAATGATGGGATGCGGAGGAGCGGTATTCTCATTTTCCTACCCCCGCAGGCTAGCTGCAAACTACTTTCCTCTATTTTTACGCAGTCTTCTTTCCTGTGATATAATGACATTATTAGGAGAGAATGTTTTTACGAAATGTAGAGTTTCCTGTGAATTTATGAACCCATAAGGAGGAAATATATGAAGAAGAAATGGATAATCCTTCTCCTCATTGTCATCGCAGTGGCAGCGGGCGGCGGTTATTTCTGGTATCAGAAGAGCCATGCTCCGCAGAAGGATAATTACACGGTGGGGGCGGTATCGCGCGCTGCTATCGGGCTTACCATCGATGCGACGGGGACGATCGAGCCGGTGAACAGTGTCGATCTCTCGGCGACGGCGTCCGGCACTTTGGAAAAGGTGTATGTGAAGCAGAATGAAAAGGTCACAAAGGGCGAGACGCTGGCGATGATCGAGTCGAAGGCGTTGACGTCCATGATGAAGCAGACGCAGAATACGCTCGCCAATAAGGAGTCCTACTATGAACGTCTGGCAGGCCTTTATGAGAAAGGCGCGATCCCGTACCAGGAGATGGATAATGCGCGCATGGACTATCTGAATGCACAGGCGGCGTATGACAAGGCGCAGGCGGATGTGAATGATACGGTCATCACTTCGCCGATGGATGGCGTGGTCATCGGCGAGCCGATGAAGGAAGGGGAGACGGTGTCTCAGGGGCTGTCTAGCCAGATGGTCATCGTGACGGTCGCCGATCTTTCTTCCATGCGCATCGAGCTTCTGGTCGATGAGACAGATATCGGTGAGGTGGCCGTGGGCCAGAAGGTGGAATTCACGGTCGATGCGTACCCGAACCGCACGTTCCACGGCGTGGTGTCGGATATTTCCAAGAAGCAGTACTCGGCGAGCGGCAGCACCAGCAGTTCCTCGAGCTCGGTCGTGTACTATACCGTCTATGTAGATATCAATAAGGACGAGCTGGAAGGGCTCTATCCGTCCATGACGGCAAGAGCGGTCATCAAGGGCCGCGAGAGCGTGGATGCGCTGACGGTGCCTGTGACGGCGATCCGCAGTGACTCGGAAGGCTCCTATGTCTACGTCAAAGAGGGGGCGGATGTGAAGAAGACCTATGTGACGACGGGGATTTCCACCGAGAAGGAGATCGAGGTGACGAGCGGTCTTTCCGAAGGGCAGGAGATCGTGGTCAGCGGGACTGTCTCGCAGGAGAAGACTTCGACTCCGACGAATAAGAACAATCGCCACGGCCCGGGAGGTCCGGTGTGATGGAGAAGAAAGAGAAATCGGATGAAGTCATCCGCCTGACGGATATTGGCAAGAGCTATTATATCGGGAAGCAGGAGGTGCCTGTCCTGACGAAGATCGATCTTACGATCTCCAAGGGGGAGTTCGTCTCTATCATGGGGCCCTCGGGCGCCGGAAAATCGACGCTGATGAATATTCTGGGCTGTCTCGATCGTCCGAGTCGCGGCTCTTACAAGCTCGATGGGGAAGAGGTCGCGAGGCTCGGGGACAGTGCGCTGGCCTATACCAGAAATCGCAAGATCGGTTTCGTCTTCCAGAGCTTCAATCTGCTGCCGAAGCTCTCGGCGCTGGATAATGTCATCCTTCCCATGATCTATGGGAATGTCTTCAAGAAGGAGAGAAGAGAGCGCGCTCTTCGCATGCTGGACTCCGTGGGGCTGCGTGACCGTGCGTATCATATGCCGGCGGAAATGTCGGGCGGGCAGCGCCAGCGCGTCGCCATCGCCCGTGCGCTCATCAATGACCCTGCCATCATCATGGCGGATGAGCCGACAGGGAATCTGGACAGCAAATCGACAAAGGAGGTCATGGAGATCTTTTCCTCTTTGTATCAAGAGGGGAAGACCATCATCCTCGTCACGCATGAGAATGATGTCGCGGCTTACGCGACTCGCCACGTGATCCTTTCTGATGGACACATTAGTAAAGATATACGAGGGCCTTTATCATGACGAATATTTATTTCGAAAGTGTCCTCATGGCATGGAGCTCGATCGTCAGCAATAAAATGCGCTCGCTGCTCACCATGCTGGGCATCATCATCGGGGTAGCGGCCGTCATCGCGCTCATGTCCATCGGCTATGGCGTGCAGGACTCGATCAAGAGCGATATTTCCCGTCTGGGATCGAATACCATTACTGTCACGCCGGGGACCGGCAGAAAGCCGGGCGTGAAGCAGGCGGCCGGCTCCATGCAGACCTTGACCTACAAGGACTATCTGGCGATCCGCAATCTGCCGAATATCACCTATTCCGCTCCGCTCGTGCAAGGAAGCTACCTTCTCGTCAATGGGAATAAGAACTGGAATACCCGTGTCTACGGCTGTACGCAGGACTATGCGGATCTTTCTGACCTCAAGGTGCAGGAAGGCCGTTTCTGGACGCAGAAGGAGTACAATGCCCGTGCCCGTGTCGCGGTCATCGGGAAAACGGTCGCGACAGGGCTCTTCGGAGAAGAGGATCCCATCGGGAAGAAGGTCCGTATCCATGGGAATCCATTCACCGTGATCGGGCTTTTGGAGGAAAAGGGTTACTCCTTCATGGATCAGGATGACCGCGTCCTCTGTCCCTTCAGCACCGTGCAGGAACGTATGCTGCACATCACCTATGTGAATAACATCGTCATCTCCGCTGATAACAGCAGCGATCTTTCACAGATCGAGTCCGATGTGACGAACCTGCTCCGCACGCGCCACCGCGTCTCCGGGACGGATGATGATTTCTCCATTCAAAATTCGCAGGATCTCATCAAGACGATGGAGTCGACCACGCAGACACTGACCATCTTCCTTGGCAGTGTGGCAGCGATCTCCCTCCTTGTCGGCGGTATCGGCATCATGAATATCATGCTCGTCTCCGTCACGGAGCGTACGAAGGAGATCGGCATCCGCAAAGCGCTGGGCGCGACATACCAGATGATCATTGTCCAGTTCCTGATCGAGTCCATCACCGTCAGCCTTGCCGGCGGCTTTCTGGGGGTCGCTCTTGGCGTCGGCATCGCGCTCGTGACACCGCAGCTGTCACAGATCCCGACCGTTATCGCAGCGGGGCCCATCGTCGGTTCCTTCGTCTTCTCTGTCCTGATCGGCCTTATTTTCGGCCTCTATCCGGCACAGAAGGCGGCGAAGCTGAATCCGATCGATGCACTGCATTATGAATAAGGCAAACAAAAAAACCTGACTCATGTCAGGTTTTTTGTTTTGGGGTTCAGGGTTCAGGATTAGCCTCGGGGACGTGCGGTCTCCCTTGTTTGTGGATGAAAGCCTCTCTTGAATGAGAAATTAGAAATGAGAAATGCGAAATGGTGGTGCGGCGCATAAAAATCAGAAGCGCCGCAGAGGTTTGGAACCAGCGGTTTTCTCGTATCGCAAACCTAATCCCTAGCTACTAATCCCTAGTCACTAGTCGCCAGTCCCTATTTTCTCACATGAGACAGGTTCACATACAGCTCTTTGGCCTCTGCATCGAGCTTGCGATTTTTCTTCACGTCAGAGAGGTGGTCATACTTGCTGACAGCATTGCCCTTCGCATCATACATCGCGATGAGGGCGTGATCCATGGAGTATTCTCTTTCACGCTTATCGGCATGGAGATTGATCTTGAATTCACGAATGCGGGTCGTGAGATTTCCATCCGCGAAGTCATAGTCGCTGGGGTTCTTTTTCAGGCTTTCCACGTAGAGGGTGAAGTCTACATTTTCGATGCTTCCCGGGAAATCCATCGTCTGCATGCCGGAGAGAGACTGCATGTCTGCGTAGAAGATCTCTTCATCGTCTGCATGAATGACGCGATAACGGTCAGGATGGGCGAGGAGTGTCGCGGAATCCATCGCCATCGCAGAAGTCGCAGTAAGCATAGTGAAAGCGGCAAGTGCCAGTGCAAATTTTTTCATGATATCCTCCTTAAAATTGACTTAGGTTCATTTCGATATGATTCGATTATACTATGGAA
>CAKPUX010000029.1 GCA_934193095.1 uncultured Dialister sp. | reverse complement strand
ATCGTGAAGTGTGAGGATGTCGTCAAGGATGCAAATGGCGATATCGAGGAAATCCACTGCACGGTCGACTTTGATACAAGGAGCGGCACGCCGGGGGCAGACCGCAAGGTGAAGGGGACCCTCCACTGGGTCGCGGCGGATACCGCGGTCGATGTGGAGTCCCGCCTCTATGATTACCTGATCCCGCCGGATGATACGGATGATGGCCGCGATTTCATGGAGAAGGTGAATACTCACTCTCTGGAAATCAAGCACAGCAAGGCAGAGCCGGAAATCAAAAAGTACAAGGTCGGCGATCGGTTCCAGTTCCTCAGAAAAGGCTACTTCATCATTGATAAAGACAGCACCGAAGATCATCTGGTGTGCAACCGCATCGTAGGTCTGCGTGATACCTGGGCGAAGCTCGCCAAGAAGAATGGCTGATATGAAGACGTGGAAAAGCGTTTGCGCCGGGCTTCTTGTGGCCGCGCTGCTGCCGATGTCCTCTCTGGCTGCGGAGACGCTGGATCTTAAAGGCATCGGGCGGATGACGGTGCCAAAGAATGTGACTTTTGAAAAAGGCGCGCAGGCCGCGCTGCCTTTCCTTTCTGCCGGCGGGACAGAGCGCTTCTTCTTGCGGCGTGGTATGACGAGCAGTGTATATTACACGATGACGTATGCGAATCCGCCGGATTTCAGCTATGGCTGGGCGATGTCGCATAAGCTTGGTGTGTCTTATCTTCTTGGCATCGGAGCGGTGAATCACAAGGATGATCCGGCGGAAGCACAGCTGGATCTCATCGCGGCCGACCTCAATGAAAAGCTGGTCAAGGCGGGAGCCTCTTTTGATGGGGAAACGCCTCTGGTGAAGAGTAAGGATAAGAAGCATCTTCGCTATGAGGGTTCTGTCGTCATCACGACGAAAGAAAAGGATATCACCTACCATGAGGCATATCAGATCGTCCTTGCCTGTGATGGCTATTTTACGACGCTCGGTATCATCCAGACGGATGCGGATCAGAAGGGACTCACGGAGGCTGTGAAGAAGATGGTGCAGAAGAGAAAACTTCCCGAAAAGGTGAAGCTACTCGATCTCGCCAAACGAGGGACATCCTTGACGGAGTGGGAGTGAATCAAAGTGGTAATTCCCATTGACAAGGTGGCCTCAAACATTTAATATGTAAGTGTAATAAATCCAGTGGAAATTTCTGATTTCCCAAAGATACTGGTATGTAATAGGAGGAATTCCAAATGGCAAAAGTAGCAATCGTATACTGGTCCGGTTCCGGCAACACAGAAGCTATGGCTCAGGCTGTAGAAGAAGGCGCACAGGCAGCTGGCGCAGAAACTTCTCTTTCTTTCGTTTCTGACACCACGGCTTCTGATGTAGCAGCTTTCGATCACATCATTCTCGGCTGCCCGGCTATGGGTAATGAAGAACTGGAAGAATATGAATTCGAACCATTCTTTGCTGAACTGCTTCCGCAGCTGAAAGGCAAAGTTGTCGGCATTTTCGGCTCCTACGCTTGGAATCAGGGCGACTGGATCGAAAACTGGAAACAGCGTTTCACCGATGAAGGCATCGAACTTGCTGCTGAACCGGTCAAAGCGTACAGCTATCCGGACGACGATGCACTGGCAGCTTGCAAAGCTCTTGGCGAAACCGTTGCTAAAGCGTAATGACTATATAAAAAAGGGCGTTCCAAGGAGCGCTCTTTTTTTATAGTTGGGAATAGATGGAGGCTGCGGGCTGGAAGAACGGATGTCTGAAAATGAGAAATGAGAAATGAGAAATGAGAAATGGTGGAGCGGCGCAAAAGAGCAGGAAGGCGCCGACGTATTTGAAATGGGTGCGTTTTTGCGAAGATTCTGTCTGCTTCAGATTTTTGTAATTTTGCGGCGCTATTTGAATTGTGCGCCGTACCTTCATTTCTAATTTCTAATTTCGAATTTCTAATTTTGTGAAAGCGGCATAAGTAAAGCGTGGGAGAGTGGGTTTCCCCTCAACCTAAGGAGGTCAAGATGGGACAGAAAGTAGCGATCATTTATTATTCTGCGACAGGGAATACGGAAGCTATGGCGGAGGCTGTCGCAGTCGGGGCTAAAAAGGCAGGAGCGGATGTGCTGCTGGCGCCGGTATCGGATGTGGATCCCGTGGAAATCGGTAATACCTGCCACCATATCATTCTGGGCTGCTCGGCCTGGGGGGTGGAGGTGATCGAGGAGGCACAGATGAAGCCTTTCTGTGAAAAGCTGAAGCCCTATCTCAAGGGAAAGATCATGGGCATCTTCGGTTCGTGCGGCTGGAGCCGCGGTGCGTGGTTGAATTCCTGGTACAATGAGCTGCACTTTGCCGGAGCCAGATTCCCGGCACATCCGCTCCTTGCGTATGGTTATCCGGATGAGACCGCGCTCCAAAACTGCGAAGAGCTTGGAAAAGCAGTGGCAGAGGCGGAGGAATGACTGGTGACTGGTGACTAGTGACTAGTGACTGGTGACTAGAAGACTAGAAGACTAGAAGACGTCAGGCTCTCGTGTCGTCATTTTGAGCGATAGCGAGAAATCTTTGTCATTTGCGGTCAGGCGGGCGATGTTTGATTTTTCTGAAAATGAGAAATCCGTTATTTCCAGCCCGTTGAAACTGTGCAACCTATTTCCACGCATAGAATCAAACAACCAAACAACCAACAAAAGAATCGAAAGGACGATAACCAATGAATTGGGACAATAAATTTGCCAGCGATGTGAAAGCGGTACCGTTTTCCGGTATCCGCAAATTTTTTGATCTGGCCAGCTCTATGAAAGATGTGATTTCTCTGGGGGTCGGTGAGCCGGATTACGCGGCTCCTGACAAGGTCATCGATGCGTGCATCGACAGCCTGAAGAGAAAGGAAACCTCTTATACGTCGAACTGGGGACTTCTTGAGCTTCGTGAAGAGATCGGCAAGCTTTTTGAAAAGCGTTATGGTCTGACCTATGATCCGCAGGATGAGATCTTGGTGACGGTGGGCGTTTCAGAAGCCATAGGTCTTGTCATGACGACCTTCCTGAATCCGGGAGATGAAGTGCTGATCCCTGATCCTGCTTATCTGGCGTATCCGGCCTGCGTTTCTATCGCCCACGGTGTACCGGTTTTGGTACCTACCTATGCGAAGGATGAATTCCGCCTCACGGTGGAGGAGCTGGAGAAGAAAGTCACGCCAAAGACGAAGGCCATCCTGATCGGATACCCGAATAATCCGACAGGAACCATCATGGATAGAGCGTCTCTGGAAAAAGTCGCTGCTTTTGCCAAGGCCCATGACCTCATCGTCATCGCGGATGAAATTTACTGCGATCTGACGTATGAAGGGCAGCATACCTGCTTCGCCTCGCTGCCTGACATGCAGGAGCGCACGATCGTCATGAATGGTTTCTCCAAGTCTTATGCGATGACGGGCCTTCGTATCGGCTATATCTGTGCTCCGCGGGAAGCACTCGAGGAAATCTACAAGGTGCATCAGTATGAGATCCTCTGCGCTTCCACGACCAGCCAGTATGGTGCGATCGAAGCACTCAGAAACTGCGATGATGATGTAAAAGCGATGTTTGAGGAATATGCGGCCCGCCGTGAAATGATTTATCAGGGTCTGGTAGATATCGGTCTGACCGTCTTCAAGCCGAAGGGTGCTTTCTATATTTTCCCGGATATCAGCTGCACAGGGATGGATGATGAAGAATTCTGCGACCGTCTTCTCTCGGAAGAAAAAGTCGGTGTCGTGCCCGGCGCCTGCTTCGGACCGCAGGGGAAGAATCACATCCGTATTTCCTACGCAGCCAGTCGTGAGAATATCGCCGAAGCGCTCAAACGCATCGCCCGCTTTGTAAAAAAATATAAAAAGGCGTAAAGAAAACTTGAAAAGAGAGCCTTCCCTGTCGCGGAGGCTCTCTTTTGCTTGACAGATGAGAGGCATGGCACGCATAATACTGTTGTTGGCAGTTTTCAGCTATGACTTGCCAGTCAAGGATCATGGCTTTTCGATAAAAGGAGAAAATGATGAAGCTACGCATATATCTACTGGCACTTCTTCTCGGTGCTCTCGGCATTGCCGGATGCGAAGCGGCGGAGCAGAATGCGAGCGGAACGGCTCTTCCGGTATCAGCAGAGGCTCCGTCAGAGAAGACTATCGCGGCGTCAGAGGAAAAAGCAGCGAAAGAGGAGGCCGCCGAGGTCCCGCTTCTTCCCATCGATGCCGCTCCGCTTACAAGGGATGATTTTATGCTGCACGGTATGACACTGGGAGATCGTGCGGCTTCTCTTATCCAGAAGATGGGCGTGCCGGATGCCATCTCGCGCGGCAGTGTGAGTGATACCTATACATGGAAGGACTTCACGGCGCGCGTGAACCATGCGATTACCGAAGAGAGCGCATGGAAGGTCATGGGGAAAACGGCACCGCCCACCGGCCTTACCGAGTATCGAAGCGAGAGGAAGGATCTGGAAACGCTGCGCGGCATTCATGCGGGAAGTTCGCGCGAAGCTGTCCTGCGCGCGTATGGTCGTCCTCTTCGCCTTCTTTGGGATGGGGAAAAGCGCGACTTCCTTCTGATCTATGAAGCGGAGAATCAAGAAATTTCTTTCACAATTCATAAGAACGTGGTAAAATCATTGCATGTGTCTTACCGGCCTGAAAAGAAATTGGGCGTGGCAAAAGCGCAAGAGGGGCATGACTTTTTGCCCAAAGAAGATTTTTCTCTGGCGGGCCTTTCTCTGGGGCGGCGCTTCAAAGACTACTCTTTCATGGAGTGGGAACGGAAGATGATGAACCCCGGAGAGGAAATCTGGTACTATGAGGGCTATGGCGTCCGCCTGACAAAGAAGGAACACTGGATCATGGCATTCTTCCTGACAGATGATCGGATGCTGACGCCTCGCGGCCTTGCCATGGGAGATGATCAGTCGACGGCGGAAATGCTCTACGGCGCGCCGCATAAACTCGAACTGGATACTTCCACGGGCAGCCCGCGCACGGCCTACGTGTACTTCTCTAAAGGGCAGAAGGACGTACTCATCCTCTATTTCAAGAATAAGAAAGTGGATGGCATCGTGTGCGCCGAGAATCCGCAGCGGAGAAAGTGAATGAGCAGCTGGTCTCTCTAGTCACTAATAGTAGTAAAGCAATCTGAGGTGTTATCGTGTACGATTATTTTTGCGCATTGATTGTCGGCATCGTGGAAGGGCTGACAGAGTATATTCCAGTTTCATCGACGGGACATATGATCATCGTCGGGCATATGCTGGGGTTCGAAGGGACGCTTGCCGATCTCTTCGACGTCTTCATCCAGCTCGGCGCGATCCTTTCCGTTCTCGTGGTGTACAGAGAAAAATTTACCTTTATCCTGAATACCCATCACTGGTTTCGTACCAGGGGCCCCTCTCTTCTGAATCTGGCCATCGCCATGTTTCCCGCCTGCCTTCTGGGGCTTGTTTTCCATGGGTTCATCAAACATACGCTTTTTGGCCCCATGACGGTCATCATCGGTTTGGTGCTGGGCGGTATCTTCATGATCGCAGCAGAAAAAATGCATAAGCATTTCTCTGTGACCGATGTAGACCACATCACATGGAAACAGGCACTGAAAATCGGCCTCTTCCAGTGCCTGTCTCTCTGGCCGGGCTTCTCGCGGAGCGGCAGCACCATCGCCGGCAGCCTGCTTCTGGGGATTTCCAGAAAAGCGGCAGCAGACTTCACCTTCATCATGGCGGTCCCGCTGATGTTCCTCGCCTGCATCTATGATCTTCTGAAAACGATCAAGTATCTTGAAATGGGTGACTTTGGCATTCTGGCCGTCGGATTTGTGACCGCTTTCTTCGTGGCGTATGCATCCATTCTTTGGTTCCTGAAATTCCTGAATACTTCGACGCTGACTGGCTTTGCCATCTATCGCTTCATTGTTGCACTCTTTGCACTCATTTACTTCTGGTGAAAAAGCTCCCGCTTCGGCGGGGGCTTTTTGCGTGGCAGCAGGAAATCATTTCAGTAAATCCCATCATGAAATCTGATAACTGCTTCCTTATATACGGTCTTTTCCTTTGATCTCCTGCACCTGCAGAATCTTTGCGTAAGCCGTTTTCGGCGATATGTATCCCAAGAAATCTGACAATGGGCATAGTATAAAAATATTTTCCCCACTGGCAAAAAGAAATCATTCATGGTATGATTAAATTTGTAGTAGTAGGAATAGTTTCTATTTCTGCCTGAAATGAAAGCGAAGGAGGGGAGTGCATGAAGGCTTATATCCGTATCAGACATACCGGAGAATTATATGACCGCAGCTGCTATGCTGCCTATGCAGGCGCCAGCGAGCTGGATATCCCTGTGAAGCCCTATAAAGTGGTGTATTCCCTGACCGATAATGATCCGAAGGATCCTGTGGTGGGGACATTTTCTGATGTGAAGGTAGCACTCGAAAGATTCGGCGTGAAGCTGGTGCCGCTGGATTATCCGGATGAGCTGATGCCTTTCGTCGGGCGAAAGATCTGGAAATCGACGCTTTTCACCATCACCAGTCATGCGGAAGACTGGCATGTCTTCGTCAAGCCGGTAGAGGATGTGAAGCGATTCCATGGCACGGTGCTTGATAAGTCGGAAGACCTCATCAAGCTGGGCGGGGGACTCGAAGATATCGATGTCTGGTGCAGCAGCCGCGTGAATTTCATCTCCGAATGGCGTCTCTGGGTACTTCAGGGGGAAATCGTAGGCCTGTGCCCCTATAAAGGGCGCTGGGATATTTTCCCTGATCCCAGAGTTCTTAAAGCAGCCGTTGCTGCCTATCATTCCGCTCCGGCCGGCTATGCACTGGACTTTGGCATCACGGATGAAGGCAAGACGCTTCTGGTCGAGGTATCTGATGGCTATGCGCTTGCTTCTTTTGGCTTGAAATCAAGGCTCTATATGCAGATCCTTCTGGCACGCTGGCAGGAATTAACTAAAGATGTGAAAGTGTGAGCCGGCGCAGCCGCTCATCATTTATCCCTATGGCACCGATGCTTGTAGTACCTTTGTGTTTTCTGCAGTAGTCGGTGCTTTTCTTACCTGCAAAGCGGATCCTCTGCTTTCTCGGTTGTCTTTGGCTGACAGGTGAGCCGCAGTGGTGCGGCACAAAAAGAGGCGCCGCGGAGCTTATAAACAGATAAAACTTTCAGGCATTTTGCATACTGCCTGAGCGTTTCTTGCGAAACGGACAGGATACGCAATAACAATGAATGAATTTACAGAAAGGAGGAGTTGTGGTGAGGCTGAGCAATGATTTTCTGCAGCGGCTGAAGGACAGTGTCAATATCAATGACATCATCGGCTCGTATGTCGATCTGAAGAAAAAAGGAAGATACTATTTCGCCTCCTGTCCTTTTCATGGACCGGAGAAAACTCCTTCTTTTTCAGTGTCTCCGGAAAAAGGATTTTATTATTGCTTTGGCTGTCACGAGAGCGGGGACATCTTCCATTTCCTGCAGAAGATGGAAGGGATCACTTTCATGGAGGCCGTGGAGAGAGTAGCTGACTATGCCCATATCGATATGCCGACGGAGGAGATCTCTCCGGAAGAACGGCAGAAGGCGGCCATGATGAAGAAAATGGTGGAGGTCACGGAGCTTGCAGGCTCTTATTTCCACAATTGCCTCACACGGACGCAGATGGGACAGGCGGGAATGGCGTACTTCGAGAAGCGCCACCTTTCGATGGAAACCATAGAAAGATTCAAGCTGGGCTTTGCACCGGCGGATTGGCATCGTCTATACCATGACTTCACGACGAAAAAGCAGATAGATCCGAAGATACTCACAGCCTGCGGGCTTTGCGGGTACAAGAATGGAAACTATTTTGATATGTTCCGCAATCGCTGCATGTTTCCCATTCTGGATCTGAAGGGGCGCGTGGTGGCGTTCGGCGGTCGTGTCATGGATGACAGTAAGCCGAAGTATCTGAATTCGCCGGAAAGCCCGATTTTCAATAAGCGCCGTCTCCTTTTTGCTATCTATCAGGCACTGCCGGAGATCCGCAAAAAGCGGCAGGCGATCATGGTCGAGGGCTACATGGATGCGATTTCCTTGCATGCCCATGGTGTCACGAATGTAGTAGCTTCCCTCGGGACTGCCTTCACTGTAGAGCAGGCAAGGCTTCTCAAAAAATATGCCGACGAGATCGTTTTCTCTTATGATATGGATGCTGCCGGTCAGAATGCGACGCGGCGGGCATTGGAGATCGCTGGTGCTGTGGGACTGAAGCTGCGTGTGGCACTCGTGGGTGAGGGCAAGGATCCGGATGAATTTGTCAATCTTCATGGCGGGGAGGCTTATTTAGAAGCGGTAGCGCAAGCGCAGCCTGCATTGGACTATCTCTTTGGCGCGCTGCAGCGGCAGTATGATGCGTCGACACTTGACGGGCAGCATCACATTCTTGATGAGATGTTCGCTGTACTTCTCGCGCAGCAGGATACGTTTCAGTTCAATTCGTTCATCCGCAAGATGGCGATGACGCTCCACATGGATGAAGGAATGATCCGAAGTGAAGCACTCTCCTTTGCGAAAAAGAATCATTCGACCCTATATATTTCCCAGAAAACACCGCTGGAAGCACCGACGACAGACAATGGGCCGCAGGCAAAGAAGCAGAAGCTCCTGGAAGAAGGGCTTCTCAAGTATTGCCTCCGCTATCATATGCTTCCTGAGGGCTGGGAGTTACTCAAAAATTATCCTTTCACCTCGCCTTTCCGTCAGAGACTCTTTGATGCGATGAAATCGATGGAGGGAGAGATCACGGAACAGGCGGTGGAGGGGAAGCTCTTTCGTGAGGATATACCGCTCCTGGCTGAGCTTGCGATGGAGGGGGATCCGCCCGGCTCTGTCCCTCAGGAGGAATATATATGGCCTTTGATGAAGATGTATCTCCAGAAGGAGTATCGTCTTCATACAGAAAAAGTCCAGTCTCTCATGACTTCAGATCCGGAAGAGGCCCGAAAAGAGCAGATGATCTGTATCCGCCTCAGCAAAGAGATCATGGCACTGGGAAGGGCGTGATAGCGAGGGGACGTCGGCATCTGCCGCCCATCACTATCGACTGATCAGTAAGAATATTGTTTGTTTTGCATATACCACATTTCCGCAGCAGAGATGGACAGGATCGCCGGAATGGATTACCAGTATCGGGGGATATAAAAATGGCTGAACGAATGACTCAACTTGAAAAATGGATTCAGGAGCTGAAGAAAAAATCCCATGACGGGCTGGTAGCGAATAAGGATATCATGGAGTTCATTTCCACGCACAATCTGGGAGAAGAAGATCTGTCTGCACTTTATGAAGCACTTCATATCCACCAGCTGGAAGTCGACTTTAATGAAGAGGTGGATGATTCCTTCGACTTCATCGAGGAAGAGGAGTCGGCTGAGCTTGTCAAAGAAGAAGAGGCCGAGGCGGAAGCCGAAGAAGACACGCCGGTGCCTGATCTGGATAATGCCATCTCGATCGATGATCCCGTGAAAATGTATCTGAAGGAAATCGGTGCGCTGCCCCTTTTGACCAGTGAAGAAGAGATAGTGCTTGCCAAGACGGTCGAGGCGGGTATGCGTGCGGATGCGCTTCCCGAAGAAAAGGAAGCGGCGCGGGAAGCGAAGAAAGAGCTGGCTGATCGGAACCTCCGCCTCGTGGTCTCCATCGCAAAGAAATATCTGGGCCGCGGGCTTCAGTTTCTGGATCTCATTCAGGAAGGAAATCTGGGACTCTTAAAGGCGGTCGATAAATTCGACTATACCAAGGGCTATAAATTCTCCACCTATGCTACATGGTGGATCCGGCAGGCTATCACACGCGCCATTGCGGACCAGGCACGTACCATTCGTGTGCCGGTACACATGGTAGAGACGATCAATAAGCTGAATCGCATTTCCCGCCAGCTGCTGCAGGAGAATGGGCGTGAGGCAACCAATGAAGAGCTTGCCAAAGCCATGGGCGTATCACTCGCCAAGGTACGCGAAGTCAAAAAGATCGCACAGGACCCGATTTCTTTGGAAACGCCGATCGGCGAAAAGGAAGATTCCCATCTGGGAGATTTCATCGAAGACCATGAAGCCATCGCGCCGGATGATGCCGCCGGCAGCATCCTTCTCCGCGAGCAGATCGAAGAACTTCTGACCGGACTGACGGAAAGAGAACGACAGGTGCTCGAGCTGCGCTTCGGGCTGAAAGACGGCAAGACAAGGACTCTCGAAGAAGTGGGAAAATACTTCGATGTGACCCGCGAACGCATCCGTCAGATCGAAGGGAAAGCGCTTTCGAAGCTGAAAAAGACGGCAAAAAATCTGATCAACCAGTGAATCATAGGCAATCAAAAAAGCAGCCCTTGACGGGCTGCTTTTTTGATTGCGTTCATTGAGGATCATGAAAACGGTATACAAAATCCTTATGAGATCAGATGGTATGCGCGGAGCCGACGACAGCTTCGATCTTGTGCATGACCATCTGCTTCACAGCCTCTCTGGCCGGCTTCAGATAGCTTCTCGGGTCGAAATTCGACGGATCCTTGCAGAGCGCTTCACGGATGGCACTTGTCATAGCCAGACGGATATCGGTGTCGATATTGATCTTGCAGACAGCCATCGTGGCAGCCTTGCGGAGCATGTCTTCCGGGACGCCTTTCGCACCGAGGACTTTGCCGCCATAGGCATTGCACTTTTCCACAAATTCCGGAATGACGGTAGAAGCGCCATGGAGGACGATCGGGTAGTCCGGCAGGAGCTTGCCGACCTTTTCCAGACGTTCATAGTCAAGATAGGGGTCGCCTTTGAATTTGTAAGCTCCGTGGCTGGTGCCGATCGCAATAGCGAGAGAGTCGCAGCCGGTCAGCTCTACGAACTCAGCCGCTTCTTCCGGATCCGTAAAGATCGCATCCTTCGCATCGACGCTGACCAGATCTTCTACGCCGGCCAGACGTCCGAGCTCGGCTTCCACCACGACACCTTTGTCATGTGCATATTCGACGATCTGCTTTGTGACTTTGACATTTTCCTCGAAGGAGTGCTTCGAGCCATCATACATGACAGAAGTAAAGCCACCGTCAATGCAGGCCTTACAGATCTCATAAGAAGAGCCGTGGTCCAGATGGAGTGCGGTCGGGATCTCCGGATAATCCTGAAGGGCAGTCTTGACCAGGCCGACGATATATTCCTGACCGGCATAATTGCGGGCGCCTTCCGAAGCCTGAAGAATGACCGGAGACTCCTCTTCCTTGGCAGCTTCCATGATCCCCTGGATGATTTCCATGTTATTCACATTGAATGCACCAATGGCATAATGCCCCTGATATGCCTTTTTAAACATTTCAGTAGTTCCTACGAGTGGCATAATGATACCTTCCTTTCAATGCAACATTGATATAGTGTATACAATATATAAGCTGATCGGTGAATAAAAGCTATATGATTGCCTTCCTTTATTATACTGAATGGTACTTTATATTTCCACTGTATTTTAAGAATTATTTTCAAAAAAATGGCCGCTATTTCTTACAGGCAGAGAGACTGGTTTCATGGTACAATAAAAGAAAACAAGGGAAACACTGATTCAATCGTTGTCCGACTTGGCTCTTGTATTTTCATGCAAAGCGAGGAATAAGCCGCCGCGAATAGCGAGCTATGTAAGGCGGCTTATGACGAAGCATTGCATGAAAATACATGCCAAATCGGACTCTGCGATTGAATCAGCGTTTCCCAGGGAAGGAGAACATAGAATGGATCAGAAAGAAGTCGATCTGAATGAAGAACAGGAGCTTTCCCCTGAAGAGCTGGCGGAATTCATGGCATCCTACAAGAAAGAGCTTGCCCGCATTTATAAAATGTCCAGCGCGAAGAAGTCTTTCATGGTGAGACAGAAGCTTCCAAATCTGAAAATGGCACTGGAAGAATGTGACCGTGACATGCGAAAGGATATTGATGAGCTGAAACATAAGTATGGGATCCACTACTGAAAGGCAGCTGTTCTTTTTCAAAAAAACTTTATTTTACCTCTTGCAAAAAATGAAGTTACATGATATACTCTTAACATCGCTTGAGACAAGACCTTTTGAAACCAAGTCAAATGAAAAGATTTGAAAAAAAGAGCTTGACAAAAGCAAGAAAAACGAGTATAATAAATCTCGTTGAAACGGATCATTAGCTCAGTTGGTAGAGCACCTGACTCTTAATCAGGGTGTCCGGGGTTCGAACCCCTGATGATCCACCAGACATTTCGCCCGAAGTTATCGAAGACTTCGGGCTTTTTATTTTCCACCAAAGTTCTGTAAAATTCATCACTTCTACCAATACTTTTACCAAATCAAAAAAATGCCATTCCGCAGCGCATGACGGGATGGCATTTTTTGATGCAGTGTGACTGGCTGCATCATCTTCTTCGTTAGAAAAAAGTATTTGCCTGTCATCAAGGTTTGACGGTACAGCCAAAGCACGCTCGCCGCCTTCTGCACCTGCTCTGTCTAAAGACTACCCAAGGAACGCGTTCAAATGCGCCCTGCGCGATGCGTAAAGGAACATAGATAAATTTCCACGCAGGGACTCAAGGCGTCCTGCAATGGCATAATCGGCGCTATTTCAAAGGGCAATGAGGAGATGGTAGATAAAGCCATTGATGTGGCCGTCCAAGAGAGCGCGCGATACTTCGCTGAATGAATCGCCCGCACCGAGAAGGCGAGAGCCTACATGGATGGGGTCATGTACCATTATGCCAATGATCCCGACTGCGTAGCTTTCAAGTGGAAACTTTCGAGCCGCCATCCATGCAATGACATTTGTGACCTGTACCCATACAGACCTTTGGGGGATGGGTGAGGGCATTTTCCAAAATAACTGTTGGCATCATGCAGGGAAAGCTCCCATAGCTTTACAGAGAAGGGGGGAGCAGTGATTTTTCTGGTATTCCAAAGCATATGGGGAAGCGATGAAACGGGAAATCATGATCCACTTGCAGGATCAGATTCTGCGAGTATTTTTATATTTTTCCATCCGAAAGCCCAGCATATCTGTTATAATAATAGCAATATAGTAAAATTTTAGGGGGAAGCCCTGGCAGAAGAAGCACTTTGATTTCATGGAGGAACGAGAATGGACTTTACATTAGATGCAAAGCAGCAGGAGCTGGTAAATCTGGCGAAGGAGATCGCACAGAAGGAGATCGCGCCGCGCGCTCTGGACATCGATAAGAGCGGTGTCATGGATCCGGAGCTGTTGAAGATTTTGAAACAGTCCGGTATGACTCAGCTGGCTGTTCCGAAGGAATATGGCGGAGCAGGGCTCGATCTGTTGACGGGTGCGATGATCAGTGAAGAGCTCGCAAAGGGCTGTGCAGGTACTGCGACTGTTTGCGCAGCCAATTCGCTTGCTTCCTTCCCAATCCTTTTCGCCGGCAGCGATGAACAGAAAAAGGAATACTTCGACTGCCTGAACAACGGTGGGATCGCCTGCTTTGCGCTGACGGAACCAGGAGCAGGCTCTGATGCAGGTGCGGTATCCTGTAAGGCAAAAAAGGTCGATGGCGGCTATGTCCTGAATGGTACGAAGTGCTTCATCACCAATGCGCCGATCTGTGATAAAATCACACTCTTTGCCAATACCCGTGAATCAGGCGGCATTCGTGGTCTGACTGTTTTCACTGTCGATAGAAATACGCCGGGCGTCTCCATCGGCAAGGAAGAGGACAAGATGGGGATCCGTGCTTCGGCTACTTCGGAAATCATTTTTGACGATTGCTTCGTTCCGACAAGCGCCCGCATCGGTCGTGAAGGCATGGGCTTCCGTATCGCGATGCAGACGCTTGAGACATCCCGTCCGGTCGTCGGTGCGATTTCTGTCGGTATCGCACAGGCTGCACTGGAAAATGCCATCCACTATGCACACCAGAGAAAGCAGTTCGGTCAGAAGATCGCTTCTTTTGAAATGGTACAGGAAATGATCGCCAATATGGTCACTAAGACAGAGGCAGCACGCGCGCTTGTCTATAAGGCTTGCTGGCTGAAGATGCAGGGAGATAAGAGGGCGTCCATGTTCTCCGCAATGTCGAAATGTTTTGCTTCGGACACAGCGATGGAAGTCACCACGACAGCGGTGCAGGTCATGGGCGGTAATGGGTACTCTCGTGAAAATCCGAATGAAAAATACATGCGTGATGCCAAGATCATGCAGATCTATGAAGGAACGAATCAGGTACAGCGCCTCGTCATTGCTAATGAAGCTCTATATTGATTAGAGGATAAAACGGGTGCGTGAAAGCAGAAGGCTTTCACGCACCCGTTTTTGCATGACTGAAAAGGGGGATGTTTGTACTTTCTGGACCCGTAGAACCTGCTAAATGATCTATAGAAATAAAAAAGGCGATGTGAAATAACGATCATCTCATTTTCGCGTTCCATCTGCCGCAGGGGACTTGCAGCTCTCATAGGAGTGACCGGGAAACCTTATCCCAACTGTCTTTCATGCCATAGTCACCCTATCCGCCCCTGCGGGGCACCTTCCCCTAGAGGGGAAGGCTGCGATACGAGAATACCATCTTCTAAAAAAGGCGGCGAAGCCGCCACCTGAATCTTGAACCCTGAACCTTGAACCAAATGAAAGCAAAGTAAAAAGGGGCTGTGAAGAAATGAGAATTCATTTCTTCACAGCCCCTTTTTTATTTCTGTTTCATTATTCCCAAGCAGGAACGATAGTGCCTTTGTATTTTTCAGCGATGAATTTTTTGACGGATTCAGACTGATAGTACTTGACGAATTTCTGATAAGCCGGCTGATCCTTGTCCTTCTCGCGGGCAGCGATGATCATGACAGCGAGCGGGGTATCCTTGTCTTCGAGGAAGATGCCCTGGTCTTTCGGGGAAAGTCCGGAGCTCATGACGTAGTTCATGGTGATGACAGATGCATCGACATCAGCAAGGCTTCTTGGAAGCTGAGCGGCTTCGAGTTCCTGGAATTTCAGGTGTTTCGGGTTTTCTACGACATCTGCCGGGGTGGCTTTCATGCCGACGCCTTCCTTTAGCTTGATGACGCCTGCTTTTTCGAGCAGCTGGAGACCACGGCCTTCATTGGTCGGGTCGTTCGGGATGGAGACGGTGGCGCCGTCCGGCAGATCCTTGATATCCTTGTACTTATCGGAGTAGACGCCCATGCGCATCAGGATAGCTTTGCCGATAGAGACGAGGTTTGTATTGTGCTGTTTGTTGAAGTTCTTCAGGAACGGTTCATGCTGGTAGACAACGAGGTCGAGATCGCCGTCAGCGAGTGCCTGGTCCGGAGTGACATAGTCGGAGAATTCCTTCACATTGACCTTGAGACCTTTGCTTTCTGCTTCTTTGGCAGCGGCTTCGACGACTTCTGCATGCGGACCGGCGGTAGCACCGACGGTGATCTCTTTCTTTTCCTGTACAGAGGCAGCGGCCGAGGAGGCTGGCTTTGCGTTGGAACCACAGCCGGTGATGATGGCTGCTGCGGAGAGGGCGCAAAGTCCAGCGATGACGAGTTTCTTTAACATAAATATACTTCCCTTCTTTTATAAAATCCGGTGTCTATGTATGGAAGTGGGAGAATTCGCATTTCCTATAGATCCGGTGGAAAACAGTTTTTGGGGCGGGGTTAGCCCGTGAGGCGGGTCGCCCATGGATTGCAGATGAAAGCTTTGCTCGAATGAGAAATTAGAAATGAGAAATGCAAAATGGTGGTGCGGCGCATAAGAATATAGAAGCGCCGCGAAGGTTTGAAACTAGCGAGTTTCTCGTATCGCAAACCTAATCCCTAGCCACTAATCCCTAGCTACCAGTCACAAGTCACCAGCCACTCATACCTGCGTTCGAACCCTGAACCCTTCTTACTTCTTATTCGCCTTTTTCGCAAGATTGCTTCCGATAAACTGGATGAGCTGGACGACGACGATAAGGACGAGGATGGTAGCCACCATGACGTCGGCCTGGAAACGCTGGTAGCCGTAGCGGATGGCGAGGTCGCCTAAGCCGCCGCCGCCGATGGTGCCTGCCATAGCGGAGGAACCGATGAGGGTGACAACGACGACAGTGATATTCTCGATGATGGAAGGCAGGGCTTCCGGGATGAGGACTTTCTTAATGATCTGGAACGGGGAAGCGCCCATGGATTCAGCTGCTTCGATGAGGCCGAAGGGGACTTCACGGATGGAGGTCTCGACCATGCGGGCGGTGTAGGGGATCGCAGCGATGGTCAGTGGGACGATGGCTGCGGTGGTGCCGATGGAGGTGCCTGCGATGAGACGGGTGAGAGGAATGATCGCGACCATCAGAATGATGAATGGGATGGAGCGGATCATATTGATAACAAAAGCGAGCGGCTTATTGAGCAGGCGGCAGGCGAGGATGCCATTTTTCTCCGTGACGACGAGGAGGATCCCCAGAGGAATGCCGACGACAGCGGCGATCAGGGCAGAAACGCCGAGCATGTAGAAGGTTTCTGCCGTACTTTTCAGAAGAAGATTACTAATGACTGGAGACATATCCGAGCACCTCGCTTGTGATAGGTAACGATTTCAGATGACTGAGCGCTTCTTGCATATCGCTGTCATCGCCAATGATGGTGATAATGAGACGGCCGAAGGATACATTCTGGATGTAGTCGATGGAGCCGTACAGGATAGATACGTCCAGATTGTACTTTTTGATGAGGTTGGCGATGATCGGTTCATTTGCGACGTCGCCGCGGAAGGAGAGGGAGAGGACGGTCTGGTCGTCCGCGTTCTCTTTATCGGCATGGATATCCATGTGGGAGAGCTGTTCCGGTACTTCCGAAGACATGACCGAGCCGACGAATTTTTTCAGAGTCGGAGTCTGCGGATTGGTGAAAAGGTCGACGACGGAGCCTTCTTCGATGATGCGGCCATGTTCGATGACGGCGACACGTTCAGCGATCTCCTTGATGACTTCCATCTGATGTGTGATCATGATGATGGTGATGCCGAGCTTCTTATTGATATCTTTCAGCAGCTGCAGGATGGATTTGACCGTTTCCGGATCCAGCGCAGAGGTCGCTTCATCGGAGAGAAGTACGGATGGATTGGACACGATAGCGCGTGCGATGCCGACACGCTGCTTCTGTCCGCCGGAGAGCTGTGCGGGGTATTTATCTTTGTACTCGGTAAGGCCGACCATCTCGAGGATGTCATCGATGCGTTTCTTCTGCTCTGCCTTCGGCACATTGGCAAGCTCCAGAGGGAATGCGATATTTCCTGCCACTGTGCGGGAGGACAGCAGGTTGAAATGCTGGAAGATCATGCCGATGCCTTTGCGCTCGCTGCGCAGTTCCGCCTTGGAGAGCTTCATCATGTCTTTGCCATTGATCAGGACTTCGCCTGTGGTCGGTGGTTCAAGCATATTGATGCAGCGGACCAGGGTCGATTTCCCTGCACCGGACTGCCCGACGATACCGTAGATCTCACCATCTCTGATGGTGACGCTGACGTCGTCCAGTGCTTTGAAATTGCCATATACTTTCGTTATATGTTTGAGTTCAATCATTGGAGTCTCCTCATAAAAACAAAAAAACTTTCATCGGAAGATGAAAGCTTGCAGTCGCATCATCTTTCGAGAATACACTCGCTGGAATTGGCACCGTTTCATAAAGATGGTTGCCGTGGCTTCAAAGGGCCAGTCCCTCCGCCACTCATGATGAAAGTCGTATGTAATTCAATCGACAAAGCCGATTGAATGAATTGTACTCTTTATGAGAAGGAAAGTCAATAGGGGGAGGGGGAGCCCGTGGGGCGTGCTGCCTCTTGATTACGTTTGAAAGCACTGCTTGAATGAGAAATTAGAAATGAGAAATGCGAAATGGTGGTGCGGCGCGTAAAAATCAGAAGCGCCGCGGAGTATAAAATAATGGCGATGCCAGAATATGGTATTTAGTCACCAGTAACCAGTCACAAGTCACTAGTCACCCCTAATCCCTAATTCCTGGCTACTAGCTCCGTTCCCATTTTCCTTTTGCACCAGTTCATCTCTAATGCTATAATATACTAAAGTATTACATACTATGACTAACCAATGACAGGAGGATATATCAATGAGTGTGAATCACAGACTGGTGAATCCGCTGACGGATCAGCTTTTCGATGGCATTCTGACTTTGAAGACGAGAGAGGAGTGCTATGAATTTTTTGAAGATCTTTGTACGATCAATGAGCTGCGTGACATGTCGCAGCGTCTGGAAGTGGCACGTATGCTCGAAGCGGGAGATAAGTATGACCGCATCGAAGAAGCGACGGGGGCGAGCACTGCCACGATTTCCCGCGTGAAGCGTTGCTTGAAATTCGGTGCCGACGGATATGTGCAGGTGCTTTCCCGGATGGGAAAAGACGTGTCGAAGACGACTGACTGATGATTTCAGGGACATGGGGATCCCATCGATGGATCAGATTTGCCGATGGATGCTGTCTGACGATGATCAGTTCCCTGTCTCCTTCGGTTTTTCAAAAAGGAAGAAATACCATGCAACCACTCCAACTTTCTCATAAAGGCTTCAAGGCCTATGATATTCGCGGTGTCGTGGGGGCGGAGGTGAACGAAGACCTGGCATATCGCGTAGGCCGCGCGTATGCAGCACTCTACCATCCGCAGGCGATGTGTGTCGGTTATGATATCCGTCCGAGCTCTCCTGCCATCGCTAAGGCTGTCATGCGAGGCCTGACGGATGGCGGCGCGGATGTGATGGACATCGGCCTTTGCGGGACGGAAATGATGTACTTCGCTACGTTCCATTACGGACTTTCCGGCGGCATCATGATTACCGCGAGCCATAATCCATCGAATTACAATGGCTTAAAACTTGTGCGCGAAGGGGGGATCCCTGTCAGTGCCGATACGGGACTGAAAGATATCGAAGCACTCGCATTCTCCGGAGATTTTCCCGAGGCAGAGAAAAAAGGGAAGACCTTTGCGAAACAGATCCTCCAGGACTACATCGACTGTATCCTCTCCTTTGTGGATGTCACAAAGATGAAGCCGTTTCACATTGTGGTGGATGCAGGAAATGGCTGTGCCAATATCGCCTTCGCAGAACTAAAGAAACATCTGCCTTTTACTTTTACAGAATTATATATGGAGCCGGACGGAAGTTTCCCTCATGGTGTGCCGAATCCGATGCTGGAAGAGTGCCAGAAGCCGCTCAAGGAGAAGGTGCTCGAAGAAAAAGCAGATCTCGGGATCGCCTGGGACGGAGACTTTGACCGCTGCTTCTTCATCGATGAAAATGGGAAATTCGTAGAAGGCTGCTACATGGTAGGACTGCTTGCATCCTATTTTCTCAAGAGGCATCCCGGAGAGATCATCATTCATGATCCGCGCGTCTTCTGGAATACGGAAAAGATCTGCCGTCTCTATGGAGGTGTGCCCGTCGAGTCGAAGGGGGGACATGCTTTCATGAAGGAGACCATGCGTCGCGTCCATGGCATTTATGGAGCTGAAAACAGTGCCCACCATTTCTTCCGTGACTTCTCTTACTGTGACTCCGGTATGATCCCATGGCTTATCGTGACACAGCTCATGAGTGAGACAGGCAGGCACCTTGGCGAAATGGTCGCTGAAATGGAGAAAGAATTCCCCGTGAGCGGAGAGATCAATCTGCCAGCCAAAAATGTAGAGAAAACCCTCGCTGCCGTCAAGGCAGCCTATGCGCCGAAGGCTCAGGCCATTGATAACACAGACGGCGTGGGGCTTGAGTTTGAAAATTGGCGATTCAATCTCCGGCCATCGAATACGGAGCCCCTCATCCGTTTCAATATGGAGACGATGGGCGACCGGGCGCTCCTCGAAGAGAAGAAAGAAGAAATCATGAAGCTCGTCGAGGAGAGCAATAGATAAAGGGTCTGTCAATGCAAAACTGCATTGCGCTTCCTGCATAGAATGCGCGCACGCCTCTTTCCGATAGGTTACACCTGGCAGCGCGAAGTTTGATAGCGCTTCACGCCGTCGTCATTTCGAGCGCAGGCGAGAAATCTCTATTGCAGAACGCTCATTGCCGCATGTGAGGCAATACCAAGCCGTCGTTTTTCCTCAGTGCATATGTGCTGATTATCGCAGTGCAGTAGAGATCCCTCGGCTACGCTCGGGATGACGATGTGGGAGAATACCAGTCACTAGTCGCTCCTAATCCCTAATCCCTAGCTACTCATTCCTGCTTTTAAACTTCCCATCTTTCGTGAATACCATATATTCTAAAACTCCGCGGCGCTTCCATATGATGATGCGCCGCACCACCCCCATAGAACCCATAGAACCCATAGAACCTGCTGAACCTCTTTCGCAAACAATGTGAAATCCCATCAGAATTCCACATTGTTTTTTTATACAAAACTCTTGCATTTTCATGCAGATAGGTGTATATTTATTGCATCAAATCCAACTACATGTGAAAAGAAAGCAAAGAGGGTATAGATGATGAATAAAATGTTGAAACTGGCCATCTTAGGCGTGGCAGCCTGCGGCGTATTTGCCCTTACTGGTTGTGGCGGAGACAAAGCCGCTTCTTCCTCTGCAGCATCGAGTGCGGCAGGACAGGGCGCTCTCCTTCAGAAAATCAAAAAAGATGGAAAACTTGTGGTAGGCACAGCGCCGGGCTTCCCGCCATACGAATTCCTGGATACTTCGGTCAAGGATAAAAAATCCATCACGGGGATCGATATCAAAATCGCAGAAGCTGTTGCGAAGAAGCTCGGCGTCAAGCTCGAAGTACAGGACATGACCTTCCAGTCGCTCCTGGCTTCTATCACGACAGGCAAGATCGATATTGCGATTTCCGCCATCACTCCGACTGCAGAACGAGAGAAGACCGTCGATTTCTCCGACAGCTACCTCGTCGGCAAGCATACCCTCCTTGTCCGTAAGGCGGATGAAGGCAAGTACAAGACGCTGTCTGATTTCAATGGCAAAAAGATCGCCGTCCAGAAGTCTTCCCTGCAGGAAAAGCTGACCAACGAGCAGATCAAAGACGCACAGGTCGTATCTTTGACGAAGGTTCCGGATGCGCTTTTGGAACTCCAGCAGGGCAAAGTCGATGCTGTCCCGGTACAGAGCATCGTCGGCGGACAGTACCTCATCACGAATCCTGACCTGGCTCCGACGAATGTATTCTTTAAAGTAGACAGCAAAGGCTCCTCGGTCGCTGTACCTAAGGGCAATGAAGACTTTATCAAGATCGTCAACGAAGTCATCAAAGAGAACCGTGATAATGGTAACATCGATAAATGGGTCGATGAAATGACGAAGAAAGCCGTAGAAAACGCAAAGAAATAAGTCAGGGCAGAGAAATCGGTATTTCCGGATCAGTGCAAGTGCCAATGACTCACGAGATCTCAAACCCCGCTTGTCATATGGCTTCTGCGATCGATGCAGTGTTTTCCAAAATTTCACAAATCTAAGGACGGATGTACGTTAGCGGCTACATCCGTTTTTTTCTTATTGACATGATTTCCTTCATCATGCTAGTATGGCATGAGTGAGTTACCAATTTGGGAAAGCGAGGTCTTTCAAATGAAAAAATCTGTAAAATTCGCCCTGCTTGGTCTGGCTGCTGCCGGTGCACTTCTGATGGCTGGTTGCGGGGATGACAAAGGTGCAGCAAAGTCCGCTGCCTCCGGGGAAGCGCAGCAGGGACAGCTGATGGAAACCATCAAGAAGAGAGGCAAAATCATCGTCGGAACCTCTTCCGGCTACCCGCCATATGTATTTGTAGACTCTGGCTCCGCTGACAAGAAAGTCATCGGCCTTGATATCGAAATGTGCCAGCAGATCGCTGACAAGCTCGGTGTCAAGATGGAAGTCCAGGACATGGGCTTCTCTGCACTGCTCTCCTCCGTCACGGCAGGCAAGGTCGACATCGCTGTCGGCGGTGTCTCCCCGACTCCGGAACGCGAGAAAGTCATGGCCTTCTCTGACAAGTATCTTCCGACGGAGCAGAAGCTGCTCGTCCTGAAGAAAAATCAGCACGTATATAAGACAGCGACAGACCTGAAAGGCAAGACCATCGGCGCAGAAAAGTCCACCACCCAGGAAGCGACGGCACAGAAAGTCGAAGGCGCGAAAGCGCTCGGGCTCTCCAGCGTACCGGATGCGATCCTGCAGCTGAAGAATGAAAAGCTCGATGGGATCGTTCTCGAAGGCGTCGTAGCCAAGCAGTACCTGATTTTCAATGACGACCTCGCTCTTGCAGATGTACAGTTCGAAGGAGCAAAGAAAGTCTCCGCTGTAGCGATGAAGAAGGGCAATGACGATCTCATGAAGATCATCAATGAGATCATCAAGAAAGATACTGAATCCGGCCAGTTCGAGAAATGGGTCGATCAGTACAGCAAGATCGCAGTAGAAAAAGCGAAGTAAGGCTATCGGACTTTGCTCGTGCATATTTTGCATAAAAGCGCAGTCTCCATGGAGGAGGCTGCGCCTTTTTATTAGCAGGAAGGACTAAGGCTGAAAAGTACGCGATATCGCATAGCCTATCTTCTGCACGCATGCGGAGCTTTCCGTAAATGGATGAATAAAAGAAATCTGATCTCGAAAAATTGCGAAAATCGAATGAATAATTATTGACATATATGCATAATCATGCTATTATCTATGCATACAAAAACGTAAGGAAACACTGATTAAATCTGACTCTGCGATGTAATCAGCGTTTCCGTAAGTCCGATGGGGACGATTTCACTAGAGAGGTGCGTATCATGATGATGAAACATAGCAAAGCATGGAAAGCAGCTGCCCTTGGTCTGGCAACTATGGCAGCATTCACCCTGGCAGGCTGCGGCGGCAGCGCTGACAAAGCGGCATCGAGCAAGCCACAGACGCAGAAAGAAAGCCCGCTGATGCAGAAGATCAAGAAGGAAGGCAAGCTCGTCGTAGGCACTGCGTCCGGCTACCCGCCATATGAATTCGTCGATACATCCGTCGGCGAAAAGAAAGTTATCGGCATTGATATGGAGCTTGCACAGAAAGTCGCTGACAAGCTCGGCGTCAAGCTCGAAGTGCAGGATATGAATTTCCAGGCGCTTCTGACCTCACTGACCAGTGGTAAGGTCGATATCGCTATCGCCGGTATCAACCCAACTGATGAACGTAAGAAATCTATGGATTTCTCGAACAACTACCTGCCGACAGAACAGCTTGTCATCATCAAGAAGGCAGATGCGGACAAATATAAGAAAGTAGAAGATCTCTACGGCAAGACTATCGGCGTCCAGAAGTCCACCACACAGGAAGCTCTGGCAAAGGAAAAGATCAAGGATGCCAAGATCGTCGGTCTTGCGCATGTCCCGGAAGTCGTGCTCGAGCTCAAGCATGGTAAGGTAGATGGCCTCGTTGTCGAAGGCATCGTCGGTCAGCAGTACCTCATCTTCAATGATGACCTGATGTTCTCGGATATCAAATTCCCGAATGCTGTCAAGAACTCTGCGGCTGCCATCCAGAAGGGCAACGAAGATGTTCTTGCTGTCGTGAACGAAGTCATCAAAGAAAATACGGACAATGGCAACTTCAAGAAATGGACAGAAGAATACAGCAAGAAAGCTGTAGCGAATGCGGATAATAAGTAAGTAGAACCGTTCATCGGTAGTGTCACTTGGTCAGATGATTTTCTTTAGGGAAACACTGACTCTGCGATTGAATCGGTGTTTCCCTCGGGTTCAGGGTGAGTCTTTGGGGTTTGAAGCTCCATGGGCTCACCCTGAGCCCCTTCTTATTTTTCTATAGTCAATCCCATGCTCGTGTGTTATAATTAAACATCGAATTTTCCGATAAAATCAAAAGACTAGGAAAGAAGGATATGTAATGACTGATAAAAAGATCCCATTCAGCGATGAGCTGATCCGACAGGTAGCACAGCAGTATGGTACACCATTTCACATCTATGATGAAAAAGGCATGCATGACAATATGAAGCGTCTGCAGAAGGCCTTTTCCTGGAATCCGAATTTTCATGAATACTTTGCGGTGAAAGCAACGCCAAACCCTTGGATCATGAAGAGCCTCAAGGAACTCGGCGTCGGTGCAGACTGCAGCTCCATGGCAGAGCTGTTGCTTGCTGAGAGTGTCGGCATCACCGGTGATCAGATCGTATTCTCTTCGAATGATACCCCGGACGAAGAATTTTTGAAAGCGAATGACCTTGGTGCCATCATCAATCTGGATGATGTATCGAATTTAGGCGACATGGAACGTCTTCACATCGTCCCGGAAAAGATCTGCTTCCGCTATAATCCAGGGCCGGAGCTTGCGCGCGGCAATGCGATCATCGGTACTCCGGAAGAAGCCAAGTATGGCATGACCAAGGACCAGCTCATGACCTGTGTCGACTGGGCGAAGGACCATGGAATCTCCTACATTGGTATCCATACTATGGTCATCTCCGCGGAGCTCCAGCTCCCGGGGCTTCTCGGCACCATCAGCATGATGTTTGACCTTGCGAATGAGATCAAGAGAGAAAAAGGCATCACCGTCTCCTTCATCGACTTCGGCGGCGGCATCGGCATCCCCTATCGTCCGGAACAGGATCCGGTCGACCTCGAAGGCCTCGGCGAAGGCGCGAAGAAGCTCTTCGAAGAAAAAATGGCAGGCTTTGAAAATACCCGCATCTCCTTCGAATGCGGCCGCATGGTGACTGGCCCGTATGGCTTCCTCGTCACGAAAGCCATCCATTACAAGCACATCTACAGAGACTACATCGGTACTGATGCCTGCATGGCCGACCTCATGCGTCCGGGGATGTATGGTGCCTACCACCACATCACCGTCCTCGGCAAAGCAGATGCACCGAAGGACCACGTCTATGACGTGACCGGCTCCCTTTGTGAGAATTGCGATAAATTCGCCATCCAGAGAGAGCTTCCTGAAATCGAAATGGGCGACCTCATCGTTATCCACGATACCGGCGCTCATGGTCACAGCATGGGCTATAACTACAATGGGCGCCTCCGTCATCAGGAGATCTTCGTCCATGAAGATGGCAGCATCCAGCAGATCCGCAGAAATGAAACCCTTTGCGACCTCTTTGCGACATTGGATTTCCCGGGACTTGCAGAAAATACAGAGAAGGTAGTGAAATAATAAAAAATATAGATTAGATCACGACGTCAAATCAGACAGTGTTTTAATTACTGCTTTTTTAAGGTGTTGCGGCATATGCTGCAGCACCTTTTTTATTGATTAAGGGATAAAACTGACACGTATCTTTTCCAAATTGTTGGTTTGTCAAACATATGTTATACCGTGCTTGATGAAATCATGGAGTGTATCTTTTGGAGATTTCCATATTCCTTTAATTTACGCTCAAAAAGAGTAAGGTCTTCGTCAAGCCTTGCTTTGGTGAATCGTTTAGTGAATTCGGTGCCGTTATCTGTCTGCACACATTCAATAGGCATCCGTAAGAACTCATCAATGGCGGTATATGGATAGGAAGCGTTTTCCTTTGGCTTCACCAGTCAGGCATGCGGACGGCACAAATTCTGGGAAAGAGAACCAGTGTCGAAAAGCCGTGGGCGGAGGGGCGTGGTACAAGCGGGTACTCAATAATAAGCCATTTGGGCAACATGCAATACGCTAAAACGCGTCCGATGTTTCGCAACATGCGAAACATCGGACGCGTTTTCTGAAGTCTGAAGTCTGAAGTCTGAAGTCTGAAGTCTGAAGTCTGAAGTCTGAAGTCTGAAGTCTGAAGTCTGAAG
>CAKPUX010000028.1 GCA_934193095.1 uncultured Dialister sp. | reverse complement strand
ACACCAACATGGAATTTACGGCAGTAATTTTTTAGATATTTGCCATGTCTACCTTGACAGGGGCTGATCAGATCACACAAAGCAGAGGCTTTTTTTATGGATCCTGATCCATGCCGGATAGATGAATCAGCACGTCCGGCATCAGCTTGTACAACCATTGATTTATGGTCTCAAAGCTCACCAAAAGCGATACCCGGCTCTTCACATTCGCTGCAGGGACAGGACCAAAGTATCTGCTATCCAATGAATAAGGATAGTCATTCAAAAGAAGGATCTCACCCTCGTGGATCGAATATAAGCCCTCCTTCTGGTGAGGAAGATAAGAGAGCGTATGATTGATGGGATAGGAAACACCATCCATCAAAAGGTCCGTATCGGTCACGCGATACGTATCCCCGCAAAGACCGCGCACCTGCTTCAGGAAAAGCGCCCCTTTATGGATCCCGATTTCCGGGAAATCATAAGGATCAGATGCCACCACAAAATCTCCTTTGTGATAACTGACATTCCTTTCCAAGGCAGCCACATAAATTCCCGGTACGGCAGAGGGCGAGTGATTCACAAAGAACAAATGCCCCAAAGAAAAACGCAGGCAAAGAAGCCCCAAAATCAAAAAGAGAACGCCCAGTATGAGCACACGGAAAACCCTTTGCAATGCAGAAAGAGGGCGTTTCTCCTTTTTAGGAGAGAGAAGATGCGAGAACGAAAAAGCAGAAAAAGCCACCACGATCACGACCCTTTCTTAGAGCGTTTCTTTCCGTCAAAAGACATGTCAATATCACACTTATTGGCTTTATTCCATGCTTCCTGCTGCTCTGGAGTCAGATGATACGGATCCAGACATCCATCGAAATTTGCAATAGAACCATGGATCCGGTCAGCACTTTCTTCCATCTTCTTCAGCCGATCCATTTCAAGTTTATACGTTTTCATTGTGATTTCAGACTGCATCTGATCCACATCATAAAGACCGGACATACCTTCAAGCATATTGTTCTGCTGCATAAGAGCCACTGCAGAGCCGCTTTCCACCTGCCTGCCATCGCTCATAGTCTGCGTAGAAGAAGTTTTCATCTTCTTGATCTGGTTCATGACATTCTGCTTAACCTGGGCATTGGCATTGTTTGCCTGCAGAAGGTATAATGCCTCTTCGTTAATCAGCTTCTTTTCCTGGGCAAGATGAAGGCTGAAATCTTTCAGCCCCTGAAATGTGCGCAAATCATACTGGCCCATTTCCTGCAGAAGCTCCAGATGAGACTTCGGGACGACATCCAGATCCATAGACGTTTTCCCGACAAAGGACTGGAACGCATTGGAATACTTCTCAATTCCTTTCATAAGTCCGGAATTATTGAGCTTTTTATCGAGCCCAAAAAGAGACATGAGCTTTGCGGCAAGCAGAAGGCGGCTGTCAATCGCATAGGCAGCAACGCGGTCTGTATTGACATGAATCTCTTTCACCTGATCTAAAATCTTTTTCTCCAAGTCTATGTTTTCTGCATCATGCACAGGACCCCCATGGAAATGCCAGGCATAGGTAGGAGTGGCAGAAAACAGAAACAAAGACAGCATAAGAGCCGCACTAAGGCGAGGAAGTCGATGAAGCATGGAAAACGCTCCCTTCGTAAAACTAATAAAAATAAAATTGTCAAAACAAACGACAAGGCATATAATTGAATCAAGGAAATCAAAAAAGTAGAAACAAAGGAAGGAGGAAATCTCCGAAAAAGTAAGAAATAATCATTTTACTAATTATAGCATATTTTGATTAAAACGAAAAAAGTATAATGAGGAGAACGTGTATGAGAAAAATCGTAAAAGCCATGACTGCTGCATTGCTCATTGGAGCCGGATGTCTCCTGCTTCCGGGATGCGGATCCACGCCAAGTGCTTCCGGAACAGCAGCTACGCAGCAGGTACCCAAAGGGGAAAAAGAACAGGCAACCTATTATATGAACCAGATGGATCAGTGCATTGAAAAAGCAAAAACGATCCGTAAACAGTTTGAGGAAGATAATAAAGCAAAAGCAGCAGATAACCTGCTCATCAAAGACATGGTTGAGAACAACGGGGGAAAAATAATTTATGATGTACAAAAGGTTCCGTTAGATCAGGTCTTAGAGGCTTGGACCGTTTTGCACAACTATTACACAAACAAAGATATTAAAGAAAATGATGACAAATTCAATGAAGCCAACCAGAAACTAGGAGATTTGGTTAACCATGGCAAGAATGGCCCTGCTATTGATCAAATGACAAGAGACTGGAGACACAAAAAATATAACGATGATATCATCAGCTGGTATAAGAGAATCCTTCATCCAACAAATATGAGTTATATAACAAAAGAAATAAAAAACTACGCCGAACTTGAAGACATGGATTTTGAAAGAGGAAGCACAAGCAAGACAAAAGAGCAGAGAGCCCAGGCACAAGCCTTTGCCAAAGAGCACAAAATCAAATATACAGAACCAACCTAAAGCCAAGAAATCCCCTCCCAAATCGGGAGGGGATTTTCTTGTGAGATTTTCTTCCTGCAGCGGCATAAGGGAGTGAAAAGAATATAAATCATGCGGCCGCGCCAGAAAAAAACCACCATCTATATAAAATAGCTATGGAAGGCCAATAGCTATGAACCGTTATTTTTTGCGATTTTTCTCATGAATCTGTTTAAGCTCCGGATCAAATTCTTTGAGATAGGAGCTGTCCACCTTCTGCCCTTTGAGAAGCATGTTATAAATGATCTGTGCATATTCATAGCGGGTGAGGCGACGGTTCCCATGGAACTTCCCATCCGGATACCCATCGATCGTGCCATTGCCATGAAGCACATCCACGGCTTCTTTCGCCCAATGGTCATCAGCAACGTCCTCAAAAGATTTCTTCAGGAGCGGATTCAGGCGAAGGGAAGAAAGCGCCTTGCGAATCATGTGAAGCTGGTCCTGAACAAAGCCCATTTCTTCTTCCAGATCTTTGATCTTTGCGGTCTTTTCCTTCAAATCTTTGGCCATGGCTGCGCGAGATTTCACCATGCCGCTGCCTTTGCCGAGCTTTAAGGATACACCGGCTGTAATAAGCGGATCGCCGCCGCCCATGGAAGTCCCGATATTCACCGTCGTGTTTTCATTCGGGGAATAGAACGCACCGAGAGCTGCAGCATTGGAAGAATGATAATGCCCAAAGCCAGCGGCAAAATTCCACTTATCTTCGGGATCATATTCTCCCGGATGCAAAGAAGCAATCGCGCCCGCTTTGGCGGCAGAATCATAAATTTCCGTCTGCAGCTGGGATTTCATCATATCCATATGGTGATAAAGCCCATCTGCCGATTGATTGACATAGCCGACATTGGCCGCTGAAGAAAGATCCGCTGGATCCGTGGTAACGCCTGTAATCACGCGATTGCCGGAAGCACCAGCAACGTTGATTTTAGCAGCGCTATCTTTCGCAGCAATAGAAACGACCTTCCCATCAGATTTAACCAGTGCCTTGTCATCAATCATCTGGTTCACGTTGTGATATACCGTATCCCCAGTCACCAGATTATGATTGCCGCTTTCTACCTTGCCGATGCCAAGTTTTTCCGCCCAGAGATCTTCATAGCCGGAGAGATTGGACGCATCAAGATTGACTTTCGCATCCATTGCTTTCTTGACCGTATCACCGGATACCGCATTTTCGTTTCCCTTTTCAATCTTGCCATTGGCCAGAGCATGCACAGAATAAGTGGTAGAACCATCGGCTGCGGTGCCTTTAGTCACCGTGGTATTATCGCCATCGATCACTTTCACGGAATCTTTGGCGATGTCATGGATGACCTGTTTCCCCGCATCGGAAATATTGCCTAAGTCCTTGTCTGCTTTTTGCTGAAAACTCGCATCGGTAGGAATATCCTTGATCGCTTCATAAAGGGTATCCCCATTCACAAGACCTTGGTTGCCTTTTTCGGCTTTCCCATCGGTTTTGACCCCGATAGAGATGGTGGTATTCCCATTTTCATCTGTTTTTTTTTCCGAAGTCAGATGAGAGTCCGTCTTGACAGTAAGAGAGCTTCCCGCAATTTCTTTGATCTTATCCTTTGCGTCATCAGAAATATTGGATAAATCCTTGTTGGCGGTATTTTCTTTGACATAAGAATGAACCGTATCCCCAGTCACAATGCCCTGGTTCCCGGCAGCAATTTCACCATCCGTAGAAACGGAGACCTTGTATGTCACATTGCCATCCTTATCCATAACCGGCGTCACAACGGTGTGCGTACCTTCTTCGACCTTGACGGTCTCTTTCACAGTCTCTTTGAGGTCGGCTTTATTTTCCTCGCTCATGTTTTTGATGGAAACACCCTTGGAAATTTCATCCTTCATCTGCCCCAGGTTGACGGCATCCGAATCATTGACCGCATCAGCGACCTGTGTCACGCGGCGATGCCCCACAGCCACCACACCGCTTTCCGTGGTCGTTGTACCTTCGCCAAGAGCTACGGAATTTTCACCACGGACAGAAGAACCATCGCCAATGGAAACGGAATGATCTCCCAGCGCCTGCGCGCCGCTCCCAAGAGCGACAGAATGCTTGCCGGAAGCCAGCGTCGGTACCTGATGGTCCTGATCGGTGCTTTCGCCGCCAATGGCAACAGAACCGTTAGAAGCAGAAGAATTGGTGCCCAAAGCCACATCCTGCTGATGGAAGTAATCATAGACCTTGCCCCCGGAGACCAGATGCTTTTCGCCCTTCGCCACTTCGCCGCTCTTGGCTTCAGCCGTACCCGTAACAACAAGATCCCCCTCGATACGAGTATCTTTCAGGTTAGACGAACCAGAAACGGTTAAGTTTTTAGCTACCGTCGCGTTACCTTTGACGGAAAGATCCTTGCCAACAGAAGCATTGCCATCCATGGTGGTGTCCCCGATAAGATGAGACGTGCCGTTCACCGTCTGATTCCCTTCGGTTGTGGCATTGCCTTTAACAGTAAGAGCCTTATCTACCGTCGCGTTGCCTTTGACGGAGAGATCCTTGCCGACAGAAGCATTGCCATCCATGGTGGTGTCTCCGATAAGATGAGACGTGCCGTTCACCGTCTGATTCCCTTCCGTTGTGGCATTGCCTTTAACAGTAAGAGCCTTATCTACCGTAGCATTGCCTTTGACAGAAAGATCCTTGCCGACAGAAGCATTGCCATCCATGGTGGTGTCTCCGATAAGATGGGACGTGCCGTTCACCGTCTGATTCCCTTCGATTGTGGCATTGCCTTTAACAGTAAGAGCCTTATCTACCGTAGCATTGCCTTTGACAGAGAGATCCTTGCCGACGGAGGCATTGCCATCCATGGAGGTGTCCCCGATAAGATGAGACGTGCCGTTTACCGTCTGATTTCCGGAAACGACGGCATCTTTCTTGACCGTGATGGTCCCAGTAGCCTCATCTTCTTCCAAGTTGGAAAAGCCGCTGCCCAAACCAAAGAGCTTGGCCTGCTCAGCCGTCAGTTTCTGGGATTCAGCCCATTCGTTGGCATTATTGATGCCTGCAGTGGAAGGAATGAGCTTTTCTCCGCCATTGGCATTCAAAAACCCGTCCTGATTGTAGAGCTTAGCGACAATGACCTTGTACTGATGATCGGCTTTGTCAAAGCCAAGATAATAGCAGCGAGCCACATCCGAAGCGCTGCCATCGCGATCGCAATAGTCAGAGCCAAGATAAATGCCGTTCTGCGCCGCTTCCTTCAGACTGGCAGTATCTGCAGAAGCAGATAAAGGGAAAAGCAAAGCGGAGAAAATCGCGAAACCGAGAGCCTTTTTTGAAAGTTTCATAGAATCACCTCATTATGAATTTTCATGAGACTCGATGTAAGAGAGTTCATCCTGATACTCTTCCAAAAGATTCGGGTCTACGTGATCTCCAAGACTAAGTCGATAATGAATAAGTTTTGCCATACGGAAGCGGCGGGGGAGGGTACGCTCCTTGTCTCCATAATAAGCCGCTTCTGCAGAAAGCCACTGGTTCTTGTCTTTGGCATCCTGCAAGGCCTTTTGGGAAAGTGCCACCGCCTTTTGCATTTTCATACGGCGCAAGGCGCGGGCTTCTCCGCCGCCCTGCCCGAGTTTGATAGAAACACCACCAGAAACCATGTTCTGATGGCTGCCAACCGAAGCGCCGAGATTCACGGATGCATCCTGATTGAACCAAAACTGCCCGCCGACAGCCGCTGCTGTTTCACCGCCATAATGCCCAATGGAAGCTCCCACATTCACGCGCTGATTGTCTTCATAGGGAAGATAGGAAAGCCCTGCTAAAGCCGCCGCGGCAGCACCCGTTTCCGATGTGGTCTGATGCAAGGCATCAATAGAACCGGCAATATCGCGGGAAAGGTCATTCACGTCCTTTTTGCGAAGCTCTGTTTCGCGCTTGATGGCATCCGCATTTTCTTTGACCCTCTGGTCCAAAGAAACAAGATTGCCGGAAACAGAACGATCGGGCGATACATAACGGGTCAGATCTTCATTTGTGATCGTACCGATACGATCCGTCAACGCCTTATCGGCATCCATGCGCTCCTTTTTCTCGGTATCTGCCAGCGAATCGAGCGCATCCTTTGTATCATCATACGAATGAGAAAGATGCTGTGTTTCCCGGTCAAGAATCACAAGATTACTGCTGACAGAGCCATCCGGGGAAAGATACGTGGAAGGAAGATCGCCAAGACTGCCGATCCGGTCAGAAAGCGCCTGATCGGTCTGACCCCGAAGCAGAGCTTCTTCCGAAAGCCGTTCCTGATTGGCTTTCTTCATCGCCGCGATCTCCTGCTTTTCGTGATAAACTTCAGAATCAAGCGCTTGGAGATTATCTGCGACCGACGCATCTTTAGCAATATACACCGCAGAAGTCATCTCATCCGGGGTGCCAATGCGCTGGCTCAATAAATCATCTGCCTGCTTTCGCTGGTCACTTTCAGAAGAAACAGCCTGTTTCCGATCCGAAATTTCCTGGTCCAGCTTTGCCTGTTCCGTTAATACCTGTCCTGCCGTCACAGCATCGGTAGAACCAACGGCCATCACACCGTCTTTCACATGCGTGATGGTCGTGCCATTGGTTCCGGAAAAGGTAACAGACGACTGATCCGGTCCATCATAATGGACAATAGACCCATCAGAAAGAGCATCCGCTGCTGCATTGAGCTTTGTATCTGCCTCCATGCGGGAAGAAGAAAGCGAAGTCATGGCAGATGCCACATCTTCTTTTTCTTGTGTAATAGCCGCATTATTTTTGGTAATCATGGGGTCAAACCAGTCTGCCGCATCCACCACGGAATCGAGATACCCATCAAAATAGGATTCAAACCGATCCAATTCCGGATTATACTTGATAGCAATCGTAACATGGCGTCCGGCATCATTGGTCCGAAGAATGGCATGCCCGTTCGCATCCACGTAAGTGGATTTGGCAAAAATGGGGGACACCGATAGAAACGAAGCCCCGAGTGCCAGAGAAAGGACAATGCCCTTTGCAATATGGCAATTTTTCATGTTATCGCTCCTTTCCCTGCTTGACATCTTCCAATGCCTGCTCCATCGCTTGCGCGTCCTCTCTGGCGATACGGTCAAGCCGGTCGATATCATAGAGAAGAGCCATTTCCGGGGTCAAATCCGCAGAAGAAGCAGGGGAGCCCGGGCGGACAGAAAGCCCTAAGCCCCACATCGTATCCGAAGAACCAATGGTAAACGCCCCGTTTACGCTGACATTTTCATTTGCGTGATAAAAAAGACCGAGGGCAGAACTGTTAGCAGACCCATGACTTCCCATCCCTGCGCCAAGAGACCATTTAGACTCGCCCTCGCGGTAGGCATCGAATTGAACTCCGGCAAGCGCCGCGCCGCCTGCGCCCATTTCATGGGCTTTTTTAGAAAGCGCATCAGTGCGACCGCCCACACGTTCCTTGATTCCTGCCATCTGCTCTCTGCGGTCTCTCCGTTCCTGCATAATGGCATCTGCAAGAGCTGCATTTTCATGGTCAAGGAGCACCAGATTGCGAGAAATGTCTTTGGTAGGATCCAGATAAAAGGTTTCCCTTGCCGCATCAAACTTACCCAGACGATCAGAAAGCGCCGCATCCGCATCTTTTCGCGCTTGTGTTTCCGCATCAAAAGCATGGGCATTTTTCTTGGCTTCTTCTTCTAACTTCTCCTTCAGCGGATCGATCTTTTGGTCCAGCGTGGAAAGCTTTCCATAGAGCGAATCATTCTTTTTGATATAATTCGCCGAAGAAGAAGCATTTCCGATCGCACCGGCAATTTTGGCATCTTCTTCCTGCCGCTTGGATGTTTCCGCATCGATCGCTTCCTTAGACGCGGCTTTTTCTGATGCCACATCTTTGGCAAGCGTATCGCAAGCCGCATCTAAAGAAGAAAGATTTCCTGTCAAAGACGCATCCGGAGACAGATAGACCGTCTCTTTTCCCGAAAGCGTCCCTATGCGGTTTGAGAGTGCATCGTCTTCCCTCTGCCGCATCGTTTCTTCTAAAGAAACAGCGACTTTGCGGTCTGCCGTTTCCTTGGAAATCGCCTGATCAGAAGAAGCCAGCTGGCTTCCTGTAATCGCTTCCATGGAACCGGCTGCCACGGTTCCGTCCTTCAAATGAGAAAGGGTGGTACCGGAATCTCGAAGCGAGATCGAAGAATGAGTGTCATCTGTATAGCGGATGGCATTCTGGGAAATCTCATCAATGGACTTTTGCAAAGAAGCATCGGCCGCCTTCTGCGAGGAAGATTCCGAAGAAACAGATGCCAGGCGGTCTTTTGTTTCTTGGGCAATGCCATTTGTCACTTTGTCCACTGCCACATTGCGGAAAACATCACCGGAGACCCATTCATGAATATAACCATTCGTATTTTCGTAATACCAGCGATCTGTCTTGGCATCATAAGAAATACCCGAAGAATCATAGGTGTGCGTTTCAAGCCCCTTCGTGGCATCACTTGCCCATGCGGACATATTGGAAGTCAAAGAAAGGAAAAGCAATGCCGCAAGTACCTTTTTAGACGGTTTTCTCATGCGGGGTCATCTCCTTTCTCTTTCAGCTTTAGAATTTCTTCCTGCAGTTTTTGATTGTCATCATAAAGCGTCAGCATTTCTTCTTTGATGGATTGCAACGCCAAAAATTCCGGAGTATCCATGCGGATACGGAAAGACACACCCAAATTGGACATTTTTTTATTTCCCAGCGTAGTACCAGCGTTCATCGCACTGTCCCGATTGAAGTAATACTTACCACCGATGGCTGCCGCGCGTTCTCCCTGATACCCGCCAAGGGAAAGGGCAAACGAAGATTTCTGCCCCTTACGGTAATCCCCGAAGCGAAGAGAGGAAAGCGCAGCGACCCTGGCTCCTGTATCGGTGATATATGTTGCTTCACGGTCCAGCCGCTCGTTGGCATCCTTTTCAAGTGCTTCTAAAGCGAATTTGCGCTCCTTTGTTTCTTTAGCAAGCGATTCACGGTTCTCATGGCTTGCAGCATCCAGCGTATAAAGATTGTCCGTCACTGTATGAGAAGGAGAGATGTATGAAACTTTCTCATTCGGTCCAATATGCCCAATGCGATCATCGATCTTTGCATCTGCTTCTTCCCGCTCTTTCCTTTCGGCAGAAACCTTTTCTTTGCGATACGCATCAAAGGCATCGGCTTTGGCATTGAGTTCTCCTAACATAGCATCGAGAGAAGTCAAATTGTCTTCTGCAGAAGCCTCTTTCCGAATCACAAATCCGTCTTCCGAAAGCGTACCGAGCCGATTCCAAAGAGCTTGATCCCCGGCAGCTCGATCTGCGCGTTCCTGCCTAAGCCGGTCTTCCCGATCAGAGATCGCATCATTCAAATCCCTGCGATTAGAAGACAGCCCCGTATCCAGAGAAAGAAGATTGTCACTCATGGATGCTTCACCGGACGCTTTCACATAGTGATACGCCCCATTTTCAGGAAGCGTCCCCAAACGAGCGGAAAGCGCTGCATCCGCATCACTTCGGATCCCCGCCTCTTGCGTAACTACGTCCTCACGAGCAGAAACTTCCCCGGAAATGGCAGTATTGACATCGAAAAGCTGCCCGCCATTGGCAAGAGAAGACGCATCGCTTTCATCGCCTTTTACATTGGATAAAAGCGTGCCGCCTTCGCCGCCCAGCGTGATGGTGTCATGGGCATTGGAATCATAGGTAAGAACGAGCGACCCGTCGATTTTCGCCCGGATCGCTTCATCCGAAGCAGTGCGCTGATCCGTTTCAGCAGCCAGCTTTTCTTTTCTGGAAGAAATGGCATCTGCCAGATTTTTAGTACTGTCTTTCATGCCCTGTGTTTCAAAAGCTGTGCCGGAGACTTTGTTCATAATGCCATAACTCTGCCGCGTCACATAATACACATTATTGACCTTGTCATACTTCAATACATGAGAGACACCGTGCGTAGAAGAACCACCGCCATAATCCCCATGAAAGATCAGCAAGGAATTGTCTGCCGAAGCCGCCAAAGGCAGCGAGAACAAAGGAATGGCACAAAGACACATCAGGCGAAACATCTTTTTTCGAGTTGTCAAAGAAAACACCCCCAAAAGTACCTCTTTCTAAACATTTCCTCTGCCCGTTCCCCAAAGGAAGGGGAGCGGGGGAGGATAGGTGGGATCTTCCAGATCCCAAGCTCTGATGAAAAGACTCGCTAGATCTTGATCGGTCCTTTGAAGTACCCGATCACGCCTTCCACCGTGAGACAAGAAATAATCACAATAACCACCAGATTGGTCGAAACATGAACATACGTCTCGAGCTGCTCTGCTGTAATCGCCATATGACGGTTGATCGGCAGGCTATGACCCGTCAACTGAATGTACCAAACATTCACATGTTCAAGGTAATGCGGATCGCCAACGCTAGGATCCATCGAATTGTAAGCCTTGATCCCCATAATGAGATTGCCATTCTGTCCGGCAATTTTGTCATAGAGAATAGCCATAGCCGCACGACAGTTTTCATCCGGGTCTGTATCATGTTCAGGGAAAATCTGATCGATCTTCCAACGTGGACCGGGTCCCCATTCTTTACGATCGGAATACGCTGGCGGAAGGACCGCCACATCATTGCGAGGATCCACTTGCATGATATTAGCGCCCACATCTGCAGTGCCGCCGCTGGATTCCTGCAGGAAGATAGCGAGTGCCACAGAGGGAGAAATCCCGCACTCCTCAGCTGCGCGAATCACATGCACGGCTTTAGGGTATCGAGCAATCACATCGCTGTAATCAATGTTCCCGTCTTTATCCGTCTGAATCATGGCTTCCCGTCCATAGTCCGGAAGATCAATATCTATGGTGCCGCCTGTAAAACTTTCCACCGGCTTCACATTATTGATCACCGATACACAGAGGAAGAGGAAAAACGCCACGAAAAAGTACTTGATGGCAGAAGAAACGAGATGCCCGATCGCGCCTTCGGTCGTGAACTTTGTAAGCCCTAAAGAACCAAAAGGTACGGTCGCGATACAAAGACCCGCAGAAATATAAAATTCGAGAAGCGTCAGCATCACATAGAAAGAGAAAAAACAGAATGTAATCAAAACTGTAAAAGCGCAGACATAAATAAAGAAAATGGTGCCAAGCTGGGAAATAATATCATACACACCGAAATGCTCTACACGAGAAAGAAGCGGGGTGATCAGAAACGCTGCTTTCTGCAGGAGAAGCTGCGGGGTTTCAAAGTTTGCCAAAAGCAAAGTAGAATCGCCCGCGGCCGTCTGCGCTGCCGAAGTAGCAAACCCAAGAAGGAAGGTATCCACAAATTTGGGGAATACATAGGCAAACCCCATAATGCCTGAATACTTCAAGATCTTGCGAACAAGGACCGGAGGCGAAACCACCATGCCGGAAAGAATGATCGGAAGAACGAGGTCCACCAGACAAAGAATCAGAAGAAGTCCAAACGCCACATCAAAGAGGTTGGGGTAGGCTTCATTCGACTTATCTATGAAATACTTCAAAAGTTTGCTGAAGAACGTCCCCAGCGAATCGGCCATGTTGGCAAAGGTAATTCCCGTTTCCGGCTTGGACTGATCGCTGAACATGTAATTCCCGATATCCATGCCAAGCCACATCAGGAGCTGCACAGGATCCGTACAGGAACCACCACCGACAGAACCATTTTTCCAGCCATTCACCCAATATTCCAGATGAAGATGATCGCCATCCGCATACCCCTGCGGAAAGCCTCGAATGTAAGCCATCGGCTCACCGGCTTTAAAGGTCTTAGAGGTAAGGAATTGAGAATTATCGCCATAAAGGAGGGAAGATCCATCATAATCCGCGACCTGATCGTCAACACGAAATCCGCCCACTTCATTGGTCATATAGCCGTTGATATCGCCGAAAATGATGGCACATTGCCCGTCAGAATCGACAGATCTTGCAGGCGTAAATTTAATGTAGTAGCCAAAACTGCCGCCGCCATAAAATTCTGCGGTTCCATCCGTCGGAGCATAAAGGGTGGCATTGGTCATCCCCATATCCACGCCTTCATGCTGGTGCCCGCGATGATTCAAAACCCCATACTGCCCGCCTTCAGAGACCGAAAAAGGCGAATCAGAAATCGGTCTGTGCGGCGCATTGGTTTGGGTGATATCCGAAGCCAGCGCTTCGCTTCCTGCCAAAAGCAGGAAAACGGAAGCAAGAAGAGCGAAACAAAAGCGGAAGAACGTATGAAGTTTTAAATTCAATACATCCACCACCTTTATTTGAACGGAGTGTCCTCATCCACATTTCTGTACCCGACAGAATTCGTAACATACTGGCTATAGTTATGGCGGAGCCCGTCATAATCTCTCGCATGCTGCGCCGAACGGCGGGATCCATTGAGGAAGTTTTGTACAATGGCAGAACCCCCAATCCCCTGCGTCAGCATGGCAGAAGCAAAACGGACGATATGCGGGCGGTAAGACGTTGTGCCGTGATCCACGAACTTATGGTCATTATTCATATCAAACTCACCATTTGCTTTATAGGCCACATTGTAACCAGCATCGCGCGCAGGACGGAACGGTTTACCGGAAGGCATCTCACCAGATTTCTGCGTAGAAGCAGCCTTATCTGCTGCCTGATCAGCCATAGCAGAAGGTGAAGGAGCGACGGTACTTTGCGAAGAAGCAGAAGGAGAAGAAATTTCCCCAGAAGACGATCCTTCCCCTGCAGAAGCCGAAGCTTCGCCGCCACCGGCAGAAACCGGAGCAGAGGCTGCATTTTCAGCAGGAACCGAAGTGCTTCCCTGCATCGCGTTTCTAGCTTCATCTCCCAGCTGCGAATTGTCTTTCCCGTCACCAGAAGAAACAGCCGCGACGGAAGAACTTCCGCTGCTTCCGGGCATCTGCGTGGCATGGGCAAGGGCGTTCGATGCAGCACCGCCGCCTTTATCCACAGCCGCTGAAACACCTTCCCCGGCTTTTGCCGAAGTCGCTGCCCAAGTGCCCGCGACATTACCGGCAAGATGGGAACTGCCAAGAACAGCACCTGCAGCAAACCCCATGGCGGTCCCCGCAACGGCTCCCGCTTCCATCTGCGGCGAGCCGGAAATCATGCCAGCCACCAAGGACGGGATCTTCCACACCAGATACCCCATGATAATGAACAGGAGCATGAAATTCAGGACATGACCGAAGTTCACAGAATTGGCACTGATTCCGGTTCCAGTAATCATACCAGCCATCTCGGGCGTAATGAGCCCCTCAATATCTCGATTACCAGCCTCCATAACTCTTGCAGCAGTATCTGAAGCATTATTTTCAGATACAGCGGTTCCTAAATCAATAAGAACTTTGCCTCCAAGCCCCGCGATAAAATAGACCACCATGAGCTTGATGCCAAAAGTAAAAATCCCCTGAATGAGCTTGTTGTACAAAAAATGCGTATAACGAAGCAGCCCAAACGGCAGAAGAATGACGCCAAGGCAAGTCACCATGTAGTATTCGAGAAGCGTAATCGTGACCTGCAGAGCAATGAACACGACGCCAATATAAGCGACAATCCCGCACACAAGAATCAAAAGAGAATTGATCGGATGAACCAGAGACGTGCCTTTGGCAAACACTTGGGAAATACAAACCCAACCCATATCAACAAGGCGAGATGGATCATAATAAGGAGCTTGTGCAATCGCTTTAGCATCTGAAGCATACGTAAAAATGCCGGAAGCGATACCTCCAAAGTACATCCACCCTTCGATAAATGTATCGGCAAGATATTTAAAGTTATAGATCAAAAACAGAATGAAAGAAAAGCGAATGACCTCTTTGATCAGCTCAAACATGCGAAGCTGTCCTTCATAAAGCGTCCAGGTAGTAGCAATCTGAATGGTCATCAGCAGAAGAGAAAGCGAAATCGCAATCGGCATTAAATTTTTGCCGCCAGCCACCAAATGATTTTTGAAATAAGTCAATATGCTAGAGAAAAAACCGGCACTTTGGACCTGATCGGTCACGCTCTCTACGCCGTCTGCTGCCAAAGAGGTCATAGTAAAAAGGAAACAGAAAAAAGCAGCTAACAAGAATATTCCGAGAAATCGAACCCAATACTCTCGAAATAAAACGTTTGCTCTCATCGAAAAAGAACCATTCATAAGATAAGTCTCACCCCCTGTAAAGGACAGAATCATTGGGCAAGGGCACTGCCGTATTTGGCTTTGTAAGCCGCCATGGCAGCTCTCCCGCGTTCTGCCGCAGCGTACTGCGACTGGGTTGTTGCCTCTTCCTGCCCGCGGCGAACAAGATCATCATTCACCTGTTTTTGTGCATCGATCTGCTGGTTCAGAATGGCCTGCTGCCCATCCAGCGCATTCATCGCCGCACGGATATGTTCCATCTTGCCGCGAACATAGGCAATATCGTTAGCAACCTGCTGCGCAGCGACCGACCCGGACATGCCCTGCTTCCCGATGGCTGCATTCATTTCAAGGAGCTTGTCGAGCTGCTTTTCATAGCCTAAGAGATAGCCGTTCAGCTTGTTGTAAATATTGAGCGTGTGTTCATTCTGCTTCATGAGATACCCGACAGCGGATAAAATCGCTGCCTGACGGGCAGACAGGGAAAAGTCTGCGCTGCCATCCGCCTTGGTGCGGAACGGAATAGGCTTGCCGTCAGCGCCGATCTCTCCCAGCGGGGGAATGCAGGAGGTTAAGATATCATGCGTCTGTTCTGGCGTAGAAATGGCAACTTCCTGACCGCCTGTACCCCAGCAGTTGGGCGTCTTGATCACCATACCGCCGCCAAGGGGTTTGCCATCGGCATCCTTGGCTCCCTGACCAAAGACGATAGAACCGAGCCCGTCATTGACCGTCCAGAGAATATCGTCCACCCCTTTGGAAAAATTCTGGTAAGAGTTTTTGAAATCCTTCAGCGTGTCCTGCACCTGCTGAATGATCTTATCGATTTTGCCTAAAGAGGAAGTACCCCAGGCAGCCACATCCTTTTCCTGGGCATTCTTGCTTTTCTCGGTGTTATCAGCAATCTTCTGCGATTCCTTATTGATATCTTCCGTTTCCTTCAAAATTTTCTGTAAGGTGTCATTGGCTTGGGAATCATGCACAGGATATTCTGCATAGGTCACAGGAGCAAGCAGCAAAGAAGCAGAAAGCATCGCCGCCATAAGCGCCGGTACTTTTTTTGAACAATGAATCATAACGCATCCTCCTTTCATGTAAGATGCATGGGAACGCCTTTCGAGAGCTGTTGTGCAATGAACGGCCATTCATAGTCATAGCCCTTGTAATGGAGCCACTGATGAACGAAATCATCAGCATACTTGGAAGCCAAGAGCGCATTCATCGCCTGCTGGTCCGTTTTAGACGTGGAAGTGACAAACGCCAGCTCCGAAGGCTGCAGCGCCAGCGAGAAAACACGGTTGCCCTTTTCAGCGCAGGCATAGTAATAGTCGTGCTGCGGCTTGATCTGTGAAATGATACGAATCTGCGAATCATTCAGGCCAAATGCCCGATACATTTCGGCGTTTAAAGCATTGGCCGCATTCGGGTTCGGAAGATAGATCCGGGAAGGACAGTTTTCAGAAACCGTGGTAAAGAGGGGACCTTTGTTAGCCACCACATCGGCAAGGTTCTGCGTTGCAAAGATGATGGACGTATTTTTCTTACGCATATCTTTGAAGTATTCGCGGAGCTTGTCGCGGAAAGCGGGGTTATCGAAGAAGAGCCAGCACTCATCAAGGACGATAATCGAAGGACCTGTCGCCTTGGAAAGCTGGGTCTCAATGCGATGGAAGAGATAGTCAAGGGTAGGGGGTACGATTTCCGGAGTGGACATGAGCTTTTCCATCTCGAAAACCTGCCAGCGTCCTTCCCCGGAAAAGTCTTTCGAATTGTCGAAAAGACCGCCATAGGCACCGTCTTTGGTGAGAGGCTTGATCCCGATACGGACATCCACATCCTGCACCATGTCAGAAAAGAGCGACATCGTAAGTTCAGATTCCGGCATCTGGCACATGGATTCCAGCGCATTCCAGATCTTATCCTTCGTGCGTCCGTCCACATGCATCTTTTGCGATTCGAGATAGGAAATGATCCATGCCGAAGCCCACTGCCGTTCCGACATCTCTTTGATATGCGCCAGCGGCTGGAAGGAAAGTTCAGACTGCCCTTGGGACACCAGATTGTAAAAATTCCCGCCGACCGCCAGCGTTAAAGCACGAGAGGAGGCCGCTTTATCAAAAACAAAGACATTGGAATTGGGATATTTTAAGAAATGCGCTTCAATCGTATTCAGAAGAACCGATTTACCGGAACCGGAAGGACCCACGATCATCGTGTGCCCGACCTGCCCCACATGCAAAGAAAGGCGGAACGGGGTATTGCCCGTAGAATCCGTATAAAGAAGCACAGGCCCCTTCAGGCACTCATTTCTTTTATCACCGGACCACGCTGCTGTGGCCGGGGCTAGGTGACAAAAATTTATGGACTCGATGAGCGCGCTGCGAAGGTTACAGCGGTAATTGCCGGGGAGCGAACCTCTCCATGCATCGATCGCATTATCTGTTTCCAGGGAAGCAGCAAAGCCCATCGTATTGATGGCTTCCAGCACTTTTCTGGCAAGCGAATCCGCTTCCTCTTTGGAACGACCATACACCATCATGGTCAGCGTAAAATAGCCGACCGATACGGAGCTTTCCCCGACCTCCACGAGTGCCTGCGAAGCATCCTGATAATTGGCGGCGGCGGTATCATCAACCGCCGTTTCAGAAACCGGCGTATTGGTGATGGCCATCTTGACCTGCGAAACCAGCGGAATGATCTGCTGATGCCATTCCTGCTTGTATTTTTTGATGGCATCCATGCCGTCGAGCTTGGACAAGCAGTTAAACCGGGACACCCAGCGATACTCAAAATTCATAAAATTGAATGCATTGAAGATCCCCGGTGTGGTCACGGTCGGAAAATCCTTGATGGTGATCACACGCATATGCCGATTCCCGATCTTCGGCTTGCGCCCGCAGAGAAGGGAAGAATCCACAATGTACTGCTTGATCGGTCTTGTGGGATTGGGACGAATGGAGACGCGATGATCGGAAATAATGTCATGCAGATAAGAGATCGTTTCTTTTTCATTGAGACAACGAAGTTCCTTGAATACCTTGCCGAGCATATCTTCCAAAAGCTGCACATTGTCCACGAATTCAGCGGACACTTTTTTGTACAGCTTCAAATTCTTTTCCGCTTCCGACTGCTTGCCTTCAGCGCGTGCCGTAGATTCCTGAATAAAGAAATTCGTCAGCTTTTCACGCACCATGACAGGCGGGATGTGATAAACCACAAAGTAAAATTCAGACTCAAAGTGCTGGTTTCCGGAATAGTACGATTCGCGCTCCTCTTCCATGCGTGCCGTCAAGGCGGTCGGCATATCCGATTTGTCATACTTCTTCGACTTCACGCGCTGTACATCAAAATAAAGCACAAAGCCTGTCTCAAACTTCTTGATGACATTGTTGATATTGCACATATACTGAATGAGCTCTTCCGGAGTGGAGGAGTCCATGTCAGGACCGCGGAATTTCAAAATGGTGAACATCCCATTGTCCGTGCAATGAACCACGCAATACTTGCCGAAGAAGTCACAATAAGACCAGTTCAGAAGATTTTCCATGGACGGCTGTTCATGAAAAATGTCAAAACGCTGGGAATAGTCAATGAGAGGGATCTTCTGCTTTTTCTCTGGCTTTTCCTGTGAAACAGACTGGCTTCTTTTCTTAAAAAGAGAATCGAAAAACAAAGAAATCACCTCTCTTATGACCTGTAAAAGGTTTTGTAATTCTTGTTAGCCCAATAAATATCTATAAAGAAGGGATCTTTCTGCCCAAAGTAACGGCAGATAAAATGAATGATGACGAAAAGGGCGATCATCATAAAGGATTTGAAAATAATCCCCCCGATGACGCCGCCAAAAAATTCACACAAAAGGACGTTACGCGGAACACCGCCCCAGTAAATTTTCTGCGTCAAGCTGCGATGCACGGGAACGATGTATCCGGGCGGCAGCTCCTGTTTGACTTCTGCCATAATAGCGTCCTTTCAAAAAATTACATGCCGAAAATCGTAGCACCGCCCACACCGTCTTTGAGGTAGGTCACAAAGGACGGAGCAAAGAGGCAGATAGAAACAGCAAAGATCAAAACGAGCATCTTTTGCATGCCTGCGCCATGGTTGCCGAGGAACATACCGATCGCAGCCGCGGCGATCCCGAGCGCTCCCAGGATCAGCGGGAGCGGTCCGGTCAGCTGATCCGCCAGCGCATACAGGAAGGATTCCCATGGCCATTTAATCTTTAAGTTAGTGTTAGTATCCTTGGTCGCAATATTCCCGATTCCGGAAGCAAAGGAAGTCATGGTAGAAAGGAAGGGGAGGGACACCAGGACAGCGGAAGCCGCAGCGCATTTATTCATGTAAAAATGATCTGCGCGGCGGGAAATGGTTTTGAATTTGTTCAGCATAAGAAAAACCTCTTTTCTTTATCATTGGCCATCACGAGGGATGACAGAATAAATAAACTGATGGCGAGCCTCATCATAAGAATCGACTGCAATGACATCGTTAATGATGCGTCCGCGCCTGCCATTGCCTAGATCGGTATGGCTGATGCAGACGACCACATCAATGGCTTCCCCAATCAGATTGTTGATCCCGCCCGCGGCATCTTTGTTCTCTTCCGCAAGCGATTTAATACGAGTAAGACCCTGGAGGGCACTGTTCGCATGCACGGTGCAGCATCCGCCGGGATGACCGGTGTTCCATGCTTTCAGCATGGAGAACGCTGCGCCATTTCGGACTTCGCCCAAGACGATACGGTCGGGAGAACGTCGCATGCAGTCTTCCACGAGCCTGGTCATGTTGTATCGGATGCCGTCCTTTCCCGTATCCTGCTTGGTAAACATGGGGGAATAATCCTCGGCAGAACATTGAAGCTCCGGCAGATCTTCAATCGAAATGATGCGATGATACGGCGTGATCTTAGCGATGGAATCCAAAAGCGCATTGAGGAACGTGGTCTTGCCGGTTCCCGTACCCCCGACAATGAGGATATTTTTCCGTTCTTTGATCGCTTCGCAAAGATACGCCTTGTGATACGGAGAAAGCACGCCCTGCCGAACATAATCGTCCAGCGTAAAAATCTGAAGGGCTTTCTTTCGGATATTGAACTGCGGATGCCGGACGATCGGAGGAAGTTCCCCCTGAAAGCGGGAACCGTACCCGGCAATTTCTGCCGAGAGCGAAGGGATATCGTCATTGACAATTTTTCCCTGCCTGCCTGCAATGAACTCAATGATGGAGCGAATACGCTTAGGCGACAGATACTCTTTGGTCTTGACCTTTCCCTCTTTGTAAGAGTCATACCAAATAAAACCATCATCATTGACGTAGATTTCGTTGATATCCTCTCGGTTCATAAGCCCGGTGACAAAAGGACCAAAGAGCAGGTCCATCTGCTGATTGCCTCGGACATAATCAGAAGGGGGAGCACCCAAATCCTCCTCGCTTTCGGTTTCTTCAAGAGAAGAAGCGGGGGAGGAAAGCGTGTTCTTTTTCGCCTGAATGAGATCATCCTGCCGGTCAGCCGGTAGGTCGAAGAAGAACGAAGATTGACCGGTCATTCATGAGCCTCCTCTCTCGGAGGTTCCATGTCCTCTGCGCTCTCATCCGCTTCTTCGGCGTCGCCGACTTCTTCCGTAAAGTACGGATTTTCAAAGGAAGCATGGATCTTCTGGTTTTCAAGATAATCGCGGCCCACCATGGCAAGCTCCTGAAAAGCAGGAGGAAGGATGGAGAGGTCATCTGCCGCATCTTCGACTTTGACCGCCATCCCCATGACGAAAGCAAACGCCGCATCGGAATGCACCTTTGTTAAAATACAGTTCCCGATATACGAGACCATATTTTCACGGCGAAGCGCTTCCGCTTCGTCCTGTTTCTTTTTGAGATCCGCAAGACGCGCCTGCAGCTTCTCGATCTGGGAAGAAAGAGTGAGCGATTTATCCGAAGCCTGCGAAAGAGCCGACATATTTTTTCGAATGATGGTATTCGTGTTTTTGGCCATAACATTCACCTCCTTAAACGCTAACTGACCTTGGATGATTTCTTTGCATCCGGAGAATGGCTTTCGGTTTTGCCCGCTTTCGCAGGATCAAACAGAGAATCCGAAGAGACCGGATGAAGGAAAGAATACGATTTTTCGGCAAGATCGACCTTGGGCGTCGGCGTATCCGGCTTCTTCGAAAGATCGCTCTTAAATACCGTAGAGAGATAGCTGTACCGATCCTTCTTTTGCTTTTTCTGCCACCTGGCTGTCTGGGTCTTTTCGATCAAAGCAAAGCGGCTTGGATAGTTGTCTTTGGTGACTTGCGATTCACGAATCACGTCGGAAACGACCGGTGCATCACAAAGCTTATCCAGAAAGAAATTGGACTGATAGTACTTGATCTTTGTCGTAAAAATAGGCGGAAATCCCGTTGCCTGAATGACCTCATGATCGCCCATGCGCATGAGTTCATCCGAAGTCATAAGCGCTCTTGCCTGCTCTGACCAGGAATAGGAAGTACGGGAGAAGAAGCCGCCCGTTGAATTTTCGGATTTGGACTTAACGAGAATGGTCTTGTTCCCCAGCTTCTGTTCCGCATACTTGCCCGTATCATTGTCGTTCGGCGCGTAGTAGATGGTCAGATGACAGTTCATGAGGATCTGATTATCTTTCCCGTAGATGCCGGTGATCTGCGGAAGCCCCTGGTTAATGAGGAAGGCTTTCATGCCGTAACCGGCGATGTAGGAGAGGGTAGAAGCAAAGGATTTCAGATTGCCAAGCGACGAGAATTCGTCCATCAGGAACAAGCACTTATGCTTGTAAACAGATTTCACCCGTCCATTGTGATACGTACCAATGACTTTCGCATGGCAGCGCACCATCATTTCGAAGAACAAGCGGAAGATCGGGGCGAGACGAAGCAGGTCCGAAGGCGGCGTAACGAGGTAAAGCGTGACCGGCAACCGGTAATTCATGAGATCATTGATGCAGAAATCCGAACAGGAGGTGTTCTTGGCAAGCACCGGATCCAGATATTCTTTCAGGGCTGTATTCGCCGTAGAAATGATGGACCCCAGTTCGTTTTCCGGCTTTGACGCAATTTCCTTGAACGCCTGCATGATGATCGGATGGGTATACATGTAATTCGGATTGTTTAGAGAGATGGCATCGGGATAGAGCTTTCTCAAATCTTCCGACTTCATGACTTCGGTTTTATAAGAACCGGACGCAGAATCCCAGCGAGGGATCTGAATTCCTTTTTCAGGCACATGCGGAAAAGTCCCCAGCTCTTTGATCGTCTGAATAAAGCCTTTGGCATCATCCTCTAAGCCGATCTTTTCTTTGCGATAAGCATTGAGCTTTTCTGTGTAAATGACAAAGAATTCTCGCCGGTAATCATTTTCCTGCAAAAAGTGATCCACCGGATTTTCAGAAGCAGCAGCCGTGAGATCCTCGTTAGAAGAAGGAAGTTTCACAGACAGTTCCTCCAATTCCGAAAGAACCGCATCCGCCCGTTTCTGGTCTTCTTCGGAAAGATTTTCCGATTTCTGACTTTCACTGTGAGCGGCTTCCCGCTTAACGGGCGCGTTGGTGCCTTTCAGGTCCACGCTGACCTTCAGGAAAGCAGCCACCGTATAGAGATTGGGGGAATCCGGATAGTTTTTGGGATCAGAAAGATGAGCATATTTCAAATGCAGGATGACCGCCATGATGACGTTCGCCGCATTGGCAACCCAGTGATCGCCGTTGCCGCCTTTACCTTCAAAGTCAGCAATGATGGCAGCGAGATTTTGCGCCTGCGAAACTTCAGACGCCTTTCCGATCTCAATTTCATCCAGCGGGTTCCAACGGGCGGTCGAACCGTCATCCGACGTAGGTTCAAACTTGATGACCTTTTGTCCCATCTTCTTCCGGTATCCTGCCGTAATTCCCCAGTTTTCGGATTTGATATCGTTGACGATGCAGGACTCGGTCCAGCCGCCCAACAGCGTGGGAATGATAAGCCCGACGCCCTTACCGCTTCGCGTCGGAGCGACAACGGCCAAATGTTTGTTGGAATCGTCACGAAGGTAATCATGGGGGAGGTGCTTGTAGAACCAAAGAAAATAATCATAGATGACACATGAAAGTTTCAGAAAGAAGGTGCCAAAACCCCATTGAGGCTTGAATTCGGATCGTTTTTCGATCACCTTCTCGCAGCGGGCAATGGCACTTTCATTGACGGCAAGTTCTCGCTTTTTGGCTTCGCACTGTTTGGAGAGCAGAGATCTGGAATAGGCATCACTTTCCGTCAGCTGACTCAATTCATGCTGCAGGGAATGCAACTCGGCGCGAAGTGTATCATTGCGCGAACGGATTCTGGCAAGGTTGTTGATGATCTCATTCACAACCTTCATGCGGGAATCATCATGAGATTTTTCCGCCGCTGCCATTTCCTTGTTCTTCCAGTCTTCCAATTTGGCAAGGATCTCGTTCATGGATGTCATGAACGGACCGTCATTGAGACCGATCACGACGCCATGGGCAGATTTCAAGTCCATTTTGGAAAGCTCGGAAGGCTTCGCCCAGCGCGCCGAACCGTGACTTGACAGTTCCGCTTCCGGACGGCAGAACACAAAGATACAAATGGTAAGCAGGAGCCCCAGGATACAAGGAATGCAGGTATCCCAGAACAGATCTGGAGCTTCCTTGTAATAGGCAATAAACCAGGACAGATAGCGAAAGGGAGAATAGAAAGGCGTAGCAAGATCTAAGAGAGGAGAACCCAAAAAACGGGCATCATAATGAACCAGCTTCGCAAAGTTTTGCGTAGAAAGGGCAAGTCCCCCAAAAAGAGGGAAGAGCGCCAGCAGGAACAAGAAAAATCTGCCCATGGGAAACCTCCAACAGAATCAATAGCCTTCATATTCCGGAATCGAAAGGTCCGAGTTGATATACACCGCAAAATTCATGCCCGGACGAATCGTTACCGTCGGACTGCGGCTTGCCTGATTATCTGCCCGGTCGATCCAGCGATCGGTGATCTTTTCAATCGCAGAAGAGAGCGCATCATTATAGGTCGTGGTCGAGCCGCCCCAGCCGGTAGATGTGGTCGAGCCGGAGGTATCAGAGACCTGATCGGCCGCATAGGAAAGAAGCGCCGAGAAGAGCGCCCCGCGAAGGAACGTCGAATCGTGCGCCGAATACTGGTCACGAAGACCGGGGATCCCCGTCCCGTCAACAGCGCCGACAGAAGGAAGATCAATGCCCGTGCCATCAGGGAATTCAAGACGAGTAAATGCCACCGATACGCCTGTACCGCTGACAGAACCGGCTTTCCCGATCAGTCTTGAACCCTGGGGAATGAGCAGATGATCCCCGGAAAGGGAATCATAGATATTGGACGAGATCTGCGCCACAATATCCGTGTTTCCCATGTCCGTATTGATCCCCGTCAAAAGAGTGGCATCAATGACCGAGCCGCTACGCAGGACGTATGTAGCCCCGCCTGCGTCATCTTCGAAAAAAGCGGCGTCACCGGTGCCTTTCTGGGTAAGCGTCACGGTTTTAGAGGACGAATCAGGAGCACTCTTGGCGCTGGCATTGGCATTTCTGGAAACGGCATTGGTGAAAGAGATCGCCGACGTATAGGCGGTCTGCTGTTCTTCGGCCGCTTCCTGCGCTTCCTGCTGCTCACGCTGTCTTGCGGCAGAATCGTCATAATATTCCCGAGAGCTTCCGGAGCTTTGATTGCTGACGCCCGAGGAAGAACTACTGCTTTGTGAAATGGAAGGAAGCGGTTTAGGAGCCAGATCGTCGTAATTGGTATTGTTGATCGTACTTCCCGGTTTCGCATTCGGATTTCCGGGTGCAGCGCCCCCTTTGGTATTCGGCGCATTCTTCTGGTTTGCTTTCCGGGAATATCCGGCAATCGTTCCGTAATTGTCCGGCATCTGCTTTCCCAAGGAGGACTTGGCTGTCTCAATGCTGGTGGGCTGGTTCTGACCCTCCTTCGGCTTTAAGTCCTTGTCGCCGCCAAAGAGAACGGACCCTGCCATGTAAGAAATGCCTAAAATGCTGACACCCGCAATGACCATGGCAATCTGTTTTTTCTTGACCATGGAGAGGTCGTCGGTGTCCGTTGCCCCGTCGCCTGGTTCGAGACTTCCCAGTTCCGTATCGGCAGGATCTCCAGAAAGAGAATCACCGGTATTCTCGCTGGGAGAAGACGTTTGAGAAGGTTCCTGGGTAGAGGCGTTAGGATCGACAGAAGAAAAACCGGATGCCGTCGGATCGGGAGGAAGCGGGGCAAATTCCGATGGATTTTCGGACATCTTTTTGGCATCATCCAGATCAAAATCTTCAGGAGCTTCCGAATGGGCATGGGATATCCTGCCTTTGATGCCCTTGAGCTTATCCCGTAAATTCATATTCATGATGAGAATCCTCCATTATCCTCTTTCTGCTGCTCTTCCATTTTCTTCTTCATGAGTTCTTGAATGCGCTTATGCAGCCCGCTGTCATCCATGTGGGAGTAATCCACCTTGGAAGGCAGCAGATGATGGAAACGAGCGTCAAGAGAGCGAATATCCAGGTAAGACGTGCCGGAATACTGCAGTCTTGCCTTTTCAAAAAGACGATCCGCAATGAGGTAAGTTCCCTTCACGCGATAATTCACAAGCACCGGCTTATTCTCGTCCGAAATGTTGTAAAGGACAGGAAGCTGGTAAAGATTTTTCGAAGACATCTGGAAATACGTTTTCTGTCCGTCATCAAAAATTTTGACAGGATAAAGCTCATCAGAAACAGAGCCATGACGTTTCACTTCATAGTGCAGGTTGAGCTTCTTGCGAACATAAATGTTCTTCTGCTTCACCATGTAAATGTCACGGTATTCCTTTTCTTCCTTCGTCAACGGCTTTTCTTTGAGAAGCTGCTTATGATACGCCTCATCCATGGCCTTCTTGTCCTCCTCCGAGAACGTAAAGGAAACGATCGGCGTATAGTTGGTGCCGTCAGAAGCAATGATGAATCGATACGAATGTTCATCCGTGTTAATGATGAGATTCGTTTCGATATTATCCTTGTACGGCTTCAGGTACACATGGTGGATGCCATTGACATCTGCCTGATCGATCATCCAGCGAGACGTATCGCCTGCCCCGATATAGGTCGGGGACTCCCCGTTTTTCAGCTCTATGTCCGTCAGATACCCTGGCTTGCAATAAACAGTGAATAGAGAATCGGGCTTGAAATCATACTGGGTTTTCGCGGCGATACTGTCCCCGTCCTGGGTGAGATAAATGTCCTTATCCGCTGCCGAAACAGAAGATAGGGAGGAGAGAGAAGCGATAGCGCACGCGGTCAGGGCAGAGACTACCACTTTCTGAAAAGTTCTGCGTTGCGCCATCATTCAACCTCCTTGTTGACGGTCTGGGTTTCCGCGGTGATGGTCAGATCTTTGATAAAAATACCGAGCGGATTGATCAGAATATTTTCTTCCGAAGACGGCGGATTGATCACGATCTGGAAAAGCCCTGCATACTGCGTGGCACGATTCGTAAGATCTCCGTTCATGGAATATTCTTTTTCCGTCCAACGGACTTGATAGATGTTCGAAGAGCCGGGGTAAAGCTGAATGGAATTGATCTGCGGCGTGACCGTCTGATGTCCCATCTTCAATGCCGGATTATCCTTCTGAACAAAGGTCGCAAGTTTCTTTGACGCTTCTTTCGTCAAGAAATGATCCGCCTTGTTCCAGTTCTGTTTCAGCACGACTGGATCCATCGGAACAGAACGCACGTTGTTGATAAATTCCACGAGAAAATGCTGAATTTCCACTTCACGCGGCTCATAATTGGTCGCCTTCAGCTGCCCGCCCGTCTCAATGCGGCCCGTTGCATTGTCTACGCGAACGACATACGTTTTGTAGTTCCAGGTCGTTGCGACCAGAACGGTACAGATCACGCAGATCGCCACCACGACCACATAAAGCAGATTTCTCCGTTCCGCGCTTTTCAAGAGAAAATACGAATTGCGAAGCGGATCGGCAAAGACGGCATGACGCGGATTTCCGTAGTAATCTGTTGGCTCGCCATGAGGACTGGTTCCCTGGGTTGGTTCCAAAGCAAGCACCCCCTTTCTATACTGAAATTATTATATAATAAAAAAATCAGAGCTTCAATAATTCTATTAAAAGTAGGCGTAAAAAATACGTAGAAACTGGAAAAATGGAATGGCAGCAATGGAAAAAAGCAAGAAAACAAGCAAAAAGCAAAAGATTGACCGTGGGTCGAATTTAGAACAGGAAAAAATAAAAAAACCTCATCCATAGGAGTGAGGTTTGTAAAATGGGAGACAAAAAAAGGGAAAAAGTCCAAAGGACCGTCCCTCCTTAAAGCGGGGGATGCCCGAAGAGGAGGATAACTCTCTCTCTCCCATGATTTACCAAGGGAAAAGTCCGAAGGACCGTTCCCCCTTACTATGAAAACATCTCGCGATTGAAAAATGGCGCAAAAAGCTCCCCCTCTATAACTTTCCCATTAA
>CAKPUX010000027.1 GCA_934193095.1 uncultured Dialister sp. | reverse complement strand
TCTTCCATCGAAAGCTCTGCCATGGTTTTTCCAAATTCCGGCAGATAGAAGAGCGGATCATAGCCGAAGCCGCCTTCCCCCTGATAGAAATCACGGATGATCCCATCGCACGTCCCTTTTCCCGTAAGGGATCTGCCATCCGGCCAGACAAGTGCGACGACGCAGGCATAGTAGCCCTTGCGGTCATCCCCCGTGTAAGGGGCGAGGTCCCGGATGAGCTTCTGGTTATTGGCTTCATCGTCGCCATGGTGTCCGGCATAGCGCGCCGAGTACACTCCCGGTCTGTCTCCCAGCGCGCAGGCAATGATGCCCGAGTCATCGGAGAGCACGGGAAGATCCACCGCCTTCGCATAGCAGCGGGCCTTCTGCAGCGCGTTTTCTTCGAAGGTCGTCCCCGTCTCTTCCGGGTCTTCTACCTCCGCAATGTCTGCGATCGGCACAGCTTGCCATCCGATCTCTGCAAAGGCTTTCTGAAATTCTCTGATCTTTCCTTGATTGTGCGTAGCCAGTACGATTTTTTTCGTTTCCATCATTTTGAATCTCCTCTTGGTAGATAGGGTTTAGGGTTCAAGGTTCAAGGTTCAGGGTTCAGGGGTAGTCCGCGGAGCGAGGCGTCCTTTGATTGCGGATGAAAGCTCTACTCGCCAGTTAGGAGTGAGGAGTTAGGAGTGAGGAGTGGTGGTGCGGCGCGAAAAATAATGAAGCGCCGCGGACTATAAATAGGGCGATGCCCGAAAGTGGTATTCAAGTCACCAGTCAGTTGAGACTCCTAATCCCTAGCCACTAATCCCTAGCTACCAGTCACTAGTCACTAGCCACTCATCCCTGCTTTCAAACTTCAGGTTGGCGGGTTCAGTGCGCAGAAGTAACTGCGAGCTATTTAAGGAAGGTTATGACGAAGCTATGTATAAAAATTCTTGTCAAATCTGACTCTGCGATTGAATCAGCGTTTCCTTAACTATTTCGCATTTCCCTCCTTCCTCTGGAAGGAGGTGCCCCGAAGGGGCGGAGGTTGGCTAGTGGAATACGTTAATTCCGTTTCCCTAGGCCACCCCCGGCTCGCTGCGTTCGCCTGCCACTTCCAAAGGAAGGGGCTATCCCCCCTATCAAGCTGAACCTGCTTAGCCCATTAAACCTATTTCCCGACCATCCTTCTGACACTCTCTTCTTTGGCTTCTCTCCATGCGGCTTCCGCAGCAGCGAGAGCTTGGGTACGTTCATCGCAAAGTCTGGTGAGGGCTTCCATGGTTTCCTTTCCTGCCGGCGGAATGGGCAAACGGAGGAGTCGGGATGTCGTGAGATACCAATGTTCCCCTGCTTTCATGGTTGCGAGAAAAAGTTCGCCCAGTTTCCCATCGAAATAGAGTTTCACGTATTCGCCGGTATAGGCATCCACTGGGCGGAAGGCCAGGATGCCTTCGTCAGATGTAACGCAAGGTTCTTTTACGACGGCAGTGCGAAGATGCCCTTCCACCGTGGTCAGGACGAGGTCGCCTGCCGCAAGAACGCGCAGAACCGCCGACGTTTTTTCACGTACATGCGCCGCGAGATCCATCCGCACGCCCGAGTCCGTCACCGCTTCCCTAGAAATCAGCGGCAGGTCGGTCTCGATTTCTTCCATCGGCACATCGTAGAAGACGTCTCCAAGCGTGAAATCCGGTGAAACGATATTTTGAGAAAGGAGCATCTGCACGCTCGGCGAGCCATTGAAAGCGTAGAGATCATAGTTCCAGTCATCGGCTTCAATGAAGGTGTCCGACGGAAGCGAGAGCTGGTCTACGCCGCGGAAGGCGCCGTCTGCGAAATCCGACAGACCGAAAGACACGGTCTTGACTGCTTCTCCGGCAAAGCGCAGGTAGGCGTACTCGTTCCCACCGATTTCCGTATCATAGAAAGCCGTCAGTTTCTTCTCGGCCGCCAAGCTTCTTCTGGCAGCAAGCGCAGCATCCCCCTCTTTCGTCAGCAGCGCCGAAGGAATAATAACGTCCATCACGCCGTTCTCGGCGAGGCGCTGTCTCAAATCGGCCAGCGCTGCGATGCCATTTGTTTCAAAATCAAAAATGTAATCGTAGTGCTCGGTATCTTCCGCAAGTTCGCTCTCGAGCATCGCACGGCCGCGTGGGAAGACGTAGTGAAGACGCTCTTTCCAGATGGCATCCTTCACCGCAACAGCGATACGTTTTCCCCCGAGATCCTGGAAAATTCCGGCAAGGTAAGGCAGATATTCTTCTGCGCCGGTGAAAAGCACCGTATTTCCCACGGCCTCTGCCTTCTTTACCGCTTCTGCGAGCAGCGCATGCACTTTGGCAGGTGCCGTTGGCATTTCCGGCGCAAAGACCAGCGGCTCCACACGGAGCGCAAGTGTATAAACGCGCGCATAGGTATCTGCATCGCCCTCATACATGCCCAGCTTGTCTGCCGTGCGTTTCATATTTTCGTACAGGTCATCGATGGAGATCCCGTACTGGACATTCTCCGGATTCAGGAAAAGTACATAGTCCAGATAGCGCGCACGCATGACTTCATTAAAAATCCGCTCCCGCGGCACACCGTAGCGAGCAAATGTCTCTATCGCGTCATGAATATCGTTTGCAGTCATAAATCCTCCTTGGTGAATCGGTCTCCTTTATTATACTTCATAGAGGAAAGAAATTGTAGGGAGGCAGGGGCAGGGTTCGGGGTTAGCCCGAGGGGCGTGCGGCTCTTTGATTCCGTTTGAAAGCTGTGCTTGAATGAGAAATTAGAAATGAGAAATGCGAAATGGTAGTGCGGCGCATAAAAATATGGAAGCGCCGCGGAGTTTTGATAGCGCTTCGCGCCGTCGGCATTGGAAGCGTAGCCGAAAAATCTCTATGGCAGAACGCTCATTGCCTGATGTGAGACAGCACTAAGACATCGTTTCCCCTCAGTGCATACCCGCTGATTTCCGCAGTGCAGTAGAGATCCCTCGGCTACGCTCGGGATGACGATGCCGGAGAATCCCAGTCACCAGTCACTAGTCACTCCTAATCCCTAATCCCCAATCCCTGGCTACTCATCCCTGCTTTCTCGTTAGATTGCGCGACACCGCCATTTCTCATTTAAGCGCAAGAAAAAACGCCCATGGAAATCCATGAGCGTTTTCTGTATTCCTCCAATGATTAACGTTTGGAGAACTGGCTTGCTTTTCTTGCTTTCTTGAGGCCGTATTTCTTACGTTCTTTCATTCTTGGATCACGGGTCAGGAGACCTGCGACTTTCAGAACTTTTCTGTAGTCTCCATCGACATCGAGGAGAGCACGGCTGATGCCATGACGGATAGCGCCAGCCTGGCCTGTACGTCCGCCGCCCTTTACGTTAGCGATAACGTCATATGCGGTGGTGGTGCCGGTCAGTTCGAGCGGCTGTTTAATGATCAGTTCGAGGGTTGCGAGATCGAAGTAATCCTTCAGATCACGGCCATTGATTGTGATGTTACCCTGTCCCGGTACCAGACGGACTCTGGCAACGGATGTTTTTCTGCGGCCAGTGCCGTAGTATGTAGCTTCTGCCATTTCTTATTTCCTTCCCTTCTGGTTAACGGATATCAAATTTCAGTTCTTCAGGCTGCTGTGCTGCATGCGGATGTTCAGCGCCTGCGTATACATGGAGCTTGCGGTACATCTGAGCACCGAGCTTGTTCTTCGGAAGCATGCCGCGGATAGCATGTTCTACGACCCATACCGGTTTTTCACGAAGAGCGTCGCCAGCCTTCTGGTATCTGTCGCCGCCGATATATCCGGTGTAGTGGAAGTAAACTTTCTTCAGTTCTTTTTTGCCGGAGAAAACGACTTTATCTGCGTTGATGATGATGACGTTGTCACCAGTGTCAACATGCGGTGTGTAGGTAGGTTTATTCTTGCCGGTCAGAACTTTGGCAACGCTGGCAGCCAGACGGCCAACAGTCAGTCCTGCAGCATCAACGATATACCATTTGCGAGTGATGTTGCCCGCATTGGCCATGAATGTTGTTTTCATTAGTAATGACTCCTTCTGAATAAAAAACAGAACCGCAAGATGTCATCCTTCCTCCGGGGCTAGTGGTTTCCGGACAAATCTCACAAGGAGTATTATATAGTTTTTTTACGTGTGTGTCAAATAGTTTTTAGAAGGAAAATTTTTAAGGTTCAGGGTTCCCCCACGGGGCATGCCGTCCTTTGATTATTTGCGAAAGAGGTTCATCAGGTTCTATAGGTTCTATAGGTTCAACGGGGGTGGTGCGGCGCAAAAATAATGAAGCGCCGCTGAGTTTTGAAATATGCAGTAATCACGAAAGACGAAGTTTGAAAGCAGGGAAGAGTGGCTAGGGATTAGGGATTGGGAGTGACTGGTGACTAGTGACTGGGATTCTGCGGCATCGTCATCCCGAGCGTAGCCGAGGGATCTCTACTGCAGTGCGAGAATCAGCGTGTATGCGCCGAGGAAAAAACGGTGTCTTGGTGCTGTCTCACATCAGGCGATGAGCGTTCTGCAATAAAGATTGAGGGCTACGCTCGAAATGACGACGCGCGCGAAGCGTTATCAAAACTCCGCGGCGCTTCTGATTTTTATGCGCCGCACCTTCCCCGTTGAACCCTTTGAACCCTTTGAACCTTTTAAACCCATTGGACCAGCCAAAACAAAAAACGCTCCCGCATTCACGAGAGCGTTTTTTCTATGCATGGACCATTAGCCCTTGAAGTACTTCACACCGGCTTCGAAGAGTGGCTGGTAGGTATCACCGGCGATGTTCTTTGCGACATTCTGGCCGCGGCGTTCGGTATGACCCATCTTACCGAGGACGCGTCCGTCAGGACTGGTGATGCCTTCGACCGCCCACGAGGAGCCGTTCGGATTGTAGCGGCTGTCGTAGGTCGGCTGGCCATCTGGCCCCACGTACTGTGTCGCGATCTGGCCATTGGCTGCGAGTGCCCGGATCTGTTCATCGGAAGCGATGAAGCGTCCTTCGCCGTGGCTGATGGCGATGGAGTGGAGGTCACCGGGCTGGCAGAGGGCAAGCCACGGAGACTTGGTCGATACGACCTTGGTCGTGACGAAGCGGGAGATATGACGGCTGAGCGTATTGAAGGTGAGCGTCGGTGCGTCATCGGTGAGCGGCTTGAATTCGCCATACGGTACGAGGCCGAGCTTGATCAGAGCCTGGAAGCCGTTACAGATGCCCATGGCAAGACCGTCTCTCACATGAAGGAGCTGGTCCATGGCCTCCATGAGCTTCTGGTTTCTGAATACAGCGGCGATAAATTTGCCGCTGCCGTCCGGTTCATCGCCCGCAGAGAAGCCGCCCGGGAACATGACGATCTGCGCATGGCGGATGCGTTCTGCCATTTCATCGACGGAGTCCTTGAGTTCGGCTGCATCGCGATTTCTGAAGATGAAGATATCGCTGACCGCACCGGCACGTTCAAAGGCTCTCGCGCAGTCGACTTCACAGTTGTTGCCCGGCATGGTCGGGATGAAGACGCGCGGACGCGAAAGATTCGTATGGACATAGAACTGCGGGATGGCTTTCGTTTCCGGAAGGATCGGCGCTTCTTTCTGGATGTCTGCTGCGCGGCGCGGGAAGATCGGATCGAGCGTACCTTCATAGGAGCGCAGAAGCTCTTCGAGGGCGATCTCTTCCCCGCAAAGTTTCATGCTGTCTCCACCGACGGTGCCGAGGATCTTCGTATGCGGCTGTTTGGCAAATGTCTCTGCCAGTTCCGGCGTAGTTTCTACAAGGATCGCGCCATAGAAATTGCTGAAGTATTTGAAGAGCGGCAGATTTTCACCAAAGGTGACGCCGAGCTTGTTGCCGAAGGCCATCTTGGCTGCGGTCACTGCGACGCCGCCGTGTTCGATCGCTTTCATCGCAGCGATGTGTCCGGCCTTCACTTCCTGATAGAGGAAATCCGCATGCGCTTTGAATACATCAAGAAGCGGCATGCCGGCTTCGTCCTTCGGCTGGCCGAAGAGGACGAGGACATCGCCTTCCTTCTTGAGTTCCTGGCTGACAGCTTCGGAGGCTTTCCCCGGAGCGATAGCAAAGGAAACGAGTGTCGGCGGGACGTGGATATCATTAAAGGTACCGCTCATGGAGTCCTTGCCGCCGATCGCTCCCAGACCAAGGCTTTCCTGCATATGGAAAGCACCGAGGAGTGCGGCCGCCGGTTTGCCCCAGCTGGTCTTGTCAGTGAGCTTTTCGAAGTATTCCTGCAGCGTCAGGTAGGCTTTTCTCCAGTCAGCCCCCATCGCTACGAGGCGGGCCACGGAGAGGAGTACGGCATAGGCTGCACCATGGAACGGGCTCCAAGATGCCAGATACGGATCGAAGCCATGTGCCATGAAGCTGGCGCTGTCAGTCTCGCCTTTGCGGACCGGGAATTTCGCTACCATGCCGTCGGTCGGGGTCTTCTGGTACTTGCCGCCGAATGGCATGAGTACGGTACCGGCACCGATGGTGGAATCAAAGCGTTCGGAGAGTCCCTGCTCCGAGCAGTTATTGAGATCTGCCATGGCAGAAAGCCATGTCTTTTTGATGTCATGGATCTCTTCTTTATGGAAATAGCCAGCTTCATCCGGCTTTGCGATGTAGGCTTCCTTCACCTGCTGCGCCCCATTCGTGTCGAGGAAATCTCTCGAAATATCGACGATGGTATCCCCTCTCCACTTCATAACGAGGCGGCGGGTATCGGTCACATCGGCCACGATGGTGGCTTCGAGGTTTTCTTCTGCGGCATAGCGGATGAACTGGTCTGCGTCTTCTTTTCTGACAACGACCGCCATACGCTCCTGCGATTCGGAAATCGCCAGCTCGGTCCCATCAAGGCCTTCGTATTTCTTCGGTACCTGATCAAGATCGATGTCAAGGCCGTCTGTCAGTTCACCGACAGCGACAGAGACACCGCCTGCGCCGAAGTCATTGCAGCGTTTGATGAGGCGTGTGACTTCCCCGCGACGGAAGAGGCACTGGATCTTTCTTTCCGTGATCGGATTGCCCTTCTGGACTTCTGCACCGCAAGTCTCGATGGACTCGGTATTCAGCTCCTTCGAAGAGCCTGTCGCACCGCCCATGCCGTCACGGCCCGTGCGCCCGCCGACCAGGATGACGACGTCGCCGGGTGTCGGAGAAAGACGGATGACATGGTCTTCCGGAGCCGCTGCGACGACGGCACCGATCTCCATACGCTTCGCCATGAATCCCGGATGATAATATTCCTTGACCTCACCGGTGGCAAGACCGATCTGATTGCCGTAGGAGGAGTAGCCCTTGGCCGCTTCGACGACGATCTTTCTCTGCGGGAGCTTGCCGGGAAGCGTTTCGGAAAGCGGCATTCGCGGGTCTGCGGCGCCCGTCACGCGCATCGCCTGATACACATAGGAGCGTCCGGAGAGAGGGTCTCGGATACATCCGCCCAGGCAGGTCGCTGCCCCGCCGAATGGCTCGATCTCAGTCGGATGGTTGTGTGTTTCATTTTTGAAAAGGAGCAGCCAGTCTTCCTCGCCGTCGATGGTATCGATCTTCACCTTGATGGTGCAGGCATTGATCTCTTCCGACTGATCCAGATTTTCCAGCTTTCCTTCCTTGCGGAGAGCCTTGACAGCCGCTGTTGCCATATCCATCAGCGTCACCGGGCGCTTCGTGTCCTTGCCATAGATATGGATACGCGTCTCTTCGTAGTCTTTGAGCGCCTTGGAGATCGGAGCAGTAAAAGTGCCGTCTTCGACTTCGACAGAGGAGAGCTTGGTGGAGAAAGTGGTGTGACGGCAGTGGTCGGACCAGTAGGTATCGAGCACACGGATCTCTGTCACGGTCGGATCTCTCTTCTCTTCATCGCGGAAATAGTCACGGATCATCGCCATGTCATCATGGCTCATGGCAAGGCCCATGTCGGCGATCAGTGCATCGATCCCTGCATCATCCAGCTCGCAGACGCCCTTGACAACGGGTACTGCCTTCGGGTCTTCGATGGGAAGATCCAGCGTTTCCGCAGGAGCGAGACTGGCTTCGCGGGACTCCACCGGATTCACAAGGAATTTCAGGATCTTCTCGCGGTCACCTTCTGCGAAATGTCCGTCAAAGGTATAGACCAGCGCACAACGTACACGCGCGCCGTCTTTTCCTGTGACGATCGTAAGGCACTGCTCCGCCGAGTCCGCTCTCTGGTCATACTGCCCCGGCAGGAATTCGACGCCGATGACGAGATCGCCCTTTGGCAGTTCTGTCTCTACACTGTCGACCGGCGGTTCAGAGAATACGGTCGAGACCGCATTCTCATAGTCTTCTCCGGAAAGTCCGTCGACATCGTAGCGATGATAGATCCCACAGCCTTCGATGCGGTCTCCCAGCACCTCTTTCAGCTCAGCCGTCAGGCTCTCTTCGCCCTGACGGAAACCAGCCTTCTTTCGTACATACAAACGTCTGATATCAGACAAGTTCAACACTCCTTCCTTGTTACTCGCCGGCGCAAAGGCGCAGGCTCCAGTCGGAAATGAAAAAGCCACTAATACAGTTACATTTTATCATACCTGTCCAATGGAGAAAAATTAGAATTTCACGGTGAAGGTGCAGAACGAGCCCCTGAGACGTTTTGCCCTTTGATTGCAGATGAAATAGGTTCAGCAGGTTCTATAGGTTCAAAAAAATGGGGCGGCGCCCGAAAGGTGATTACATGCCACCTTCAGGCGCCGCCCCCGCTGAACCCTCTCCACTTATAGAACCCGCTCCCCTTCTTTCGCAAACAATCAGGGGGCAGCCCGCCCCATGGGCTAACTCCATTATCTAAATATCCACTCCGTGACCTTTTTCCCACCCCAGATCGCGATCCCTGTCAGCCAAAGGTCTGAAACGAAGGGGATCATGGGAAGGTAGGACGGATCCATATAGACCTGCCAGCTTGCCTGCGGAAGATGGAGGGAGATCACCATCGGGATATAGAGGAGCATCAGCCAGAATATCCCGCTGAAAGCACACACCGTGATGCGCCGCCCCTTCGTCCCGGAAAGTGCCAGAAAGAGATAGATCCCGAATGTCATCATGCCGAGGATGATTTTTCCGTAGAAGACAAAGCTGAAAACCTCCAGCAGGAAGAAGCTCGCCGTGAAAGGATCAAGGCGCATACCATTCGCATAGTAGAGCCCCAAAAAGGAGAGAATGGCAAAACCGGGAATAAGCCCGCTGAAATAAGCCGCGCCCAGCCAGACCTTCCGGCAAGCCCCCTTCTCCGAAAGCTTCTCATAGAGCGAAGGAAGCAGGTAGTCCAGCACGATCGCCGCCCCGGCAAAAAGCGTCAGCACGATAAAGAAAGCGATCGAGATCGGGATCGGACTTTCCTTGAAGGCCTTGTCTGCCATCGGCAGATAGCTCCAGAAAATGACCATCTGCAGGATGATGAAGGAGATCCAGAGCGGCAAATGTACTGCCGCTCGTAATGCGCCCCACTCACTACCATAGCCTTTCCGCTGGAAGAGGAAAAAAAGAAACGGCACCAGAAGCCCCATTCCCCAGTAAGCGAGCGTCCCCACTGCCATGGCCTCAGCAGTGTGTACCAGAAATCCCCCGAAGCCCCAGGGAAGAATTCCCGCCAAGAGCCACAGCAGCTGATGAATGAATTTTTTATTTTTGATCATACGTATCACCTCGATGGGGACTATTGTATCACAATTCAGGCGTGTTGGCAGTACGCTTTGGCACAAAGGCACGAGGAAATCCCCCTACAGAAAAGGAGCTGTGAAGAAATGAATCCTCATTTCTTCACAGCCCCTTTTTACTTTGCTTTCATTTGGTTCAAGGTTCAGGTGGCTGCTTCGCCGCCTTTTTTAGAAGACGGTATTCTCGTATCGCAGCCTTCCCCTCTAGGGGAAGGTGCCCGAAAGGGGCGGATAGGGTGACTATGGCATGAAAGACAGCTGGGATAAGGTTGCCCGGTCACTCCTATGAGAGCTGCAAGTCCCCCGCGGCAGATTGAACGCGAAAATGAGATGATCGTTATTTCACATCGCCTTGTTTTATTTCCTCTTTCCATCTTCCTTCTTGCGCTTCTGTCTCATGTTTCTGCCCTTATGTCCGAGCGCTTTATGCTCTTTCTTCTTGGTCGGCTTGTACATGCCGGGCGTCACGACCTTCTTCTTCGGCTTGCCTGCCTTCACGCGGCGGACATTCCCCTTCTCATCATAGCGGGTGATGATCTCTTCAATGGATTTTTCCAGCTTCCGGAGAAGGAATCCATCTTCCGGCGTCGCATAGGTGATGGCGATCCCCTTCGTACCGGCGCGGCCGGTGCGGCCGATGCGATGGATATAGTATTCGAGATTTCTTGGGATCCCGTAATTGAAGACATGCGTAATGCCTTCGACGTCAAGCCCGCGTGCCGCGATATCGGAGGCAACGAGCACCTGAATGCGTGCTTTCTCAAATTCGCGAATGACCTGATTTCTCTGGCTCTGGCTCATATCCCCATGGATCTCATCCACGATGAAGTCCGTCTCCTCCTGCAGCTTGCCGGCGAGCTCATGCGCTTCCTCACGGGTATTCGTGAAAACGACGGCCATGTACGGATTCATCTCCGTCAGATGCCGGACGAGGAGCTTGAACTTGCGCGGGAGAGTCGTCTCATAGATGCGCTGCTCGACCGTCGACGCAGTCGCTTTTTCTGCGACATCAAGGAAAGCCGGATGGTGCATATACTTTCTGGCGAGACGCTTCGCATCGTCAGGCATCGTCGCAGAGAAGAGCAGGAGCTGGCGCTTCTTCGGCGTCTCATCGATCAGGGCTTCGATATCTTCGCGGAACCCATTCGCCAGCATCTGGTCGGCTTCATCCAAGATGACCGTCTTCACATTCGAAAGGTCGAGGCTCTTTCTGCGAATATGATCCAGAAGGCGCCCGGGGGTCCCGATGATGACATGCGGGTCACGCTTCAGCTTCTGCAGCTGGTTCTCGATCGTGCGTCCGCCGATGATATCTGCCCCATCCACACCGCACTCGATGGCAAAGGGACGCATCACGTCAAAGACCTGCTTGGCAAGCTCGCGGGTCGGTGTCATGATAAGCACCTGCGTCATGGCTTTGTCTGTTTCTACGCGCTGAATGACCGGCAGCAGATAGGCCAGCGTCTTCCCTGTCCCGGTCTGCGAACGGCCGATCAGATCCCGTCCCTTGAAAGCGTTTGGGATCGCGGACATCTGGATGGGCGTCGGGGTCTTGATCCCCTGTGTCTTCAAAAGTTTCGTCAGCGTCTCATTCACGCCGAGCGCAGCAAATACGTTCATAGGTCCTCCTGTAAATGGGTTGGTTGTATGGAAATGCGTAATTTAAGGTTTATGGTTCAGGGTTCAGGTGGCGGCTTCGCCGCAATGATGTATGAAACGATGCCCGAAAGTAGTATTCAAGTCACTTGTTCCTCGAGCTTCCTAATTCCTAGCTGTTAATTCCTAGTCACTGGCAGCCCCTTTTCTTATTGATTCTTCCCCAGCACCACGCCGAGGTCTTTATATCCTGCTGCCCCATTGAGCTCTTCCTTCGCGGCCGCATTCACCAGATCATCGATGGCATAGAGGAGCGGCGCTTTGCCTTCGTCGGGGGTGAAAAGCATCAGGACATCGAGTCCCTCACTTCCGGGGAAGAAATAGGAGCGGCAGTACATGGGGAGCTTCATCCCCTCCGCATTGTATGTGATCAGCCCGCCAGCGGTATAGACATAGGCCTCATCGACATCCAGGCGGCGGAAAGGCTCCAGCGAAGAAAGCTCCACCTTGATCGAAGAATCCGCAGCGGGGCCGATGGCATTGCGGGCCAGACTCAGTACTGTCTCTTCGATCCCCTTCCGAAGAGGGGATGCAGGATTTAAGAGCGCGCGGTTCATCTGCGTCAGCCGGCGCCAGACATGTTCATCACGATTCATCTTGAAATACGGCTTCAGCGCTTCCGCCATCTCTTTAGGGAGCAGCGCGCGAATGATATAGCCGGATGAGAAGCTCTGCTGTTTTTCCAATGTATACTGCAGCTGTCCCATCTGATAGGGGATGTCTTTCTCCATAAAATGGAGCGTCTCCGTCCCCGCTGCCTCCCGGTAGGTGAAGCCTTTGGGAAGCGAAGCCGCTGCGACGGCATTCATATCATACGCTTCTCCTCCCGCGGAAATCCCACTAGCCAGCGCGAGCGCGAGAAGCAAACATTTCCATTTCATGGAAAATCCCCTTTCAAAAGTAAATGCAGCAGTGAAAAAGGCTTACGCTGTCCTGCCTAGATGGAGCGCAGATCCTAAAGCGGAAGCACCGCGCATTTTGAAATCATCGCATCGCTGCTATCTCATCTCTTCATCCGATAGAATCCATACAGCAGGAGATCCGACAGCTGTTCGGCCGCCGCGTGGCTGCCATTCACCTCGATCAGATAGTACTTATCCCCTGCCTTCAAAAGATTCGCGGAAATCCAGAGGGGAAACGACAAGCCCTTTTCGTTCGTCAGGATGACCTTCGCCTCCTGTCCCCAGCGATAGGTACCGTCTTCATTTTTGAAAGCACGCCAAGGGACGAATTTCAAGATCTTCACGTGTATAGATGGACCTTTTGTCTCAGAGAGCACCTGATCCACCAATGCCTGGAACTCCGATGTCTGGATCTTCGGCATTCCAAAGAGCGAGGTCGGGCGCTTGGCATCCTCAAGGAAAGCCGTAGACCAGAAGCGGGCTGCCTTCGGATGCCCCTCATGGAAAAAATCCTTCTCTGTTCCCGAGATGACATAGATGCCCGCGCTGTATGTCCCGCGCACATCCGTCTTGCGTATCTGGTACATGTGCATCGAATCATAGGGATACGGCGCTTTCTCCGGATACAGCTGCATACCTGGCGGTACCGTCAGGATCGACCACATCGCAGCACGCGCCGATCTCCCATAATTTTTCCGGTGTGTCCCTTCGATCATGAACCGAGAAAGCTCTGACCCGCCGCCATCCGTGACTGTCACGTCCTTGGGAAATGGCAGGCGGCCGAGCCCATCGATCACAAGATCCTCCGCGGAAGACAGCAGGAAGCCGCCAAAGACAAGCGCCGCGGAAAGCGCGAGTGGAAACAGTTTTTTTATCATGGCGTCTCCTTGAAAAAAGTACAGGGTGAGCCCCGGGGGGGCATGCCGCCCCTTGACTACGATTGAAAGCTCTGCTCGAATGAGGAATGAAGTTGGCGGCTTCGCCACAGTATAAAGGCGGGCGATGCTCGAAGGTGAGTGGGCAGCAGGTTTTCCGTTTGGTAGTTCCAAACAATGATCGCCTGACCACGAATGACAAAGATTTCTCGCTGCTCTGAAAATGACGATAAGAGTCTGACGTCTCCTAGTCACCAGTCACTATCATATCTATTCTATTGTAGAGAATCTCGAAGAAATTCGCAAGAGGAAAGCACGGTGACCTGCGGCAAGTGACTGCTCCCAGTAAATACGCCGGATCGTGCAGAATACCCTCCATACAAAAAGCAGTCCCCACGATGTGAGGACTGCTTCGGCTATGCCTGATGCATCAATTATTCCGCATCGGATCCGGTTTCGAACGATTCACCCTTATGGATGACATTCAGCTTGCGGTAACGGGACATGCCTGTACCAGCCGGGATGAGTTTGCCGATGATGACATTTTCCTTGAGGCCGAGGAGCGGATCTTCCTTGCCTTTGATCGCTGCTTCGGTAAGGACACGGGTGGTTTCCTGGAAGGAAGCGGCGGAGAGGAAGGAGTCGGTCGCAAGAGCTGCCTTGGTGGTACCGAGGAGCAGGTTTTCGCCGACGGCTCTTTCTTTGCCTTCGTCGTCGAGACGCTGGTTCATCGCACGGAATGCGACGATATCGACCGTCTCGCCCGGGAGCCAGCCGGAGCCGCCCGGTTCGGTGATCTTGATCTTACGCAGCATCTGATGGACGATGATTTCAATGTGTTTATCGTTGATTTCTACGCCCTGGCTGCGGTAAACCTTCTGGACTTCCTTGACGATGTAGTTCTGGGTCGCCTGTACGCCGAGGACATCAAGGATATCGTGCGGGTTGACGTTACCTTCGAAGAGGCGGGTGCCGGCTTTGATGAATTCGCCGTTTGTGACGGAGATCTTCTTCGCTACCGGGATCTTTTCGCTTTCCGGAGCGATTTCCGGATTATCGCTGGTGATGGTAATGATCTTGACATTCGGGTTATCTTCCGCACTGGTGATGGAAACTGTACCATCGATACGGGAAATGATCGCATTGCCCTTTGGCTTGCGGGCTTCGAACAATTCTTCGACTCGTGGAAGACCCTGTGTGATATCTTCTGCAGAAGCGACGCCGCCGGTATGGAAGGTACGCATGGTCAGCTGGGTACCAGGTTCACCGATGGACTGTGCAGCGATGATGCCGACTGCTTCGCCGATTTCTACGTGACGGCCGGTCGCCAGGTTTCTGCCATAGCACTTCGCGCAGACGCCGTGCGCAGAGTGGCAGGTGAGGATGGAACGAACCTTCAGCTTGTCGTAGTATTTCTGGATTTCTTCTGCCTGTGCATCGGAAATTTCTTCGTTCTTCTTCGCGATGACTTCGCCGGTGGTCGGGTTCACGACATCTTCGAGCGGGCAGCGGCCTGCGATACGGTCAGCCAGAGACTCAATCGGCTGGCCTTTTTCTTCGATGAGAGAGACTTCAACGCCTTCGGCTTCATCCATACGGACTTTGAGTACCGGGATATCGGAAGCGAGGATCTTCTCTGCGACATCGCTGTCGATGACGGTGCCTGCCGGGAAAAGGACATTGCCTTGGCGGTCATAGGCATCTTCTTCGAGTTTCTTGCCTGCGAAGTGGACGGTCAGATGATGACGCATCGCGCGGTTGTATTCAGCGACAGCATCCTGTGTGCCGAGGTCGAAGGTTTTGGGTTCTGCGGCTTCGATGCCATCAGCGGTCGGGATGATGACGGAAATATGTTCTACGAGGTGGCGGTTCAGCAGGGTCACATCGTCCGCATCAAGGGTCTTGCCCTTGACGAGGAGAATGTCTCCATTTCTGCGGTCGAGGACATCTTCATCCAAGACTGCTCCGAGGAGTGTCTGCTTGAGACCCATGATGGTCTTCTTGACTTCCGGCTGGGACGCGATGAGGCTCTGTTCTCTGTCGAAATTCAGAACCTGTACGTCGCAGTCTTCTTCGCGGACGATGACGTCCTGAGAAACGTCGACCAGACGACGGGTGAGGTAACCGGAGTCCGCGGTACGGAGTGCGGTATCGGCGAGACCCTTACGAGCGCCGTGGGAAGAGGTGAAGTAGTCGAGGACGGTCAGGCCTTCACGAAAGTTTGCCTTTACCGGGAGTTCGACGGTCTTACCGGAGGTATCGGCGATCAGGCCGCGCATACCGGCCAGCTGACGGATCTGGTTATCGTTACCACGGGCACCGGACTGGGCCATCATGGTCAACGGGTTGAACTTCACCATGGAGCTCTTCATTGCAGCACCGACTTCGTCGGTCTTCTTGCTCCATACTTCGACGACTCTTCTGTATCTTTCGTCGTCGGTCATGAGGCCGCGGCGGAAGAATTTCTTGATCTGTTCGACTTTTTTGTCGCCGTCTGCCAGGATCTTATCTTTTTCTGGTGGCACAGCGACATCGTAGATGCCGATGGAAATGCCGGAAACGAGAGCGTAGTGGAAGCCGAGGGCTTTCACGGAGTCGAGCAGGTCGCCGGTCGCCTTGAATCCGAGTTTCTTGAAGCAGTCATTGACGAGCTTGCCCATCTGCTTCTTGCCGATGGTGATGCCGAGGCCGTTGTTTTCGACGGTGTAGGTCTTGCCGTTTTCATCGATGCGCTTTTCATGACGCTTGTAGAAGAAACGCAGTTCTCTCGGGATCGCATAGTTGAAAATCAGGCGTCCCGGAGTGGTGATGACAAGATCGTCATCAGTTTCATTGAATCCGTCCGGACGGTCTTCCTTCGGGATGAAGACTTTGATAAAGTCATGGATCTTGATCTGATGCAGGTTGTACGCCAGCATGACTTCATCATAGCCGGTGTAAGCGCGAAGCTCGGAGGTATCCATCTCGTCTTCGGCTTTTTTCCACTGCTTCATGACATCGAATTTCGCCTTCGGATTTTCTTTCTTTTCTTCGTCGGTGAAATCGACCTTCGTATCGTTGGCTGTCTGTACGATGGTGAGGTAGTAGGAGCCAAGGATCATATCCTGCGAAGGAATAGCGACTGGCTTGCCGTCCTTCGTGGACAGGATGTTATTGATGGAGAGCATCAGGGTGCGTGCTTCTGCCTGCGCTTCGACGGACAACGGCAGATGGCAGGCCATCTGGTCACCATCGAAGTCAGCGTTGTAGCCTGGGCATACAAGCGGATGCAGCTTGATCGCGCGGCCTTCCCAGAGGATCGGTTCGAATGCCTGGATACCGAGTCTGTGCAGTGTCGGTGCGCGGTTCAGGAGGACCGGGTGTTCTTTGATGACATCGCCAAGGACTTCCCAGACTTCCGGAGCGAGCTTATCGACCTTCTTGCGTGCCGCTTTGAGGTTGCTTGCGACGCCTCTTTTGATGAGTTCATGCATGATGAACGGTTTGAAGAGTTCGATCGCCATTTCCTTCGGCAGGCCGCACTGGTACATTTTGAGTTCCGGGCCGACGACGATAACGGAACGGCCGGAGTAGTCGACACGTTTGCCGAGGAGGTTCTGACGGAAGCGGCCCTGCTTGCCCTTCAGCATGTCGGAGAGGGATTTCAGCGGGCGGTTGCCCGGGCCGGAGACGGCGCGTCCGCGACGGCCATTATCGATCAGGGCATCGACAGCTTCCTGCAGCATACGTTTTTCGTTTCTGATGATGATTTCCGGAGCGCCGAGTTCCAGAAGTCTCTTCAGACGGTTGTTACGGTTGATGACGCGGCGATAGAGGTCATTCAGGTCGGAGGTGGCGAAACGGCCGCCATCGAGCTGGACCATCGGGCGCAGATCTGGGGGAATGACCGGCAGGACGGAGAGGATCATCCATTCCGGTTTGTTGCCGGAATGCAGGAAGGCTTCGACTTCTTCGAGACGACGGATGCATCTGACCTTGCGCTGGCCGCTGCCTTCTTCGATTTCTTTCTGCAGCGCTTTTTCCAGCTTTGGCAGATCGAGCTCTTTCAGCAGATACTGGATGGCTTCTGCCCCCATCTGGGCCTTGAAAGATTTCTTACCATAGGTGGCTACGGCATCCTGGTATTCCTGTTCATTCAGGACCTGGCACTTGGACAGGTTCGTATCGCCCGGATCGAGGACGATATAGGCTGCAAAGTAGAGGACTCTTTCGAGCTGGCGAGGGGAGATTTCAAGGATGAGGCCGATACGGGACGGCGTGCCCTTGAAATACCAGATATGGGAAACCGGGCAGGCCAGAGAAATATGGCCCATGCGTTCACGGCGGACTTTGGAAGAGGTGACTTCGACGCCGCACTTGTCGCAGACGGTGCCTCTGTAACGCATCTTTTTGTACTTGCCGCATTTGCATTCCCAGTCTTTGGTCGGTCCGAAAATCTTTTCACAGAAGAGACCGTCGGTTTCTGCCTTCAGGGTTCTGTAATTGATGGTTTCCGGCTTCGTCACTTCCCCGTGAGACCATTCAAGGATCTTTTCCGGAGAAGCGATACCGATTTTCATGGAATCAAATTCATTTACATCTAACAATTGATTAGCGCTCCTTTCCGGAATCAGTCGTCCTGGCTGTCATTCGTAAAGCCAAGTTCTGTATCAAGATCAGTTTCACCAAAGCCGGCTTCTACGGGAGCCTGTGCATTGGCTTCTGCTTCGAGTGTATCATTGAAGGATGCGACATCATCGCTGGCGTTTTCGACAGCGCCATTCATGTGGCTTTCCATGTCGTTTCTGGAATTGGAAACGGCATCATCGCCTTCCATGGCTTCTTTCAGTTCATCCTTATGCCATGGCTGTCCGCCGCCGTAGCCCTGTTCCAGATCGCTTTCATCGAGCTCTTTCAGGACGACTTCATCGCCATTTTCATTCAGGATACGGACGTCGAGACCGATGGACTGGAGTTCCTTCATGAGGACCTTGAAGGATTCCGGTACGCCCGGACTCGGGATGTTTTCGCCCTTGACGATCTTTTCATAGGCTTTGACACGGCCGATGACATCATCGGACTTCACGGTCAGGATCTCCTGCAGCGTGTAAGCCGCGCCGTAGGCTTCGAGAGCCCAGACTTCCATTTCGCCGAAACGCTGGCCGCCGAACTGTGCCTTGCCGCCCAGCGGCTGCTGGGTAACGAGGGAGTATGGGCCGGTGGAGCGGGCATGGATCTTATCATCGACGAGATGATGGAGCTTCAGCATGTATTTCCAGCCGATGGTGACCTGATTGTCCAGTTTTTCACCGGTACGGCCATCATAGAGGTCCGTCTTCGCACCGGCCGGGAGGCCTGCTGCCTTCAGTGTCGCTGCGAGGTCTTCATCTCGGCAGCCGTCGAAGACCGGGGTCGCGATATGGATACCGGACTCGGTCGGTTCAGGCATACCGTATTTTTCGAAATCATAGCCGCAGTCGATGAGGCGCTGCTTCATTTCTTCATACTCCGGAGAACCGACACCGGCTGCCATCGCCGCATGGATCTCTTCGCCGAGCATGTGGCAGGCCCAGGAAAGATGGATCTCCAGAATCTGTCCGATGTTCATTCGGGACGGTACGCCCAGTGGGTTCAGTACCAGATCGACCGGACGGCCATCCGGGGTGAACGGCATATCTTCGACAGGCATGATGCGGGAGCATACGCACTTGTTGCCGTGACGGCCTGCCATTTTATCGCCTTCACGGATCTTACGTTTCTGCGCGATGTAGACGCGGACGAGCTTGTTCACGCCCGGTGCCAGCTCATCACCGTTTTCACGGGTGAAGACCTTGACATCGACGACCTTGCCGAATTCGCCGTGCGGCACACGCAGGGAGGTATCACGGACTTCTCTTTCTTTGTCACCGAAGATCGCACGCAACAGTCGTTCTTCCGGCGTCAGCTCCGTCTCGCCCTTCGGAGTGACCTTGCCGACCAGGATATCGCCTGGACGGACGTCAGCGCCGACCATGATGATGCCGTTTTCGTCGAGGTATTTGACAGCGTCTTCCGAAACAGAAGACAGCTGACGGGTGATCTCTTCCTCGCCCAGCTTGGTATCGCGGGCATCGCATTCATATTCTTCAATATGAATGGAGGTGTACAGGTCATCCTTGCAGAGACGTTCGGAGATCAGAACGGCGTCTTCGTGGTTGTACCCTTCCCAAGATACGAAGGCTACGAGTACATTGTGGCCGAGAGCCAGCTCGCCGCCATCGGTCGCCATGCCGTCTGCCAGCGTGTCTCCTGCTTCCACGCGGTCACCCTTGGATACGATCGGGTGCTGGTTGATACAGGTGGACTGGTTGGAACGCATGAATTTGATGATGTCGTAGGTGTCAAGCTCGCCGTTCTCTGCGCGAACGATGATCTGGCGGCCGGTGACTCTTTCGACAGTGCCGGCACGCTTAGCGAGGATGCAGACACCGGAGTCCTGACCAGCGACCCATTCCATGCCGGTGCCGACGAGCGGTGCTTCCGGACGCAGGAGCGGTACAGCCTGACGCTGCATGTTCGCACCCATCAGAGCTCGGTTCGTATCATCGTGTTCGAGGAATGGAATGAGGGAGGTACCGATGGAGACGACCTGCTTCGGAGATACGTCCATCAGCACGACTTCGTCCGGTTCCGCTTCGAGTACGTCCGGGCCGCGGCGGCTCGCTACATTCTTATGAACGAAATGACCTTCTGCATCGAGCGGTTCGCTCGCCTGTGCGATGATCTTATCTTCTTCGATATCAGCGGTGACATATTCACACTTGTCAGTGACAGTGTGGGTCTTTTCATCGATCAGACGGTAAGGTGTCTCGATGAGGCCGTACTTGTTGATGACGCCGTAGTTGGACAGAGAGGAGATCAAGCCGATGTTCGGACCTTCAGGGGTTTCTACCGGGCACATACGTCCATAGTGGGAGTAATGTACGTCGCGGACTTCGAACCCTGCACGTTCACGGGAAAGACCACCAGGTCCCAGAGCGGAAAGACGACGCTTATGCGTGAGCTCTGCCAGCGGGTTCGTCTGGTCCATGAACTGAGACAGCTGGGAGCTGCCGAAGAATTCCTTGATAGCAGCTACGACCGGGCGGATATTGACGAGCGCCTGTACGCTCATCTTATCCTGGTCCTGGGTGGTCATTCTCTCGCGAACCACTCTTTCCATACGGGTGAGACCGATACGGAACTGGTTCTGCAGGAGCTCACCGACGCAGCGGACGCGACGATTGCCCAGATGGTCGATGTCATCACTCTTGCCATAGCCCTGCATCATGTTCAGGAGATAGTCAATGCAGGCGATGATATCACAGATCTCCAGCGTGCGGTAATTGTCTTCGCGGTTGCCGGAAGAGCAGATCACCTTGACCGGAGTGCCATCATCCTTCTGTGTCATGACTTCGACCTGATCGAAGGAGGAGAATACGCCGCTTTCTTCGATTCTTGCGATCGCTTCTTCATCGATGGTGCTGTTGCCTTCGATGACCACTTCACCAGTTTCCATATTGACGATCGGGCCTTCGGTCTTGTGTCCGAGGAGACGGTTCTTCCAAGCCAGCTTCTTATTCAGTTTGTAACGGCCGACCTTCGCGAGATCATAACGGCGCGGATCAAAGAAGAAATTATGGAGAAGGGTCGTACCACTATCTTCGGTAGCAGGTTCGCCCGGGCGGAGCTTGTGATAGATCTCGATCAGAGCAGACTTTTTGTCCGTGGTGCTGTCCTTCTCCAGCGTCTTTTCGATATGGATATCATGATCGAAAAGCTCCAGGATCTCTTCATTGGAAGAGTAGCCCAGCGCACGAATGAGGACAGTGACCGGCATCTTACGATTGCGGTCGATACGGACGGAGACGGAGCCGGCCGGATCCGATTCCAGCTCGATCCACGCACCGCGATTCGGGATCAGCTGCGCGGTATAGATCTCCTTGTCGAAAGCATCTCTTTCGCGCTTGTAGTATACGCCAGGGGAACGAACCAGCTGGGATACGATGACACGCTCGGCACCATTGATGATGAATGTGCCCGTGTCCGTCATGACCGGGAAATCCCCCATGAACAGATCGTGCTCTTTCAGCTCGCCGGTTTCCTTGTTTTCCAGACGCGTCTTCACGTACAGCGGAGCGGAGTAGTTCACATCCTTCGCCTTGCACTGTTCGATATTGTACTTGCCCTTGCCGAAATAGAAATCGCCAAAGTGCAGCGCCCATTTCTTAGCGCTGTCCTCGATAGGAGAAATATCTGCGAAAACATCCTTCAGCCCTTCCTTGCAGAACCATTCATACGACTTCGTCTGCAGATCGAGCAAATGGGGCATCTTCAGTACTTCCTGCGATCTGGCATAGGTGTATCTCTTTTTCTTCCCTACCACGACAGGTCTGAACATCTTGCTGTTCGGCATTCCTTGCCTCACCCTTTCATAAAAACAACATGGCTTTCTTCCTCCCGGAAAAAAGAAGCAGGAAATCGAACCAATCATCGAGTCCCTGCCTGCCTCCGGAAGCATTACACAACCTTATTATATATACTCTACTAAAAGAACCGTTGCGAATAAAAATTATATCACACAGTGTCAATATCCGCAATGATTCTCACGAAAACCCACATAAAGATTTCTTCTATAATGCGTATCGTTTATTTTCTTTTATAGAAATTACCTTACACCATATAAAAGTTTTTATGCGTCAATTTTTCTATTGACTTTTTCAGGATCTTCGTTCCGGCTTATTCTAGCATTATGGTTTGAAAAATGCAAGGAAATCTGCCGCCGATAAGCAATGACTATTCGCCAAGAAAAGGTGCTGATCTTCACGGAGGACTGTTTCCGGAAAAAGCCCCTCTCATCTAATTTGCTCACCGATACCCCGAGTAAACATTCGCATTTCATATTGGTAAATCAAAAACGGAAAGCGCATAATGAATGAAACGATTCCCCCGTCACTTCACAGCAAGGAGGTCCCATGGAAAAAGAAAAGAGAACACTCAAGAAAAGAAAAGGCTTCATGCTTTTAGAGCTCATCATCGTCGTCGCGATCATCGGCATCCTCGCCGCCGTCGCCATACCGAACCTCGTCGGCATGACCGACGAAGCAAAAGTCGCCAAGATCCAGTCTGATCTCTCCACCATCGGCACCGCCATGGAAGTCTACCACGTCAAGAAAGGCGGCACCTACCCCGCCGACCTCTCCACTCTCGCAGGCGATAACGGCTATCTGAAAAAAGTCCCCGAACCGCCAACGGGTGCCGGTGCTTATACCGTAGGAAGCAAAGGCGAAGTCACCTGCACCTTTAATGGCGTCACCTACTCCTCCTTCGGCACATCGACGGGAAGTGCAGACAGCAATACAGGGAAATAATCTACAGGAAACGCCGATGCAATCATGATCAGATAATCAACAATACCGCAGCACACAAAAAGCGCACCTCTTCCAAGAGGCGCGCTTTTTGTGTGCTTGCCGAAAGATTCCCCTACACACCACGAGCTGCTCTCCCGTATCGTCATCCTGAACGGAGAAAAAAGAGGCGGCAAAGCCGCTGCCATACAAGCCTTCCCCGCATGGGGAAAGGCTGCGATACGAGAATACCATCTTCTAAAAAAGGCGGCACACCGCCCTTGTGAACCTATCCGCTCCCCAAGTACCGTCATCCCGAGCGAAGCCGAGGGATCTTTATTGCACTGCCGCCATATGCACACATGCGCCCTCACTCAAACGACACCTTGGTACTTCCTTTTTCGCCTTTCCCTCACCCACGTTTTACCGGTCTGCAGGAAGGATCCCTCCACTTCGGTCGGGATGACGTTTAAGGGAAACGGGTAATCTCACATAGTCTTTCACACCGCTGCGTGGATCAATCCTGCGCCTTTGGCGCGCCCCTTCTCTAAGGGGCTACTCGTATCGTAATAATATAGCACCGCTAGTTCCAAAACACGCAACATATCTCCCAGATGAGAGCCCATCCGACCTCGCGTATCGTCATCCTGAGCGGACGAAAACACTCTATGTCTGAAAAGCCCCCGCCGGAACAAGTGGGGACTGAGCCGAAGGATCTCATGCCACACATGTGAGACGATCCACTCCCCGCTTATTAAAGGAATGACTTGTGACTGGGAGACTTTACAAGCCTTCCTCTAGAGGGGAAGGCTGCGATACGAGAATACCATCTTCTAAAAAGGCGGCATACCGCCCTTGTGAACCTATCCGCTCCCCAAGCACCGTCATCCCGAGTGCAGCCGAGGGATCTTTATTGCGCTGCCGCCATATGCACACATGCACCCTCACTCAAACGACACCTTGGTGCTTCCTTTTTCGCTTTTCCCTCACCCACGTTTTACCGGTCTGCAAGAAAGATCCCTCCACTTCGGCCCTCATGACACGCAAGAAAGACGGATCGTCTTATATCGTTTTTCATACCGCTGCGTAGAGTTGTGCCTCTTCGAGGCACTCTATCCTGCGCCTTTGGAGCGGAGCTTCTATATTCTTATGCGCCGCACCGCCCTACCCACTGCCCCCATAACCCCCATAGAACCCGCTTCCCCTCTTTCATCCAATCAAGGGGGCGGCACTCCCCCGGGGTTAACCTTGAACCAATTCACGCAAAGCAAAAAACACCAGCCATAAAGACTGGTGCTTTTGCTTGCCATAGCAGACAATTAGAAACGATAGCCGGCCTGGATGTACCACTGGTTCGACTGGGTATCACTGCCCTTCTGATAGCGATAGCCGCCGCCCAAAGTCCATGTGCTGTTTTCTGCTTCTACACCGAGGCGAGCGAGGAAGGCACTTTCACCGATGTCGAAGGCGAAGGTATCCGCTGCATCACCGAGGCTGACGGTTTCCTTCGTGTCCTTATCTCCCATTGCGAAATTGTACCCGATTTCTACGACCGGGGTGAGGCTCCAGTTGCCATTCTTGACCTCATGACGGAATTCCACCCCGACCGGCAAGTTCCAGAGGTTGGCATTTTCCGTTTCATGCTTCATGCCAAGGCTGTCCGTGAAGTCGCCGGTATGGATGCGGTAGTAGCGAAGTCCTGCATACGGAGTCAGGGAAGACGCGCCAAGCGCAATTTCCTTCTCAGCACGAATGCCGGCGAAGAAGGCATTGCCATCCACAGAGCCCTTGATGGTCGTTCCCAGCTGGGTCTGCTCCAGATCATTCTCGCTCTTGATGAAGCCGATATCCGCCTTGTACTGGATACCGCCCGCCGTGAAGTGATGGTAGATGTCTCCACCATAGTACTTGGTATCGTTCTTCCCGGTCACGCCATCCTTCTCTGTATGGCTGCCGTCCGCATACGCAAAAGCGATGCCCGTGCGGGAATTTTCATCGGAAATCAGATCACTGCCGATGAGGAAGCCATTGTACTTCACATCATACTTCGCCTTCCGTCCAGCGACCTGGAAACCGTCCACCTTCTTATCCTGACGGAGGTAGTTCGCCCAGATGCCGCTTCCTTCCCCCTTGTGGTCAGCGATCATGCCGGAGAAATCCTGTGCAAATCCATATGTGCCGTGGGTCACGCCAACCATTTCCGCAATCGCCGCTGCATGTTCAAGCGCATTATGCCCCTGTGCATCATCCGGTGTGTCTAGGCCAAATGCCTTCACCACGAAGTCCTTCGGTTTTCCTTCATTCTCATACGCTTCTTCCAGAATATGAGAAAACAGGGAACCCTTCGAAATCTCAGCGATATTTGACTTGAAGGTGTAGTTGCCGTCTGCATCCTTTTGGGCTATCACGAGGCGGCTGTCGCCATAAATGTGCTTGAACTCATTTCCTTTGTTTTCCGTCCCGTTCTTGATAATAGCGGTAGAAACATCATAGCCCGTATCACCCTTCTTCGCATTCGCGATATACAGGCTGCCCTTCCTCACGTCGACCGTGCTGTCCGCATCCGCCGTGATGATGGTCTTCACCTTGTTGTCAGTGCCTGCTTCCGCCTTGATGCCAGCACCCTCTGCCAGCGTGACGCTGCCGCCATTGATGACGTCAATCTTCGCGTCGCCGCTTACGGTATTATCGGTGCCTTTAATCGTGTAAGAAGAATTTGTCCCGTCGACTGTGACCATGCTGCCATTGGCGAGCTTCATCTGGTTCGTGGTGAGCTTCGAGCCATCATTGACCTTAAGCATGCCGCCATTCATTTCGAGCGTATCCTTGACCTCGACAGTCACCCCATTCTGCGTGACATCCAGCGGCTGGATTTCGTCATCCAAATCGAGCGTCATGATGCCTTCCTCATCTGGATCATTCGTGATGCCTCTCAAAGACAGCGTGGTGTTGTTCAGCGTCATCTTGTTCGCGATCAAAGTGCCGACGCCTGCGATGGCGATGGTCGACTTGTCCATGGTAATCTGGTCGGAATTCAGTTTACCATTCTCGATGGTAATGGTGCTGTTACCCTTCAAGTCCAACTGATGAACAGTGACATCAGCAGCTTCTTTGACTACCATATCATCTTCATCATAAGAACCGACATCCAGACGACTGCCATTGTCCATTGTCATCTTCTGAATTTCAGCTTTTGTACCGTTATTGGCAAAAAGCTGTGCTTTTTTATCTAATTTTACTGTATCAGAATGAAGCGATCCTTTTTCAAGCTGGATTTCGCTCTCATTAGACAACGCTATTTGCTGGATGGTAACATCAGCACCTTGCCCTTTGCTGATATCATCATCAGAAGTGTTAATATCTAAAATGACACTGACGCCATCACTAGAAAACTTTTTAACTTCAGCTTTGGCACCATCGCAGAATCGAATAAGTTGAAAGGCTGGTTTGTCTGCTTTTAGTTGTAAAGCATCCGCCGAAAAAGTTCCACCATAGAATTCCATTCTTCCGCTGACATTCAAATCTCCCTTTACAGACATCTGGCTATTTTCTGCGTGCAAATCACCGATGGAAATCTGACTGTTTTCTGCATAAAACTTCGCACTGTTTAATGTTGCTGAACCTAATTCGACCGTGCTATTTTTCGCCGTAAAGGCAGCGCTCTCAGAATAATTTAAATCTTTAGCTTCTTTTCCCTCTACAGTAAGAGCAGCTGCCTTGACCGTCGCACCATTCACTGCCAAAGTCGATACTTGATCCAGCTTATTGATCGGATCGCTGTCGCTGTTTCCCTTTTCTGCCTGCGCGGTATTCGGTCCCCAGGCTCTGACAACGATTTCTCCGCCCTTCATAATACCGGTAGCAGGCTGTTCCCATGCCGAATCTGTTGCCGACGTATCCTTCGTCACATCCAGTACGGCACCATTTGTAACGTTGAACTGCCCTTTGTTCTGCACCAATACATTTTTCACGCTGGCCATACCACCATCAATAGTGATAGATCCGACAGGCAGTCCTTCTGCTACATCACCTTTATCATCCTCATTTTCAGGAAATGCATTTCCCGCATACAGCCAATTTCCCGATGTCGTACTGTTCTTCAGCGTAATGGCAGCATTATTTGCCCAAGCGCCAGTAGTTACCTTCGCATGATTGACTTCCGCTTTACTTCCATCATTTACATTAAATGCATCTTGATCGCTATCGATACTGCCACCATTTACAGTAAGAGTACTCCCATTATCTACAGAAATTTCAGTAAATTTTTCGCCGCCATTAATGAAATCGACATGATTAGCGGTCAGCTTGGAGCCGTTTTGTAGCCAAACACCTTTTACTTTTTGATTACTTACTGTAAATGAACCATCTTCATTTTTTACGAGACTTATTGCATCATTTGGAAACTTCACAGTCGTTCCATCGAGAACGATTTCATCTGCCCAAGACGAAACCACACCCGTCATTCCAAAGACCAGCGAAAAAGCCGCGATCTGCGCTAACAACTTTTTGCTTTTCATTTGCATTCCTCTTTTCTGCGAGATACGCTCGCCACACCACGAAGAATCTAAAACAACTATTATTTAGCAACCTAAAAATCTGCTTACAGTTTACCCCCCCTGTTATATTGTCAAATTTCTATATGTCTATACCAAATACGCATAGGTACTATTTGAAAAACATAGCGAAGGAGCCGTGAAGGGATAGCCTCCCCATATGCAAGAAAAGGCCCAGAGTCTATCTGAGCCTTTTCGAAGCAACAGAGGTTACGATCAGGAGTGATTATTTAGCCTGTTTAGCTTCCAGTTCTTCGATTTTCTTCTGCTGCTGATCCATCTTGTCCTGCATCGCACCGATCATTGCGTACAAGTCGGCAGTGGTAAGACCAGCTTCCGTGTGCTTACCGGACTTACCGATTTTGAAGGTCAGACCAACATTGTAAGCGTTATCACCGCTGGTCAAGGTCGTTCCCATGCTCAGCATGACATTTCTGTTCGGACGGTAGAATGCACCCAGAGCAAATGCATTCTCGCCTTTATAAAAACCACCTGCGGCAGAAATGTCGAATTTATTGTCCGGATCATACTCGAGTGGGCGAAGTGCAGCCAGAGCGGATGCCTTGGCGATGCCCTTATTCGCATCGGATTCCACCTGATTGATGCGGTTGTTCAGCGCATTATCGCCTGCAATGCGAGCTGCGGTTTCTGCTTTGTCTGCATTTTCACGAGTTGTCTTTTCGTTTTCGATCTGACCATTCGCTACGGTGAGCTTATCCTGTAAGCCCTTCACAGC
>CAKPUX010000026.1 GCA_934193095.1 uncultured Dialister sp. | reverse complement strand
CCTTCCCCTCGAGGGGAAGGCTGGCGATACGAGAGTACCATCATCTCAAATGGCGGCGAAGCCGCCGCCTTCCCTGTTGAACCCTTTGAACCCGTTGAACCCGTTGCACCTGAGAACCCAAAGGAGCCTTTTATGAAACTCGGACTGCTCGGAGAAGTGCTCGGACACAGCCTTTCTCCTGTAATTCATGAAAAACTATTTCACAAGCTCGCCATTCCCGGACGCTATGACCTCATCGAAATTTCCAAAGACCACTTCGAGGAAGCGCTCCGCGAAGCCCTCGCTTCCTACGACGGGCTGAATGTCACCATCCCCTACAAGCTCGATGTCATCCCCTTTCTGGATGACATTTCCCCGGAAGCGAAGACCATCGGCGCAGTGAATACCATCGCCAAGGCAGACGGGAAGCTCATGGGGTACAACACCGACTACTTCGGATTTCAGCGCACGCTTCGAAAGATCGATGCCAAGGTTAAAGGAAAGACCGCCGTCGTCCTCGGTCACGGCGGCGCGTCGCGCGCCATCATCCAGTGCCTCTTCGACGAAGGCGCAGAAGAGATTCGCGTCATCTCCCGCCATCCGGAGAAGGTGGACTCCGATTTCAAATCCTTCGCGGAAGAGCGCCGCGTCCGCCTCATGGACTACGCCTCTTTTGAAAAAGACGCGGAAGGCGCACTTCTCGTGAACGCCACCCCTGTTGGTATGCATCCCAAGGTCGGTATTTCTCCGATCTCCGAAGAAGCCGCCCGGCATTTCTCCAAGGTCATCGACATCATCTACAACCCGAAGGAGACACGCCTCCTCCATGACGCTTCCAATGCGGACAAGGCCAATGGCATGTACATGCTCGTCATGCAGGCCATCGCGGCGGAAGAGATCTGGCTGGAAAGAGAGATCCCCGATCGCATCGCAGAAGAAATCGCGGAAGAGATGGGGGAGCGGTGACTAGTGACTGGTGACTTGAATGCCACTTTCGGGCATCGCTTCTATTTATACTCCGCGGCGCTTTCGTATTTTATGCGCCGCACCACCACTCCTCACTCCTCACTCCTAACTCCTCACTCCTAACTCCTAACTCCTAACTCCAACTAGAGAGCGCGAGGTTTTCAATCGAAAACAAGGGACGGTACGTCCATGTACTAACCTCGAGCCTATTTTTCCAAAGGAGTATTCATGAAAAATATCATCCTGATCGGCATGCCCGGCTGCGGGAAATCCACACTGGGGCGGCGACTGGCCGGAGCCCTGCACCGCTCCTTCGTGGATGCCGACACCTATTTGGAAGAAAAAGAAGGAAAGAGCATCCCCGAGCTCTTCGCCGTGAGCGAAGACTGCTTCCGCGACGCGGAAGAACGCACCATTGAAGCGCTTTCGCAGATGGAAAGCCTCGTCATCGCGACCGGCGGCGGCGTCGTGAAGCGCACTGCCAACATCGAGCGGTTGAAAAAGAGCGGTACCATCTATTTCATCGACCGACGCCCCGAAGACATTGTGAGCGATGTGGAAGTCAGTACCCGCCCGCTTCTTGCCGAAGGGAGCGCGAAGGTCTACACGCTTTACGAAGAGCGCATCGCCCTCTATCGCAAGGCGGCGGACGAAATCATAGAGAATACGGGCTCTCTGGAAAGTGTACTGCAGAGACTGCTTGAGGAGGCGACTGGTGACTAGTGACTGGTGACTGGTGACTGGTGACTGGTAGCTAGGGATTAGGAGCCTCGACTGATTAGTGACTAAGAATTAGTAGCTAGGGATTAGTAGCTAGGGATTAGGTTTGCGATACGAGAAAACCGCTAGTTTCAAACCTCCGCGGTGCTTCCGCTTTTTATGCGCCGCACTACCATTTCTCATTTCTCATTTGAGCAAAGCTTTCATTCAGTGGCAAGGGACGGCACGCATCACGGGCTGCCCCTTTTTTGTTGCCGGATGACATGGAAACATTATAGAACGCGATGTTTATGCCAATATGGCAAGAAAGTTTAATTTGTGTATGCTTTATGCTAAGATTGTAAAGGATATGTAAAGACGAAAGCGCAGAAACGATACATGGCGGCTTTCGTGAGTATAGAGAGGAGATGTTTCTACATGAAATGGAAGACTCTTGCAGCAGGTGTTCTGGCTGGTCTGGCAGTGGTGGCAGCGGCTGGGTGCGGCGGCGGACAGCCGGCAAGCAGCAGCAAAGCAGTGGAAGGGCAGAGCCTCAAAGGCAAGAAGCTGGTCATGTATGTTTCTTTCCACGAAGATACGGCAAAGGAACTGGCTGACCTTTTCAAAAAGAAGACAGGCGCGGATGTCAGCTTCATCCGTCTGCCAACCGGTGAAGCGCTGGCGCGTATCACCGCTGAAAAAGATGCTCCGAAAGCAGACATCTGGCTGGGCGGCACGGCGGATGCACATGCCAAGGCAGCGGCTGATGGACTTTTGGAAGCGTACAAGTCTCCGAATGCCAAGATGATCCTGCCGGAATATCAGGACAAAGATGGTTACTGGTATGGCACGTATCTGGAAGTGCTCTCGATCGGCTACAATGAAAAACGCTTCAAGGAAGAATTCGAACCCAAAGGCGTGAAAGCACCGGAAACACTGGAAGATCTTCTGAACCCGGCATTCAAGGGCGAGATCATCATGCCAGATCCGAGAAAATCCGGTACGGGCAATACCTTCATCAGCTCCGTCCTCCAGAAGATGGGCGAAGAAAAAGGCTGGGACTACCTGAAGGCACTGAAGCCGCAGGTGGCACAGTTCACCCCGTCCGGCTTCACCCCGGGACAGAAGGCTGGCGCTGGCGAATACCTGATCTGCGTCAACTTCGTCTCCGATCAGAATCTGGTCAGCGCGAAGGGACAGAAGCTCCACAGCACCATTTATGATGCAGCGGGCTGGACCACCTGCCCGGTCGGCAAGATCAAGAATCATGCCAATGATGAAGTGGCGAAAGCCTTCATCGATTTCGTACTGACCAAAGAGGCCGGGGATATCCTTGTGAAGACGACGAATGGCGTGGCCTGCAATCCGGAAGTGGCTCCGCCGAAGGGCATGAAGCCGCTCAAGGAGCTGCCGCTTTTCAAAGAATTTGATCTGATCAAAGCCGGCGCTGACAAGCAGAAGAACTGCGATACTTTCTTCGCTGAATAATACGGCATAGAACAGGAAAAGATACCTCCGCCTCCGGCGGAGGTGTTTTCCTTATTTAAATAAGGAGTGACCTATGAACGAAAAAGCAGCCGGACATGAGCATACCGGCCTGGGGGCGGAGCTGAAGGTGCTCCTCAGGGAGCCGCCCCTTCTGATCAGCATACTGGCAGTATTTCTGCTGTTTGCTGTATTTATCATCTATCCATTTGCCAAGATCCTTCTGGTGCCGACCGCGGCTGACTGGATGAGAGCGATCACGGGGAAAGAATTCATTCAGGTTTTTGGAAATACCATTTTCTCTTCTCTGATCGCGACCGCAACGGCGATCGTCTTTGGCTTTCTCTTTGCTTACGGCATCAATTACACGAATATGCCGTGCAAGCGTTTCTTTCAGGTGGTGGCGCTCCTGCCGACTATGGCGCCGTCTGTCGTGACGGGGCTGGCTTTTATCATGCTGTTTGGCCGCCGCGGCTTTATCACCTGGCAGCTCCTGCATCTGAAGGTAGATCTCTATGGGCCCTTCGGGCTTTGGGTCGCGCAGACCATCGCCTTCTTCCCTCTGGCGTATATTACGATTTCCGGTGTACTGAAAAGCATCAGTCCGAATCTGGAGCTCGCGGCGCAAAATCTGGGGGCGCGCGGCTGGTACCTTTTCCGCACGGTGACACTTCGCCTTGCGACACCGGGCCTTGCCAGCGCCTTCCTGCTGGTTGCGATCAATTCGCTGGCAGATTTCGGCAATCCGATGCTTGTCGGCGGCAATTATCATGTGCTGGCGACGGAGGCCTACACGCAGGTCACCGGCGCTTGGGATCTTCCCATGGGCGCGACCCTGTCTGTCTTTCTTGTCATCCCGACGCTGATCGTCTTCTTCGTGCAGCGGTATTATCTGGAAAAGAATTCCTATGTGACCGTGACGGGGAAACCGGTGGCGGGCCTCATCCGTGTCACGGCAGGGCCGGTGGCGACAGGACTGCTCTGGGCATTCTGCATGCTGCTCTGCCTGACCATTCTGATGATCATCGGCGTCGTCATCCTTTTCGCCTTCACGACGGCTTTCGGATATGACTACACGTTTACGCTGGATTATTTCCGGGAAGGCGTGCTTCAGTCGAATGTCATGGCACATTCCTGGGTGGCTTCGATGGCGACAGCTGCGATCACGACTGTGCTTGGCATTGCGCTGGCATTCCTGACCATCCGCAAGAAATTTCCCGGACGCACCGTCATGGATTTTCTGGCGATGCTTCCTGTTTCCCTCCCCGGTACTTTCATCGGGCTTGCTATGATCCTGGCCTTTAATGATGGCGTCCTGGAAATGACAGGGACACTTGCCATCATCATCCTTGGCATGTCGCTTAGGCAGCTCCCGGTGGGTTATCGGCAGGCGGTCGCCGGACTGAAACAGATCGAAGGCTCTCTGGAGCAGGCATCGACGAATCTGGGGGCGAACAGCTTCACCACATTCCGCAAGATCGTCCTTCCTATGCTGAAAAATTCGCTGTCTGTCAGCTTTGTGTACGCCTTCATGCGCTCCATGAATACACTTTCGACGGTGATCTTTCTAGTATCGCCGGAATGGAACCTGGCCTCGATCAATATCATGAGTCTGGCCAATCAGGGATTCCTTCCTACGGCCAGCGCGACAGCGGTGGGGATCATGCTGGTGATCTATCTCACCTTTGGCGTCGTGAAACTGATTTTGAGAGATAAGATCAATATCTTTGATCTGTAAGGAAGGCAGGGACAATAATGGCAGAACTGGTATTACAGCTGAAAAAAATCAATAAATATTTTGGGAAGAATCATGTCATCAAGAATGTGGATCTGGAATTTGAAAAAGGACACTTCATCACCTTTTTGGGACCTTCCGGCTGCGGGAAGACGACGCTTCTCCGTATGATCGCAGGCTTCTATGAACCCGATGACGGAGAGATCCTTCTGAATGACAAGAATATCGAGCGTGTACCGCCTTACAACCGCAATACGGCGATGGTGTTTCAGGAATACGCGCTCTTCCCGCACATGAATGTATTTGAGAACGTTTCCTACGGCCTTCGTGTCAAGCATAAACCGGCAGAGGAGATCAAGAAGCGCGTCACAGAAGCACTCTCGCTGATGCAGCTCTCCGGGATGGAAAAGCGCTTCCCGAACCAGATGTCCGGCGGACAGCAGCAGCGTGTCGCTGTCGCCCGAGCGCTCGTCATGGATCCGGAGCTCCTGCTTCTGGATGAACCGCTGTCCAACCTGGATGCCAAGCTGCGTGAAAGCGTCCGCGTGGAGCTGCGTGATATCCAGCAGAAGATGGGACTCTCGACCATTTACGTCACACACGATCAGTCCGAAGCCCTTTCCATGTCGGACCGCATCGTAGTCCTGAAAGACGGCATCGTGCATCAGGTGGGGACGCCGCAGGAGATCTATTTCGAACCCAAGACGCCCTTCGTGGCGGACTTCATCGGAACGACGAACCTGATCGAGGTCAAAGGCGTAGCGGAGAATACCGTCCTCTATGGCGGCGTGCAGTTTGCTTCGGGCAATCCAGTCAAAGCGGGGAAGACCTACTGCGCTTCCATCCGCCCGGAAAGTGCGAAGCTGTCCAAAGAACCGGTGGAGGGCAGAGTCAATGTACCTGCTGTGATCTTCAATAAGATGTTCCTTGGGGAGAAGGTACGCTACTTCGTGAGGGATGAACTGGGCAAGGAATGGATCGTAGACATGTTTGACCCCGGGCGCACCATTCTGGAAGGCCGCTGCTGCGTGACCTTCCCTTCCGATCGTGCCTGGGTGATCGAGGCGGATGCCGATGCTTGAAGCACTGAAGGAAACCGTCTGTGAGGCCAATCTTGAGCTTTTCCGCCGCGGCGTGGTGCTCTATACCTGGGGGAACGTGAGCGGGATCGACCGCGCGCGGGGCCTCGTCGTCATCAAGCCATCCGGCGTGCCGTATCAGGGCATGCAGCCATCGGATATGGTGGTGGTCGATCTGGAAGGACGCATTGTGGAGGGGACGCTCAATCCCTCTTCCGATACGCCGACACATCTGGAGCTGTATAAGGCCTTTCCGGAGATCGGCGGCGTCGTCCATACGCATTCCACCCATGCCGTGGTTTTTGCACAGGCGGGCATGGAAATCCCGCCACTTGGAACCACGCATGCAGACTATTTTTATGGAGCCGTCCCCGTGAGCCGCAGCCTCACTCGGGATGAAGTGCAGGAAGCCTATGAGAAAAATACGGGCCGTGTCATCGTGGAAACCGTGAAGGAAACGGGAAGGGAACCATTGGCCGTGCCGGGCGTCCTCGTCAGAAATCATGGGCCCTTCACCTGGGGGAAAGATCCGGCAGAAGCCGTTTACCATAGTGTGGTCTTGGAGGAGATCGCAGAAATGGCATGGAAGACACTGCAGATCAATCCGGCAGCAGCACTGCCTCCCTATATCTTGGAAAAGCATTACCAGCGCAAGCATGGACCTAAGGCCTACTACGGACAAAAATAAAATGACCTGCGCTGTTTGCTGAAAATGGCCGAAGGCGAAAAAGAAGCCGCCTTCGGTCATTTGTATTGTGCGCCCTGTATTCTGCCTTCTTCTTGTCCCTTTACTATGAAAGTCGGCCGTCAGGTTGGGCGGGTTCATTGGGTTCAGAGGGTTCAACGGGGGTGGAAGGGACGCACAATTCATATAGCGTCCCAATACCCCATATATAGCTTTGCGGCGCTACTAATTTTGATGCGCCGAACCACACCTTCTGAACCCATTGAACCTATAGAACCTGTTGAATCTATGCACTAACGCCTTTCATTCATAGTGAAGCCGATAAGGCATGGTGGTTTGGGGAACACTGATTCAATCTGGCTCTGCGATTTAATCAGCGTTTCTCTTGCATTCTTTGCCCGTTTCGAGTACGATAAAGAGTAAGAATCATCGAAAAAATCGGCGGGTGCTGCCCGTGAGACAGGCTGCCTCCCGATTTCGTAACGAACAAAGGAGACAACTATGCTGAGCGATATATGGGTATATACGAGGACCGCAAAGCTCATGATCGGCCTGCTGCTCCTGGCCGCACTGCTGCTTGCCACGCAGAATTGGCCGCTGGGGCTGCTCTTCTTTATCATCGTGGCTGGGGTCATCGTCTACGTGAAGCGCTCCGACTACGGGCAGGAGAAGAAGCTTCTGCGCTATCTGGACGACCTGTCCTCCGGCGTTTCAGCCGGTACGGTGTATGCGGTGAAAAACCTCCCTGTCGGCATCGCGATGATGGATGAGAAGAAAGAGCTGGTCTGGGCGAACAATGTCTTCCGCGGCTGGCTCGGCGAGGGAGCTGAGGTCGGCGTCCGTTTTCAGGATCTCATCACCGGGCAGAAGATCTCCAAGATCTGGGGCAAGACCGGGTGGTTCGAGTGCCATGCGGGCGAGTCCTTCTTCCGTGTTTTCTACAAATTTCTGGACACCGGAGAGAAGAACGATACGCACTTCATGGTATTCTACTTCATGGACCGCACGGATGTCGAAAAAGCGGTGAAGGCGTGCGATGAAGCGCGGCCGGTCTTCTGCCTCATCCGTATCGACAATGTGCCGGAGGTCACCGCGGACCTCACCGATGTCGAGCGCTCGGCCCTGCTCTCGGATGTCACGGAGAAGGTCCTCTCCTCCTTCAATGCGAAAGAGGGCTTCATTAAGCAGTACTCGACGAATGATTTCGTGGCGTGCATTTCACACAAGGCACTTGCGGAAATGATGGAGAGCAATTTCGAGATCCTCGATGCAGTCCGCGCGATTCATACGGTGAACCGCATCCCGGTCACGCTCTCTATCGGCATCGTCCAGAGCAGCGATTCCTTCATGAAACAGTTCGAAGAGGCGCAAGTCTCCCTTGACCTCGCCCTTGGACGCGGCGGGGATCAGGCGATCGTCCGCCTCGGGAAGGAAGTGAAGGCCTTCGGCGGGAAATCGCCGACGTCCGTCTCCTCCACCCGTGTGCGTGTCCGCGTCGTCGCACAGGCGCTGAAGGAAATCATCGAAGACGCAGATATGGTGCTCGTCATGGGGCATAATCATGAAGACTTCGATGCCTTGGGATCGGCGGTCGGCGTCGCCCACCTCGCGCGCGCCTCCCATGTCGAGGCGCATGTCGTCCTCTCGAAGGAGCGTGACACCTGCCGCAAGATGGTCGATGCTATCGAGAAGAGCGGCGCCGCCGAAGGGCTCCTCATCGATGAGAGCGAGGCAAAGGGACTCATGACGGATAAGACCGTCGTCATCATCACCGACACGCACATCCCCGAGCTCGTCGCAGCCCCGGAAGTCCTCAAAAAAGCCGTGAAAAAGGTCGTCATCGATCATCACCGTCGTGCGGCCTCCATCATCCGACAGCCGCTTCTGACATACATGGAGCCATCCGCCTCATCGGCGTCCGAGCTTGTGACCGAGCTCGTCCAGTACTACGGCGGGGATGAAGAAATGAATGAGATCGAGGCGTCCTGCCTCTATGCAGGCATCGTCGTCGATACGAAGAACTTCGCCGTCCAGACCAGCGTCCGTACCTTTGATGCGGCGAGCTTCCTGCGCCGCTGCGGGGCAGATACGAAGCTCGTGCACAGGCTCTTTGCGGAGGACATCCACTTCATCAAGACCAAGGCAGAGATCCTGGCCCATATGAAGCTCATCGATAACTATATCGCGATCGCTGAGTGCCCGGAGGGGACAGAAGACTCCCAGGTACTCGCCGGACAGATCGCAGACTACCTTGTGACCGTGAAGGAGATCCGGACCAGTTTCCTTTTCTATCACACAGACAATGGACTCTGTCTCTCTGCCCGCTCCGACGGCTCGATCAATGTACAGGTCGTCATGGAAGCCTTGGGCGGCGGCGGTCATCTCACCGTGGCAGGCTGCCAGCTGGGCAAAGATGGAAATAAAGAAGCAGCGGAAAAGGTCATCCTGACCCAAGTCCGTAAACAAGTAGAGGAGGAAAAAGAATGAAAGTCGTATTACTGCAAGACGTAAAGAAAATGGGAAAAAAGGGCGACGTCATCGAAGTCGCTGATGCGTATGGCCGCAACGTGCTCATCCGTAAAGGCCTTGGCGTAGAAGGCACCAAGGCAAACCTCAATACCGCCTCCCAGCGTCAGGAAGCGAAAGAATTCAAGAGCAAGGTCGCAGCAGACGAAGCTGTCATCATGGCCTCCCAGCTCAAGGCCGTCAAGGTCGTCATCAAAGTCCAGAGCGGGGAAGACGGCCGCATCTTCGGCTCCGTCACCGGCAAGGATATCAGCGAAGCTCTCGAGAAGCAGTACAAATTCAAGCTCGAAAAGAAAAATATCCGTCTCAAAGCGCCGATCAAGACCGTCGGTGAATATGACGTAGAGGTCTGGGTCCACCAGCAGGTCACCAGCACCGTCCACGTCTCCGTCGTCACAGAATAAGAATGATAAGAATTCCCCGAGATTTATTCCCGGGGAATTTTTCTTTGCGTGCGATCAGTGACTGGCGACTAGAGAGCGCTATGGTTCTCTCCCGTAAATGCTTCTTTGATGGAGGAAAACCCGAGAGTGTATAACATCTTTTCCAACTATGAGATCGCTGCCTGCGCTATTTTCCGTGTATTCTCATCGAAGGGAACCTTCAAATGTGATAAAATAAAGCCAATAGAGAGTCCCTGCAGCAGATAGGGCATTTATGCCCTATCATTCTAAGGGCAGCTCGGTTATATGATGGAATTTGAGGAACTTATGGATAAGAAGGAACTTTATAGCTTTGTCGCCACGCGCACATCCCAGTGCCGGATCCTTGTCGCAGGTGACGTGATGCTCGATAAATACTACTACAGCGAAGTGACCCGCATTTCCCCGGAAGCCCCCGTGCCGATCGCGCACGTGCGATCGGAAATGGAAACGCTGGGAGGCGCAGCAAACGTGGCGCACAATCTGACGCGTCTTGCCTGTCAGGTCAGCATTGCAGGCTTTGTGGGAAAGGACTATCACGGAAAGAGCCTGCTTGAAAAACTGCGCGCCAGAGGGATCGACGGAGCCGGCCTTATTCCGACCGATCGTCCGACAACGACGAAGCTGCGCGTGATCGGTGGTCATCAGCAGATGCTGCGTCTCGACTTTGAAGAGTCCGCCGCTGTGACGGGAAAAGAGGCAGAGCATTTCCTTGCCGGCATCTACAAGAAGCTGGATGAGGGGCTGGACTGTCTCATCATTTCTGACTACGGCAAAGGGGCATGCACCGAAGAAAACTGCCAGAAAATCATCGCTGCCTGTAAGGCGCACCACGTGCCGGTCATCGTGGATCCGAAAGGGACGAACTGGATGAAGTACGCCGGCGCTGACTACATCACGCCGAACCTCAAGGAGATCAACGCCGTTCTCCCCAATCCCATCCGCAATGAAGATCAGCCTGTCGAACAAGCAGCTCGCGACGTGATGAAAAGATTCCATCTCGGCAGCATCATCGTCACCCGCTCCGAAGCCGGTCTCTCCTTCATCCGGGAGGAGGAGATCGAGCACATTCCGACCAAAGCGCAGGAAGTCTTCGATGTCTCCGGCGCAGGGGATACTGTCATCGCCGTCTTCGCCATGGGTATCGCCGGTGGTATCGCACCTGTGGCCAGTGCTTACCTTGCAAATCTCGCTGCCGGTGTCGTAGTCGCCAAGCTCGGTACCTATGCCGTCAGCCGCGAAGAGCTTTTGAAAGCACTTGAAAAAGAAAAATAGAGGCAATGGGTTCCATGGACTTAGGGAAAACGTAGCGAGAAACATAGTGCTTGCCGTGTCTGTCTCATTTGGTATTGCATGATACAAGGTCCCTTAGAGAAGGGACGCGCCAAAGGCGTAGGATGGATTTAGACAGCAAGAAAGCCTATGTAGAGATTCATTATAGCCAATAGAAAGGAGCCGGCATTATACATGGTTTCCATAACTCCTTTTAACCGCATATCAGCTGTGTGAATACCGGACTTCTCATATTCTCTTTACGAACTGTGATACAATAAAAGTAAAGGAGGGCCGCGTATGGAGACACTCGAAGACCTCTATCTGGCGGGGCGCAATTCGGAGTACGATGCCAATGCGAAGAAACTGCTTGCCAGCCGAAAAATCCTGGCATGGATCTTGAAGTACTGTGTGCCGGAATTTGAGGACAGCACCATCGAAGACATCCGAGACATCTACATCCAAGGGACGCCAGAAGTGGCGAGTGTACCCGTCATGCCAGACAAGACCAATGCTCGCCCGTTTCCCCGCATTCTCGGAGAAAATACAGAAGACAAGACGCTGACCGAGGGGACCGTTACCTTTGACATTCGCTTCCGAGCCAGCACCCCGGATGGCAGCGCCCTTGGACTCATCATCAATGTAGAAGCCCAGCACAGTGCCAGCGTTTCCTATCCACTCGTTACACGCGCGCTCTACTATGTGAGCCGCCTGATTTCCGCGCAGCACGATGTGGACTTCGACAAATCACACTATGAAAAGATCAGAAAAGTTTACAGCATCTGGCTCTGCATGGATCCTCCTGGCGACGAAAGCGGTATCACGCAGTATCGCGTGCAGGAGAATCTCAAGTATGGCATGATAGAGGAAGAAGAAAAACACTACGACCTTGCGCAGGCTGTCATGGTCTATATCAGCAGCAAAAAGCGAGATCCAGGGAATCGCCTCCTGCGCCTTCTCTATGAACTTTTCAAATCCGATGACAACGCAGCAGGGAAAATGAAGACCCTGGAAAATGACTATCAGATCAAACTCAATGAATCAGAAGAAGGGATGGTGGACATCATGTGCAATCTCAGCGTAGGTATCGCGAAAGCCGGCGTAGACAAAGGATATCTTCTTGGCAGACAGGATGGGAGAAAGGAAGGTGTACGAGATGGTGTGCGGCTTGGGAAAGCGGAAAATCAACGCGAAATCACGGTGCGCATGCTGGAAAATCATATGCCGTTGGAAATCATCGTGAGAATCACCGGGCAGTCAGAGGATGATATCAAGAGAATCGCAGAAGAAGAGTCGCTTCCCTGCTAGCGGCTATAGCTAGGGAACGCCGATTAAATCTGACAACGATTTCATCAGTGTTTCCCTAGCAAAGGACGCGGAATACATCCGCGTCCTTTTTAGTGGAATTTTCATCGAAGCAGCTGCTGAAATGTGATAAAATAAACATATATTTTATCATTCCGATCCGCCAAAGCGCCCAAGATACGGCGAGCTGAGCCGGATCCAAGGACATCCATCATGCCAAAGACGTATAAAAATATCCTGATCATAAAAATGAGCTCCTTGGGGGACATCATCCACGCGCTCCCCTCCCTCTACGCCCTGCGCAAGGCCTATCCCGAAGCGAGGATCACCTGGGCCGTACATCCTGCCTTTGCGGGGATCCTTCCCGGCAAGCCGTGGATCGATGAAGTCTACCTCGTCGACCGGAAGCGCATCAAGCAGTTCTCCTACTGGAGAGAGATCCGCAAAGACCTGCATGCGCATCACTTCGATCTCGTCATCGACCTGCAGATGATCGCCAAGAGCGGGCTCATCTCCTTCCTCTCCGGCGGCAAGAAAAAGATCGGCTATCATGATGCACGTGAAGGCAGCTTCCTTTTCAGCAAACCGATCTCCGGCTCCCATAAGCACGGACACATCATCGAGCAGCTTTTAGACGTCATGCGCTGTCTGGGCTGCCCCGCAGACAAGATCGAATTTCCCCTTCCTGATCTGACAAAAGAAATGGAAACCGTCACTACGCTTCTCTGGACGAACGGCGTCAAAGGAAGCTACGTTCTTCTCGTCCCAGGCACCCGAGGTGACTATAAGAAATGGCCCATCGAGTACTGGGGCGAGCTTGCAAGGAAACTCGCCGAGGACAATATCACCACCGTCATCGCAGGCTCAAAAGGCGAGATGCCCATGGGCGAAGCCATCCGGAAAATTTCTCCTTCCCCGTATACCGTGAACCTTATGGGACAGACGAATCTCTTAGAACTCGCCGCTCTTGAAAAAATGGCGGCGCTCCACATTTCCAGTGACACCGGCCCCCTCCACATCGCAAACGCCGTCCACACGCCCATCATCGCCCTCTTCGGGCCGACACTTCCGGATAGAAGCGGTCCCTATGGGAATGACAACAGCCACGTCCTTTTGGCAGAGCATCCGGGGACGAAAGGATGCAGGATGGCAAGCCTCCCGATGGAGAAGGTGTATCAGCTGGTGCGGGATATGATGAGCGGGTAGTGCGCTTATTTTCGGATCGTATGGCTCATGTACGTGCGGTGCAATCCATGGGTGGCGCCTGATCCTATGATGCCTGTTTATTTCAGGGAAAGCACGGATTAGATCATCGCTCGCAAGATCCCGCGCTTTTCTGGCATCCAGATGAGCTCCGGCTCTATCAGCCAACTACATATGTGTATGGAATCAAAGAGAAAGAAGAGCATGGCCGGTGACAGCCATGCTCTTCTTTTTGCATGTTTCACGGAAAATGCCTGTTACCAGAGTATGATATAATGATAGAAAAAACTTTAGGGATGCTGGCAGGTCGCTCTGCTGATTTTTGCCGACATCCGGGGTAAAAATGTATCGTACAGGGAGAGAGATCCATGAAAGTCATGCTGGCAGATTTTCATAAATTCATTGGCTACAGCGGCGGCATCGAGAACGTCTTTGCTAAAATGGCGAGCGCCCTTTCTGAAAGAGGCTATGACGTCATCGCCGTCTTTGCCGACGAGAAAAGGGAAGGAGAGCCCTTCTTCACCGTGCCCGAGAGCGTGAAGCTCCTGAACCTCTACCACTTGCCGGGAGAGAAAGCGGTAAAACCGAGCGGACTTACGAAAGCGCTCCGCGAAGTCATCCGCCCCTTCTCCAGAGCGGCAGCCAGAAATCGGAATTACCGCCTGCTCTATCAGGCGAAAGCGCAGCTGTCGCGGCTTCTCGAAAAGGAAAAGCCGGATGTGATCGTCTCCTTCCGTGAACCCACCGGACGGTTGCTTTTGGATGGGGTGGGGACGAAGATCCCCGTGATCTCCATGCTGCACAATGATCCGGATGAGATATTCCGCGGCTCGCCGGCAGAGGAAAGGAAGGCTTTAGAAAAAAGCGCCGCCATTCAGGTGCTGCTCCCTTCTTTTATTTCCAAAGCGAAAAAATACCTGCACTACGACCACTTCATCGCGATACCGAATGCGGTGAACGCGCCGCACGTCACGGCAGATCATCTCGCAAAGAAGGACAAGTACACCATCACCTGCGTCGGCCGCCTAACCGGCCGCACCAAGCGTCAGCATCTCCTGATCGAAGCCTTCGCAAGGCTTTCCAAAGACCATCCGGACTGGCAGGTGAAGCTCTGGGGAGATACCTATGATAAGCCCTATGTCGCTTCGCTGAGATCTAAAATAAAAAAGTACGGTCTGGAAAAGCAGGTCTTCCTTTGCGGGACGACAAAAGATATGGATGCTGTCTGGAAAGAGACAGACATCTTTGCATTCCCCAGTCACCATGAAGGGTTTGGATTGGCCTTGGCAGAAGCAATGTGCTGCGGCATCCCGGCGGTTGGTTATCGGTCTTGCCCTGCTGTCAATGAACTCATTCAATCTGGGGAAACGGGACTTTTGGTAGAAGAGGGAGCTTCTGCTTTGGCAGAGGGACTTAAGAAATTAATGGAATCTCCTGTTTTGCGTGAAAGATTTGGAAAAAATGCGCAAATGGCAGCAGAGATGTATAGGCCGGAAATCGTTTGGAGAAAATGGGAAGAAAAAATAGGGGAATGTAGTAAATAATTTTGCTAAATATGGAGATAAAAATGGATTTACTAAGTGCTGCAGAGAAGGATGTTATTTATATTAGTAGTGGCAGTAGTAATGAAAAGGATAGATTTCATATAGCACTTACAGGAACCGCTAATTATGTTCCTTATTTAGGAATGGTTATGCAGTCTGCTGTGAGACATAATAGAAATATGGAATTTGTATTTCATTTATTTTTGAATGAGTTACTGCCTATTGAGAAGATTCGATTGACGCAATTTTCGCAAAGTACCAATGCTAGTATCTATATACATGTGATGAATGATAACGCATTTAAAAATATATTTTTCTTAAATCGTCCTGCTGTATTTTTTTATAGACTAGTTATCCCTAGCTTGGTAAAGAGGTATACGGATAAAATAATGTATTTAGATGGCGATATGATGATTTGTGGGAGCTTGTTGCTGTTAAAGACCTTAGATTTCCATGGGAGGGTAGCTGCAGTTGTATCTGATCGCGCAGAAGAACGTTCAAGGAAACAACTGGGGGTTAAAAGATATTTTAATGCAGGAATGATGCTCATTAATGTTACACAATGGGAGCAAGATGATGTATTAGGGAAGATAGTTGATGTATCTAAGAAATTGGTAACCTGCTTAGATAAACATGGAAAGATCAAAATTTGGGGAAACGCTGAATATCATGATCAGACGTTGTTAAATAAACTTTTAGACGGACAACTAGTTTGGCTTCCTAAGAAGTATAACTATATTTACAAGTTGAATCGTCCTGCCTTGTTCCATGAGCAGGACTATAATGAAGATTATAAGAAGCAAGTGATTCTCCATTTTGCTAGTGATGTGAAGCCATGGCATTCTTGGGTGGAAGACTGGCCGGTCGTTAAAGAATATAACGAATTAAAAGAACACTCTCCATGGAAAGATGTCCCAGTCAGCGTTCCCGTTACAAGGAAAAATTATCATAGAGCAGCTAGGGAATATAGAATTACTCATCAATGGGGCAAGGCTTTTCAATGTTATTTAGCTTATTATAAAAGGAAATTGTTAGCTAGAAAGTAGGAGTTGGCATGAATTTCATCTCAAATATAAATTTAGAGTTGAATCATAAAACCATAGTATTGGTATATATGTTGTATTTTGGTGATACTGTTGCATTGACACCTTTTTTAGAAGTGCTTCGTCGGGCAGCACCAGACTCTAAAATTATATTGGTGATGGATGGCAATTATTTGGATGCCATGGAGTATAATCCCTGTATAGATGAGATTATACCAGTAAAACGGAAAGAGTTAGGTATTAGCGGAACAATACAATTGGGAAGAAAGTTACATAGCTATCATCCGGATTTGTTATTTGTGCTGCATGGTACGGCACGGACTACTTTACTGGGATTAAATATTCGTGCGAAAACATGGATTGGTCGTCCAGGCACAAGATTGGATGGTCTTCTTATGGATTATCCTATCCATATTTCTGATGAAAAAGAGCAATGCGCTATTACCTATTTAAATGCCTTAAAAAGAATTGGTGTGACAGATATTTCTTACGAAGGAATGAAATTATATAGTTGTCCAGCATGGGATGAGGGAGCTAAGAAGTTTTTTGAATCTCATGGCATTCAGAGAGGGGATAAGCTGGCGGGATATTCTGTCGGCAGCACTCGGATAGAAAAAGACTGGCCGGCAGAACGATTTGGGCAAGTGGCAGAACATTTTGCCAAGAAAGGATATCGTCCAGTTTTCTTTGGTATCAAAAGAGAGATGGAGCTAGTGGAACGGGCAGTAAAAGGATTGAAATGTGATCCTATTATTGCAGCAGATCAACTATCTATGGGAGAATTTATTGCGGCAGCTTCCTGGTGCTCCATTGGATTTACCAATGATAGTGGGCCAATGTATGTGTTTGATGCCAGAGGGATTCCAACCGTGGCCATGTTTGGGCCTAGTAATGCGAAAAATCATTATCCGTTAGGGAAACGTTCAATGGCAATTTCTTCCTGGGATATGCCCGTGGGGCAGGATCATGTGAATCATACAATCCGGGATGGAAACTACGTGCCGATTGACCACATCCCCGTTGAAGAAGTCATTAAAGCGGGCGAATGGGCGTTGGGAATGAGAGAAACGAATGAATATGATGGGCATATCAAATATATAAAGTAATAAAGCAGATAGGCTTCTTATTTGTAGGACAGTGTAAAGATGGTATCGGGGGTTAAATGGTAATAGAGACAGTTCCTTATATGGTTTTCAATGATGTATTAAAAACTGTTATATAGATCGGAAAAACAAACGGTCTTAAGTTTTGCATATTGCAATGACTGGTACGGGCAATTATATTCCTTATAAAATACATAAAGGGAATTCTTGGTATTGTAAATGAAAGGCTGGATCATGGGATATGTTCTAATTGAAGGAAAGGATCCGCTCATCTCTATTGTCGTTCCTGTGTACAAGGTGGAAATGTTTTTGACGCGATGCATAGAAAGCGTACTGCACCAAACCTATACAAATTGGGAGTTGATCCTAGTTGATGATGGTTCGCCTGATCGATGCGGAGATATGTGTGATGCTTATGCACGAAGGGATGCTCGGATTTTTGTGGTGCATCAAAAGAATAAGGGGGTCTCAGAGGCTAGAAATAATGGAATAAAAAACTGCCACGGGAAGTACCTTTATTTTTTGGACTCGGATGACTATATAGCACCAGAAACCTTTACTGTTCTCTTGCGGTACGCTTTGCAAGAAAAGGCAGAAATCGTCATGCACGGACACTATCAGGTAATGAATGATGGGAGAGTACAGAGCGCAGTTGATTGGAAGCCTTCTGCGAATGCAGATAAGATCAGAAAGGATATTTTATCGGATAAGATCCCGAATTTTGCTTGGGGAAAACTTTTCTTACGATGCTTATGGGATGGAGTAGAATTTCCACCAGGGCAAACGATGGAGGATATGTTCGTTATGCCGCGGATTTTTCTGAAAGCTAGAAAAATTATGCTCGTTACTGATTTGCTGTATTACTATTGCCAACATAGTGGTAGTCTTATGAATTCAGCTCATCTGAGTTCATATATTCGGGCAAGATACGGGAGATTTTTAGCTTGGAAAGAACATGAGGCGGTGGCGCAGGAATATTATCCGGCTCTTGAAGGTATTTGCAGACGTCGAGCTGTCCATAGTGCAGTGCGTTCCCTCTTCCTAAATAGTGGGGTGGGTATACTTTCTTCACAGATACAACATGAAATTCAAACGTATCTTTTTTCACAAAAGGGTTCGTTGCCATTCGGCTTGCAATGTAACAGGATCCTGATCTTATACGGACCGCAAAAACTGAATTGTTTATTGGGGAAGATGCAGAGAGCGATTGTTGCATATCAGCAGAAAAAAAGGCAGCAAAAAGGGAAATAAAATGAGTGACAATAAAATAACAAGTATTTTTGCCATGGTGGTTGCAGCCAGAATTACGTGGGGGCGACAGTAGATCGTTTTTTCAAGGCGGGTATATCTGCTGCGATGATAGCTTTTGCGTTATATGTGGCATATACATTGTGGAAGCGGAATTATGTCAAGGCTTTTTCGATATATGTATACGTAATGCGTTTTTAGCCTTGTGAGGAATTAATGGTAAATCGAGAGAAGCGAGTGCGGATGGGAGCAAGTGCCAAAGAATCGATGCGGCAATATGCGCTGGCAGATATAAGTTTAGCAACAGGCCTATTATAATTATGCTTTTGGTAAAATTTAATTTTCCTACCTGAAAAACTGGCTGATGCTCGATAAAGTCAAGATGTTTTTTCGATTAAGTTAGGACTTTTAAAATCTAAAAGGTCCGGTTCTTTGAGGATATATAAAGGGGGGTCCATTCATTGAAGAGAAAGACAATAATTTCCTACATGGGGAGAGCACTTGTTCTTTGCTTTGCATGGTCGACAGGATTTGCCCTCCTTATTTCGGCTCTTCTTCATCTGGGCGGAGACTTCCCAGATATTTACAGCTACGCACAGCCGCGTCTGGGCGCGGCTTTTGCTGTCATGCTCATCGTTTCCTTTGGGCTTTTTTCCGTTTTCAGTAAAGACTACCTGAAGCGTCTCCTGCCGTGGGCGGTGATCCTGCCTCTCCTCTGGGCGGGCATTTTCACTTGGGCGTATGGATTTGCTTTGCTGCCGGAGAAAAAACATTTGGGAGATTACTACGTGCTGGGAGCACTGCTCTTTTCTCTGCCTTATGTGTATACGATCGGGCTTACGAAATGCGGCGGCTATGTACGCGCGGCTTTGCAGGCCATGTACGGTGCTTTCAATTTTTTCATGCTGCTATTTCCGCTGATTTATATCAGTTATTATTGGCGATTCGGCGGAGAAATGGATCTCTTTGCTTTGATGGCTGTCCGCGCTACGCATTGGGAAGAGGTGAAGGAGTTCCTCAGCACCATGGGATCTCCTTTGTCGCTTGGATTGGCTACTGGTGTGCTCCTGCTGCTCCTGCTGGCAGCTTATGTGCTGACGCAACAGATGGGACGATGTGCGGAGAGCGGTGAGGCTTTATTACGGGGCAATGGGAAGAAGGTCAAGGTAGGCCTGATCGTGATCTCCATCCTTTTCTTTGGCGGTTTTATCCGACAAATCATCCATGTATTCCCGATCAATTTATATCGCACGATGAACAGCAAGGGGAGCGAGTTTCAGCTTTTGCAGAATTTTAATACCAATCTGGATAAAAATACAGTCGGGTTGAAGCTTATAGATCCTGCGGATGGGCTGAATGAGGGGACACATATCGTCATCATCGGGGAGAGTGCGAATAGGGATCATTTGAAGGCATTCACGCCGAGCTATCCAGAAGACACGACACCTTGGCTTTCTTCTAAGGTCAATGATCCCGATTTTTCGTTGAACTACATGGCGTATTCGAATTTTCCGAATACCCTCATGTCGCTTTCGTATGCGATGACGAGTGCGAACCAGTATGGAGATATGGATCTGTCTCATGCGGTCAGTATGGTGGATGCGGCCCGGGCTGCAGGGTATCGCACGGACTGGATCTCTTTCCATAATAGAAGCTCGCTCTCGAGCGCGGGCGTGACGCTGATCGCAGAGCGCAGTGATGCGTCCTTTTGGGAGAAAAATTATGATGAATATGCCGTCGATGTCATGAAGAAGCTGCCGCCGGCGAAGCGGCGTGTGCTTTTCATTAACATTATGGGCAGTCACTATACATATCTGGCGCGCGTGCCGGCGGATCAGAGAGGCGCGCTGGGGATCTCTGAAAATGATCCCTACTATGGCTATGATCTGACGGTCGCGTATACTGATCGGGTCATCCGGGATATTTTCGAGTATGCTAAGGCACATATGAATTTAAAGTCGCTTGTCTATTTCTCTGACCATGGGGAGAATATGGAACATTTCCACTCCACTTCTCCATTTTTCTATGATATGGTACATATTCCATTTTTCGTCTATTTGTCGCCGGACTACCAGGCAGCGCATCCGTCTCTGATGCCGGTGCTGAAGAGTCATGAGAAACGGCCTTTCACCAATGATCTGGCTTTCGATACGGTCACGGGTCTGTGGCAGGCAAAGACGAATTTCTATCACGCTGCTTATGATATTTCTTCTCCGGACTATGCGATCACGATGGAGGATGCGAAGACGTTCGGGGGAAAGCGGATGGTGAAGGATGATCCGGCGCTGGCGAAATAGCGGATGCCTGAGGATCCATAGATGACACGATCCGACAATAAAAAATTCTCCCTCGGTGTGAAACCGAGGGAGGATTTTTTATTGCTATTTATTTCACTTCCTGGATGATGGTCAAAATCATCGGGCGGCGCTTGGTGCGGTCGAAGAAGTATTTGCCGAGGGCGTCTCTCACCTGGGTCTTGATGGCGTTCCATTCGGAGACGTTGCCGGCTTCGCAGCGGTCAAGGACGGACTCGATGCGTTCTCTGGCTTCGGTCAGGAGGGCTTCGCTGTCTCTCACGTAGACGAAGCCGCGGGAGACGATGTCGGGGCCGGCTAAGACTTGGTTGCTGCCTTTTTCGAGGGCGATGACGACGATGACGACGCCGTCTTGGGCGAGCTGCTGGCGGTCGCGGATGACGATGTTTCCTACGTCACCTACGCCGAGGCCGTCGACGAAGACGGGGCCGGCCTGGACGCGCTGCGGATTGATCTTGCCGCCGCGGCTGGTGAATTCGAAGAGGGTGCCGTTTTCGCCGATCAGGATGTTTTTCTTTTCGACGCCGAGGCTTTCTGCGAGTTCTGCGTGGCTGACGAGCATGCGGTGTTCGCCGTGGACGGGGATGAAGTATTTCGGCTTGACGAGGGAGAGCATGGTCTTCAGGTCTTCCTGAGAGCCGTGGCCGGATACGTGGACGCGGGTGGTGGTGCTGGTGACGACGTGGGCGCCGAGGCGCATCAGGCTGTCGATGGTGCGGCCGACGCTGGTCTCATTGCCCGGGATCGGGGAGGCGGAGATGATGACGGTGTCGCCTGCGTGGATCTGGACCTGGCGGTGGGAGCCGTCGGCCATGCGGGAGAGGCCGGCCATCGGTTCGCCTTGGCTGCCGGTGGTCAGGATGCAGAGGCGGTCGTCTCTGTAGTGACCAAGCTCTTCCGGCTCGATGAAGGTGCCTTCCGGGGCTTTGAGGTAGCCGAGCTCTTGGGCGATGCCGACGACGTTCACCATGGAGCGGCCGAAGACGCAGACTTTTCTTTTGTTAGCGACTGCTGCGTCGACGGCCATCTGGATGCGGGAGACGTTCGATGCGAAGGTGGCGAGGATGATGCGGCCTTTGGCATCGGCGTAAGCGCTCATGAGGGACTTGGATACGATGGCTTCGGAAGGGGTGTAGCCGGGGTTCTGTGCGTTCGTGGAGTCGGCGAGAAGGCAGAGGACGCCTCTGTGGCCGAGCTCGGCGAGCTTGTACATGTCGGTGAGTTCGCCGTCGACCGGAGAGTGGTCGAATTTGAAGTCGCCGGTATGGACGATGGTGCCGACCGGGGTGCGCAGGTAGATGCCGCAGGAGTCCGGTATGGAGTGGCAGACGTGGAAGAATCCGAATTTGAAAAGGCCTGTTTTGAATTCGTCACCGGGTTTGACGGTGTGCAGGTCGTAGTTTGTGATGTGCGCTTCTTTGAGTTTGCCTTCGATGAGGCCGCAGGTAAGGCGTGTGGCGTAGACCGGGGCGTTCACTTCGCGAAGCAGATAGGAAAGGGACCCGATGTGATCTTCGTGTCCGTGGGTGATGAGGATGGCTTTAATCTCGTCTTTGTGTTCGATGAGGTAGGAAAAGTCCGGGATGACGATGTCGATCCCGAGCATGTCTTCTTCTGGGAATGCCATGCCTGCATCGATTACGATAATTTCGTCGCCGTAACGGAATACAGTCATGTTCTTCCCGATTTCTCCAAGACCTCCTAATGGAATGATCTGTAATCTTGCTTTTGCCAAAATGGATAGAACCTCCTATTCAGTTGTCGGAGCCGGCAGTCGCCGGCTCTAAAAAATATTTTTGCATTGTATGTCAAAAATAAAAGCCGTTCATAGTCGCTTTTCCTATTATATCACATGGGGGAAGGAAATTGGGAAATGTGGTGGGAGAAAATACGAAGGGGGAGCGGGCTCGGGTTGAGGGGGAACAGGTTTTACGGGTGCAAAATGTGTGGCTAGGAGACTAAGAGACTAGGAGACTCCCGTATCGTCATTTTGAGCGAAGCGAGAAATCTTTGTCATTCGCGGTGAGGGACTCACGGTTTTCCCATATGTGCCGCCACCGCTCCACTTTCCTCATCTGTCTTTCATACCGCCTGTGCCCTATCCGCCCCTTCGGGGCACCTTCCCCTCTAGGGGAAGGCTGACGATGCGAGGATAGCATTCGCTCAGGATGACGAAATGCGCCGCACCACCCTGTTGAACCTCTTTTGCTCAATCTATAGGCAGTACGCCCTGTGAGCTAACCCTGAACCCTGAACCTTTAACCCTTTTCCTATTCTTTCTTTAAGTATGATAGAATATGGGTATAAAAAGGCGATATACATTTATATTTCTGGAAGGAGTAGTTATGAATCAGTTCAAAGCGGGCGACACGAATGCGGTCGTCCTGGCGGGAATGTGTACGGCACTCGCCGTGGTGCTTTCTATGGTGGGCTTCTATGTGCCGGGGATTTCTCTTTTGGCGCTGCTTTCGCTGCCGCTGCCGATCGCGTACATGGGGATCCGCGAGGGTGTGAAGTGGGCGGTGATCGCGACGTCGGGGATCATGATCCTGGACTCGGCGTTCTTTGGGATCACGACGGCGTTCTTTCTGGTGGTGATGTTCGGCTTCGCAGGGATCGCGATGGCGTACTGCTATCAGAAGCACTGCTCGGCGCTCCGCACCTTTGGGACGATCGTGGTCGTGATGTTTTTCGCGATGCTTTTGAATCTTCTGGGTACGGTGGTCATGATGGGGATGCCCTGGGATCAGGTGTATGGAAGTACGCTGGATCAGATGCAGGGGATGGCAAAGGAGATGTCGGGGCTCATGGCGTCCGGGGATCAGCTGGATCAGGTGAATCAGCAGACGGAGGAAATGATCAAAACGATCCGAAAGATGATCCCGGCGGCGATGGTGATGGCACCGATGGTGCTCGCCTGGGCGGTGATGCAGATCGAGAAGGTGGTTTTCCGCCGTCTGGGGTTGACGGATTTTCCGCAGTTTCCTCCGCTGGAGCGCTGGCATTTCCCGCGCTGGGTACTGCTGCTCCTTCTTCTGGCTGTAGGGACGCAGTACATGCCGCTCACCGAGCAGGTGAAGGATCTTGCGTACAATGTAGGCGCGGTGTGCTACTTCGTGCTGTGGATCCAGGGGATCGCGACGCTCTGGTGGCTGCCGCATATCTATCCGGTGGTGAAGCGGCTGCGTCTGCTCATTGTCATCATTTCGATCTGGATCCCTCTCCTGCAGCTCTTCACGGTGTATCTCGGCGTGGCAGATATGGCGCTGAATTATCGGAAGAAGAGAGGGTATGAGTGAAATGAGGGCTCAGGGTTATCCCGTGGAGCGGCTCGCCCTTTGATTCCATTTGAAAGTTTCGCTTGAATGAGAAATTAGAAATGAGAAATGCGAAATGGTGGTGCGGCGCATAAAAATATAGAAGCGCCGCAAGTAAAAATAATGGCGATGCCCGAAGGTGGCATTTAGTCACTAGTCGCTAGTCGCTTGGTGCTCCTAATCCCTAATCCCTAATCCCTAGCTACTAGTCACTAGTCACTAGTCACAAGTCACTAAACATCGAAAGGAGCTCCCTATGCGAATGTTCGACCTTCTGACGAGCGGCGTGATCTTTGCAGGGCGGCGGGGATGGGGCGTCGTGGCGGCGCTGGGACTCGGCTTTGGCGTGATACTTGCGCTGGGAGGCTCGTGGGCGAGATGGGTCTATCTGCTTTTCCTGCTCTTTCCGGCGCTGGAGGATGTGCGGACGGGGTATGTGTCGGATGGCTGGCCGCTCGTTCTTTCGGTATGCGGCGCTTTCCTGATGCTCTCCCGAGGGGCGTTTCTCCTTTGTCTTTTGACGGGCGTAGGAATGGGGGCGCTCTATGGACTGCTGTATCTGATCTCTAGACGATCTCTGGGGCTTGCGGATGTGTTTCTGGCCGCGGCCTCTTCGCTTTGGCTGCTTCCGATGTATGGCCTTCTTTCTCTATGGTTGACATCGCTGGCGGCCCTTTTATGGTGTGCGTTTTTGCTTCTGCGGGGACGGCTGGGGCGAAGGACGGAGATCCGCTTCGTGCCCTTCCTGGCGATCGGAGGTGCTTTGGCGTATGGGGTGCAGGAAACGGTGGGAATGGCTTTCCTTCTCGCATCGCTCGGGCTTTCTTCTCTCTGAGCTGCTGCTCGTCCTTTTCCTCTTTGCACTCGCCTCTGCGGCAGCGGTGCCGATGCTCTGGGACTGGCAGGAGGAGAGGGAGCTCGATCTTGCATCGGAGGAGGTGGCTTCGGCGATCCGCGAGGCGCAGATGCTGGTGAAAAGCGGGCATGAGGATATAACCATGGCGGCGATGTCGGTCACCTTCTACTGCGACGAGGAGGCGGGGCGTGTGTCGTACCTCACCAAGCGCGGGGTGAAATTCATCCAGCCGCGGGGGACGCTGCCTGCCAATATCCGTGCAGGGGGAAGGCTCTATGTCGTCTTCCGCAAGGATGGCTTCGCGGGCTCGGAAGGAAATGGGAAGTATACCATGCGGCTTCGGACGAAGGATGGAAAGCATGAGAAGGAGATCGCAGTCGCTATGTACACGGGGCGTGTCAGGGTGACGAGGATCAAATGAGGAAAAGGGGCGATGCCCGAAGAATGGGCGAGAATGATGTCCTTGTATCGTAAGCCTTCCCCTCTAGGTAATGCCATTAAGTTAAGCGGCAGAACGTTCTTGGCTCCCCATCGGGGGAGCTCCCCGATGGGGTGAGGGGGCTACGTAGCGGTATTGCATGAAAGTGTTGGAATATCAATAGCATCGGACTATTCAACATAGCACGCTATACCGCTAGCATGCCCCTATTGCCTTCGGCACTTCCCCCGGAGGGGGAAGCAAGTCATTACGGCGCTAACAATTTCCTTAACTTAATAGTATTACCACTCGAGGGAAGGTGGCGAGCGCAGCGAGGCGGATAGGGTACTGGCGGGATGAAAGGCGGATGGGAAATGCGAAAAGCGTTTTCCTCACAGGAGGAGCTAGGGGCGATGCCTGAAGGTGCTATTTAGTCACCAGTCACTCATTCCTACTATAAAGGTTCAATGGGTTCAACGGGTTCAATGGGGTTAGGTGGCGGCTTCGCCGCAAATCAAGCTGGGCGATGCCCGATGGTCAGTGGATAGCAGGCTTTCCATTTGCGGTTTCCTGGCATTGTCCTTTTGACCGTGAATGACAAAGATTTCTCGCTTCGCTCGAAATGACGATACGAGAGAGCCTAATGCCTCCTAGTCACCGGTCACCCCTCACAACTGTTCGCTTGTCCCTTCCTTGGGGAAACCGTATAATAAAGCAAATATTGATGCAAAGGAGAACACCATGGCAGAGAACGAGAGCAAGCCGAAGGGCAACTGGAAGAAAGAGGGCTGGGGGAAGAAGCCGGACACGGATACGATGATCGTGACGCGCATTCCGCCGCAGAATATTGACGCGGAAAAGTCCGTCCTGGGGGCGATGCTGCTCGACAAGGACGCGATCATGACGGCCGAGGACAAGCTGACGGCCGCGGATTTCTACCGCGAAGCGAATGCGATCGTATTTCAGGCGATCCTGAATCTGGCGCACAAGGGCGAGCCGGCGGATATCCTGACGGTGACGGAAGAGCTGAAGCGCATGGGGCGTCTGGATGATGTGGGGGGCGTCCTCTATGTCAATGATCTGCCGGCGAATGTGGCCACCACGAAGATGGTGGACCGCCACGCTGACATCGTCGCAAACAAGGCGAAGCTCCGGCGGCTGATCGATGCAGCCGGCGTCATCACGGATGAGGCGTACTCGGAGCGTGATGATGTCGAGGATATCACGGACAATGCGGAGAAAACGATCCTTGCCGTGACGCGGGATGATCGCCGCTCAGATTTCACCTCGATCGGCGAGGCGGTGCAGAATGAGCTGCAGGAGATCACGCGGAAATTCAAGAACAAGGAGTCCATCACAGGGCTTGCCAGCGGATTCCCTTCCCTTGATGCACTGACGAGCGGCTTCCAGAAGGGCGACTTCATCATCGTGGCGGCGCGTCCATCCATGGGCAAGACGGCTTTTGTGCTGAATATCGCGAAGAACATGAGCATTTCCTCGGCGCACAAGCACGTCGCCTTCTTCTCGCTGGAAATGTCACGCGAGCAGCTCGTGCAAAGACTGCTCTGCTCGACCGCGCTCGTCGACAGCGCGAAGCTCCGCACCGGGCGGATCTCCACGCAGAAGGAGTGGGACCAGCTCGCCTCTGCGGCCAGCGTCCTCATGGATGCGCCGCTCTTCATCGATGATACGCCGGGCGTCTCCGTCTCGGAGATCCGCTCCAAGTGCCGCCGCCTCAAGGCGGAGCAGGGGCTCGACATCATCATGATCGACTATCTTCAGCTCATGCAGGCGAAGAATACGCTCCGAAACGGAGATAACCGCCAGCAGGAGATCTCCGAGATCTCCCGATCGCTGAAGAGTCTGGCGCGTGAGCTGAATGTCCCGGTCATCGCTCTTTCGCAGCTGTCCCGAAGCGTCGAGGCCCGTCAGGACCACCGCCCGCTCCTTTCTGACCTGCGAGAATCCGGCTCTCTGGAGCAGGATGCGGACATGGTGTCCTTCCTCTTCCGTCCCGCGTACTACGACCGCGACATGGAGGATGACAATCCGCAGAAGAATGAGACGGAGATCATCCTCGCCAAGAACCGTAACGGCCCCGTCGATACGGTGAAGCTTCTCTTCGCCGGCCAGTTCACGCTCTTCTATGAACTCACCAATCAGGAACCGCCGCCGGATATGATGTGAGAAGGGGATCAGGGGAAAAAATTAGGAATTAGGAATTAGGAATGTAGGTGGCGGCTTCGCCGCAAGTATGTATGGGGCGATGCCCGAAGGTGGTATTTAGTCACCAGTATTGCGTATTTCGATTAAGAGGACTTTCAATCGACATACAAATGTAGTCAGAATTAGCGTCGTAGCGACTTGCTTCCCCCTTTGGGTAATGCTATTAAGTTAAGGAAATCGTTAGCTACGTAACGTCTTGCTTCCCCCTTCGGGGGAAGTGCCGAAGGCAATAGGGGCATGCTAGCGGTATAGCGTGCTATGTTGAATAGTCTGATGCTATCGATATTCCAACACTTTCAAGCAATACCACTACGTAGCCCCCTCAGCCCTTCGGGCAGCTCCCCCGATGGGGAGCCAAGAACGTTCCACCATTTCTCACTAAGTTCAGAAGTTAACAAATCGCTATACTAATCACCAGTCACTTGAGACCCATAGCGGCTTTCCCTAAGGAGGCAAAATGAAAACACATCGCGGCTTCCTCATGGTCTGGGCACTCGCAGGGATCACGGTCATCC